>NZ_CAMCVG010000093.1 GCF_945881795.1 Rhodoferax sp. OV413
CGATTCACCTCCAGCAAGCGGGACTGCACCACCACCATGCCGTAAGCCATACCCAGCAGGGTGTGGCCGAGGATGATGGTGAACATGCCGCGCTCCGGCCAACCGAAAACATTCTGAGCGCCCACCATCAGCAGCAGCAAGGACAGACCCACCACCACCTCCGGCATCACCAAAGGCGCGTTCACCATGCCGGAGAACATGGTGCGTCCCCAGAAGCGGCGGTAGCGCACCAGCACAAAAGCCGCAAAAGTACCCAGCACCGCAGAAAGCACACCCGTGACCAGCGCCACCTGCAGCGACAACCAAAAGCCCTCGACGATCTTGGTGTCACGGGTCAGTGCCTCGTACCAGCGCAGCGAAAAGCCGGTGAATTGCGCGTCCTGGCGGGTGCTGTTGAATGAGAACACCACCATGAACATCAACGGCATGTAGAGGAAGGCGAAGACCAGCGCCATCCAGACCTTACCAACGTGTTTTTCAAGCCGGCTTTGCATGCGGTACCTCAATGACGGGCTTCGGCAGATTCGCCGGTGTGCCGGTAATACAGAGCCAGCGGCACCACGATCAGCCCGATCATGATAACAGCCAGCGCGCTGGCACGCGGCCAGTTGTTGCTGGTGAACATCTCATCCCACACAACGCGGCCGATCATGATGTTTTCCGGCCCGCCCAAGAGCGAGGGAATCACAAACTCGCCCAAAGCTGGAATGAACACCAACATAAAGCCCGCCACGATGCCCGCCTTGGAGAGCGGCACCGTGACCAGCCAGAAGGCCTTAAAGGGCGACGCGCCAAGGTCGTATGCCGCCTCCAGCAGGCGGAAATCCATCTTCACCAGGTTGGCATACAGCGGCAACACCATGAACGGCAGGTACACATACGTCATGCCCACCAGCATCGACACGCTGGTGTAGAGCATTTGCACCGGCTCTTGAATGAGGCCCAGCCCCATGAGCAACTGATTGATCACCCCCTGGTCGGCCAGAATGCCTTTCCAGGCATAGACGCGTAGCAAAAACGACGTCCAGAACGGCAGCATCACCATCATCAAAAGCGCGGGCCGCACGCTGGGCCGGGAACGGGCAATAAAGTAAGCAAACGGATACCCCACCAAGAGGCACAAGACCGCGGTGCACAGCGCATACCAGATAGAGCGCAGATACGCCTCGACATACAGCGTCCGAAACAGCCCGCCGCCATCACCACTGCGGAAGATGGAGCCATAGTTTTCGTACTTCAGCTTGAGCAAGCCGGTGGATGCATCCCAGATGGGCTTGAACGGGTTGATGTCGTTGCCCATGTCCACAAAGCTGATGTAGAGCAGGATCAAAAACGGCAGCAAAAAGAACACCAGCAACCAGCCAAAAGGCACGCCGATCACAAACCGGCGCCCCGGCATGGGAATCACAAAAGGCAAACGCGGCATGGCGGCCTTCAATCGCGCAAGACAACGCCGGAGCGGTCGCCCCACCAGAAGAAGACCTCGTCTTCCCAGGTGATGTCGCTCAAGTCCAGCCGCGAGGTGTTGGCCTCGGTGATTTTCACGCGGGTGCCGTCGCCGGCAATCACGATGAAGGTGCTGTAGGAGCCGAGGTAGCCAATTTCTTTCACCCGGCCGGAAAACACATTGACGCTGACATCGGGCCGCGTCTTGCTGATCTCAATCTTTTCGGGGCGCACCGCGATGCCCACCGGCATGTTCAGCGCGCCGCTCACGCCATGGCCGACCTTGATCTCGCCGATATCGGTCACGACGGCGCAGTGGTCAACCTCCTCCACGCTCAGGCGACCCTCAAAAATATTGACGTTGCCGATAAAGTCGGCCACAAAGCGGTTGGCCGGGTACTCGTACACCTCCTCCGGCGTTCCGACCTGCAGGACGCGGCCCTTGCTCATCACGGCAATGCGCCCCGCCATGGTCATGGCTTCTTCCTGGTCGTGCGTCACCATCACACAGGTCACGCCCACTTTTTCGATGATGTTGACCAGCTCAAACTGCGTCTGCTCGCGCAGCTTTTTGTCCAGCGCACCCAGCGGCTCATCCAGCAGGAGCAACTTCGGCCGTTTGGCCAGGCTGCGCGCCAGTGCGACCCGCTGCTGCTGCCCGCCGGAGAGCTGGTGCGGTTTGCGCCGGGCAAAGGGCCCTAGCTGCACCAGGTCCAGCATCTCGCCCACGCGCTGCTGAATTTCTGCCTTGGGAAGCCCCTCGCGCTTGAGGCCGAAGGCGATGTTTTCCCAGACATCAAGATGCGGAAACAACGCATAGCTCTGGAACATCATGTTCATCGGGCGGTCATAGGGCGGGAAGTTGGCCACGTCCTGCCCACCCAGAAGAATGCGCCCTGAGGTGGGCGACTCAAAGCCCGCCAGCATGCGCAGCAGGGTCGATTTACCGCAGCCCGAGCTGCCCAGCAGCGCAAAAATCTCGCCCTGCTTAATCGAGAGTGACACCTCATCGACAGCCAGCGCCTCGTCAAATCGTTTGACGAGCCTTTCGGTCACGAGGTAGCCCGAATGTTCAGCGTGCACGGCCATGGAAGGACCCTTGTGAAAGCTCCGGAAAGAAAAAAGGGCTGTTTATACCGGCGTACAAACAGCCCCGAGTGCGAGTGGCGCGAGGATTACTTGCCTTTTTTGAAGGCGTTGTAGGCGTTGGCCATGGCTTCGCGCGCTTCGTTGCTGAAGCTGCTGGGAGGAACCATCTTGCCGAAGTATTCGGCGTCCACAAAGATGCTCTTGTTGGAGGTCATCTCAGGCTTGATTTTGTCGACCGCGGCCTTGTTGCCGGTGTTGTAGTTCATCTCGTTGGTCATGAGCGCCGCGTTGTCGGGGCGCAGGTAGAAGTCGATGAACGCGTGCGCGTTTTGGGGGTGCTTGGCGTCCTTGGTCAAGGCGATAGCGTCAATGAAAATCAGCGCGCCGGTGCTGGGCAGCAGGGCCTCAATCACGTCTTTGGAGCCGTTTTCCTTGGCGCGGGCAGCCGCAATGTTGATGTCTCCGGCCCAACCGATGGCAGCGCAGGCCTTGCCACCGGCGATGTCGTCAATCATGGTGGAGCTGAACAGGCGCACGTCCTTGCGCACCTTGGCCAACATGGCGCCGGCTTCCTTGTAGTCGTCGCTGCTGTTGGAATAGGCGTCTTTACCGATGTAGTGCAGCGCAGCAGGCAGGATTTCGGTGGGGGAATCCAGATAAGCGATACCGCAGGACTTCAGCTTGGCGGTGTACTTGGGGTTGAACACCAGTTCCCAGGTGTTCTCGGGCATGGGCATGCCGCCCAGCGCCTTTTCTACTTTGCCCTTGTTGATGCCCACGGTCGTGAAGCTCCAGGCCCAAGGCACCAGGTGTTTGTTGTCCGCGTCGGCCTTGGTCATGGTGGCCATCAGGGCCGGATCCAGGTTGGCGATGTTTTTGATCTTGGACTTGTCCAGCGGCTGCAGCAGGCCGCCTTCAATTTGGGCCTTAGCGAACACTGTACCGGGCACCACCAGGTCGTAGCCGGTGTTGCCGGCCACCAGCTTGGCCTGCAGAGCTTCGTTGGTTTCGAAGGTGTCGTAGTTGACCTTGATACCGGTTTCTTTCTCGAAGGCCGCCACCATGCCCTCGGGGATGTAGTCAGGCCAGTTGTAGATGTTGAGCACCTTCTCTTCGGTGTTCACCGGTTCAGCGGGGGCGCTTGCCACGGCTGCGGGCGCGGCTGCGGCGGCAGGCGCTTCTTCCTTCTTGCCGCACGCGGCCAACACCAGCGCCGACAGCGCGAACGAGTACAGGTACTTCTTCATGATCTGCTTATCTCCATAGGAAAAGAGGGGGGTGGATAGGACGAACGACTAACTGACTCAAGCAAAATGCCAACAAAAAAGATTATAGAAGTCCAGATCCGGCCTTTGGCCTGACACGCCACACATCCGCACAAAGGCCTCCGTTGTTCCAAGCCCCGCCCCGACTGATTTCTTATGCGCTGCTGGCCGCCAGCATGGCGCTGGTGGGTAGCTATGTGGCCCTCTCCCGCCCGCTGGTGTTGGTGCTGCCGGTTTTTTTGCTCGCCTGGTTGCGCTTTGGCATAGGCGGGCTGGCCACATTGCACTGGCTCAAGCGCCCCGCCGACGAGCCGCCCATGAGCGCCGCGACCCGCAAATACCTGTTTCTTGAGTCGTTTTTCGGCAACTTTTTGTTCTCGATCTGCATGCTTTCCGGCATGAGCATGACCACCGCAGTGTCGGCCGGCGTCATCATGGCCGCCATTCCGGCGGTCATAGCCGCACTCAGCCGGGTGTTCCTGAAAGAGGACATCCACCCCCGCACCTGGGCGGCCATCGCCTGCAGCGTTGTGGGCATCGGCCTGCTCTCGCTATCAAAACAAGAGCTACCCACGCAGGATTTACAGGGGCTGGAAGGCAGTTTTGTGCCTAACAACACGCTGCTGGGCAACGCGCTGGTGTTCGGCGCAGTGTTGTGCGAGGCGGCGTATGCGGTGATTGCCAAAAAGCTCACCGGCGCCCTGAGCCCGCGCCGCATCACCGCACTCATCAACCTCTGGGGCCTGGCCCTGATGACGCCCTTTGGCGTCTATGTGGCCTGGTCGTTCGACTTTGGAGCGGTGCAGCCGGCTTCCTGGATGCTGCTGGTGTTTTATGCGATGGCGGCCAGCGTCTGGACGGTGTGGCTATGGATGAGCGGGCTGAAGAACGTGCCCGCATCGAGCGCAGGCGTATTCACCGTGATGCTGCCTATCTCTGCCACCCTGGTGGGCGTGCTGGTGCTGGGCGAGACCATGACCGCGCTGCATTGGCTGGCCTTGTGCATTGCGCTGATGGGCGTGCTGCTGGCAACCCTGCCGGGCAAGGATGGCGCGCGCGCTGCGTAGTGGCAATCCGCCACAGGCAAGCGCAGCTACCCGCACGCACTCACCGAAGCCGGCGCGACAAAGCTGTTTTTAGCCGTTTCTCCAATGAAAAAAACAACATTCCCCCCTGTTTATTGGGCCGTTACGCTTGGATTCGCGCTTTTTTGCCATTAGCATGTGAGCCACCAGTGAAGAAGCTGTTTTTTACTGGCCGAAAATCAACTTCTAAAAGGACACCGATCATGGCAACTGCGAAAAAAGCACCGGCGAAAAAGGCCGCCGCTCCCGCAAAAAAAGCTGCTCCCGCTACCAAGGCTGCAGCTCCTGCAAAGAAAGTAGCCGCCAAGGCTGCTCCAGCTAAAAAGGCCGCCGCCCCCGCGAAGAAAGCAGCCGTGAAGGCCCCTGCCAAAAAGCGCACTGTGAACGCCGCTTTCATGAAGGCGTTGACCCCCAGCGCGGCTCTGGCTGCTGTGGTGGGCGCAGCCCCCCTGCCCCGCACCGAAGTGGTCAGCAAGCTGTGGGCTTACATCAAGAAGAACGGCCTGCAAGACGCCACCAACAAGCGCAATATCAACTCCGATGCCAAGCTGAAGGAAGTGTTCGGCAAGGCGCAGGTCACCATGTTTGAAATGGCCGGTCTGATCGGCAAGCACCTCAGCTAAGTCGCGCGCAGCGCACTTGCGAAACCAGGCCGGGCATCCCCCGGCCTTTTTCATGGGCGGAGTTAGCTCTTAGGCCCCGCCACAGCACTCAGCACCGTAGTCCGGCATTCGCCAAAACCAATACGCCGCGCACCGGCCGCCACACAAGCACCCCGCAGGATGATGGTGTCGCCGTCTTGCACCGCGGCGCCCTGCCCCGCTGCGGTATTCAGCCCCGTGGTCATCAGCACCTCCCCCGTACGCAGCTGGCAGCCATTGAGCGTGTGCTGGGTGACCAGCTGCGCCAGCGTCCAGCCCAGGCGCGAAATGTCCGACTGCGCCACCCGCACAGCGGGCTGTCCGGCGGCGCGCATGTCTGCGGTCTGCCGCCACACCTCGATATGCGCCAGCAAACCACCCCGCGCGCGGTTGGCAGCCGAGTCGAGGTGGGCCGGGGCAGCGCTTGCGTGCGGAGCCCGAAACGGCACCAGGGCCTCGGGGGTCACCAGCCACGGCGAGGTGGTGGTCGCAAAACTCCGCGCATCCATTTGCGATGGGCCGAGGTCCCGGGCACACCAGTCGTTGACCAAGGTCATGCCGGCGATGCAGGATTCGGCATCCGCTATAGAAACAGGAGCGCCCTGCGCAATACCAGCATGCGCCCAGGCCCCAAAACCCTCTTCAAATGACAGATCCAGGCTGGCGCCAAGTGCCACCGCTGCAGAGGCAGACTCGGCGCTTGCCTGAGACGCGAAGGCGTGTTCAGGCCCCTGCGCCCGCAGCAGGCCGTGCGGGCGGTGAAACTGCTGCCCGCTGGCGGCCATGCTGGAGGCGCGGCCAGCGCTGGCTACCGGGGCCCACGGGCTGCTGGCATCAAAACGGGTGAGCTCGCTCACCTCGCAGGGCAAACCCAGCTCCACCTCGGTTTGGCGCAGCAGGGCGTCGGCCCACATTTTTTCCAGCGCAGACCCCTCGCTCAAGCCCTGCCACAGCGCCAGGCGCAGCTCGCTGCGCGCGTCTGCGGGTACTGCCATCAGGCGGCGCATGTCGTTGTGGTCAATCAGGCCAATGGCGTGCAGGTCCAGCACCCTGTCCCCGATAGCCACGCCAATCTGCCACGGCTCCAGCGGGTTGTGGCGAAACCGGCCCAAGGGCAGGTTCTGGATAGGAAAGTCCGAATCGACCGCATTGGCAGACGCCACCCAGCTTCGCGCATCGGGGTTATGGGTGATGTCTCTCATAAGCAGCTGGAACCTTTACCACCCGAACAAGCGCGGGCTCGGCTCGATTATCGACAGTCAAAGGCGGGCTTCCGTGCGGCGGAATTCAGCCCGGACGCTCCCTTCTGCCGGGCATGAATGTTCGGTAACGAACATACGCTTCGTGCCCGTAGCCGTACACTCATTGGCACCATGAATGCTTATCTGGCTAGTTTGCACACCAGCCCACTACCTCCACGAGGTGCCATTGCTACCGAAAACTGACCCGCGCCGCAACCACTTGCTGGCCTCCCTGCCCCGGGACGTTTGGGAGCGCTGGCTCCCGCATCTGGAAGTCGTCGATCTGCCGCTTGGGAAGGTGTTGTATGAGTCGGGCAGCCAACAGCGCCATGTGTACTTCCCCACCACCGCCATCGTGTCATTGCTATTCGTGCTCGAAAGCGGCTCGTCGGCCGAGATTGCCGTGGTCGGCATGGAAGGCATGGTGGGCGTATCGGTCTTTATGGGCGGCAGCTCCACGCCCAGCCGCGCTGTCGTGCAAAGCGCCGGCGAATGCTACCGTCTGAACGCGCACTTCATGAAGGAGGAATTCCACAAGTCCGCTCCCGTGATGCATCTGATGCTGCGCTACACCCAAGCCCTGATTACGCAGATGACGCAAACCGCCGTCTGCAACCGCCACCACACGCTAGACCAGCAGCTCTGCCGCTGGCTGTTGCTGAGCCTGGACCGGCTTCCGGGCAGCGATCTGGTGATGACCCAGGAGCTCATCGCCAATATGCTGGGCGTGCGCCGCGAGGGGGTGACCGAATCCGCCCTCAAGCTCCAGCGCGCAGGCCTCATCAGCTATGCGCGGGGCCATATCAATGTGTTGGACCGCCCGGGCCTGGAGAAGCGCACCTGCGAGTGCTATGAGGTCGTCAAGAAAGAATACGACCGGCTTCTACCGCGCACTGTCGCCGTGTGAATACGCATGGCCCAAGCTCATCGCCAAAAACCAATCAACCGAGGTGGTGAACAAAGGTGCGCAGCAGATACTCCGAATTAAAAGACCGTTTAGTTTAGAGGGCACCTGAAATAAAAAAACTCCAGCAGGATTCCTGGAGTTTTGAGAGGTTTTAACAACTAAAAATTAGATGAATTTTAAATGGCGTCAATAGTAAGCCAGTTCTTTCAAGTCCATCAATAATCTTTTGAGCATCGATTGTGAGCTGTAACTTTCCTGAATCACATCGCGATTACGAAGACGTTTGTAAAGGCTGTTATCTTTTTTAAGCCCATTAAGAACTTCGTCCATCACGGTTTGGTTGGACTGAAGATCAATAAACTCTTCAACTTCGCTTGCCAATTTGTGGCCGTTGATGGTTCCCGCTGGATTTT
>NZ_CAMCVG010000094.1 GCF_945881795.1 Rhodoferax sp. OV413
CTGCGCAATTTGCACCACAGGCGCTCCGGCAGCCACCACCTGGCCCACTTCGGCGCTCACCGCCGTGACCACGCCCGACACATCAGCTACCAGGGTGGTGTAGCCGGCCTGATTGCCTTGGCTGTTGAGCTGGGCCTGGGCCTGCTCGAGTTGGGCCTGGGCGGCCTTCAGTGCAGCGTCGCGGCGCTCGAGTTCGGCGCCGCTGATGAAGTTCTGGTCGCGCAGCTCTTTGTAGCGCTTGTAGTCGGCGGCGGCCAAATCGCGGTTGGTTTGCGCGGCAGCTACTTGCGCGCGGGCAGCGTCGGCTGCGAGTTTGTAGTCCTGCGGGTCCAGCTGGGCCAGCATCTGCCCGGCCTTCACGGTCTGGCCGGGCTCCACCGCGCGCCGCACCACCTTGCCGCCCACCCGGAAGCCCAGCCGCGACTCCACACGGGCCCGCACATCGGCCGCGAACTCCATGCTGGTCTGGATACTGCCCTCGCCCACCGTCATCAGCTTGACGGCGCGCACAGGTTCTTCAGTGGGCGCCGGCTTGGAACAGGCGGCGAGCAGCAGCGCGCACACGATCACGGGCAAGACAAGGCGAAGGTTTTGGAAGGGCATGGCGAGGGACATCTGAGGGTGATTCGGGGGCGGGGCAGGTGGCGGGCGGAGAAGCGCCCGGGCAACTTTCCATGGGCATGGAAAGAGGCGGCGGCGCAGCGTGACATATTAATGACCAGCCGGTTAGTAATTTAAGTGGCGGCTTGCGCTTTGTCAAGTTGGGCGGGGCACAATCCCGCCCATGCCCAACACGCCCGCAATCGGCCATTACGAGAACTTTCCAGTGGCCTCTGTCTTGTGCCCGCCGCGTCTGCGGCCACCCATTGCCGCGATCTACCACTTTGCCCGCACCGCCGACGATCTGGCGGATGAAGGCAACGCCAGCCCCGCCGCGCGCTTGGCTGATCTCGCCCTGTTTCGCAGCGGGCTCGAGGGCGCGGCGCCCGCGCTGGCCCGCTGGCCGCAGGTGTTCGGCCCCTTGGCCGTCCAACGCAAGGCGCACGCCCTGCCCGACGACCTGCTGCACGCGCTGCTCGACGCCTTTGTGCAGGACGTGGAAAACACCCGGGATGGCACCGGCTACCGCAACCACGAAGACCTGCTGGACTACTGCAGCCGCTCGGCCAACCCGGTGGGACGCCTGCTGCTACACCTGTACGGCGTGACTGACGCGACCTCGCTCGCCATGAGCGACTCCATCTGCTCGGCCCTGCAGCTCATCAACTTCTGGCAGGACCTGAGTGTGGACATACCGCGGGGGCGCTTGTACCTGCCGCAGGATGCCTGCGCGCGCTTTGGCGTAACCGATGAGGACATTCTGGAGCGCAAGATCACCCCCGCCACTACCAAATTGATAGCAGCTTGCGCAGAACTGGCGGGCGCCAGCATGCAAAAAGGCAGTCCATTGGTGCACCGGCTGCCGGGCCGCGCCGGCTGGGAGCTGCGGCTGGTGGTGCAAGGCGGCCTGCGTATTCTGGACAAGATAGCCGCCATGGACTACGCCACCCTGCAGCGGCGTCCGCGGCTGGTGCCAAGGGACTACGCCGTCATGCTGTGGCGGGCCGTGTGGATGTAGCGCTGGGGGCGAAATGAGGCCGCAATTGAGTAGCTCGGGGCGGCGACAATAGCCTCATGACCCCAGAGCAATACGTCCAGAACAAGGCCGCCGCCTCGGGCAGCAGCTTTTATTACGCATTTCTGTTCCTGCCGGCGCCGCGCCGCGCCGCCATTACCGCGTTTTACGCCTTCTGCCGCGAGGTAGACGACGTGGTGGACGAGATGGTCGACCCCGGCGTGGCAGCCACCAAGCTGGCCTGGTGGCGCAACGAGGTGCAGCAGTCCTTCAAGGGCCAGGCGAGCCACCCGGTGATGAAAGCGCTGGCGCCCCACATTGCGCCCTACCGGATAGAGGCCCGCCAGCTGCTGTCTGTGATTGACGGTTGCCAGATGGACCTGGAGCAAACCCGTTACCTGGACTACCCCGGCCTGCAGCGCTACTGCCATCTGGTGGCCGGCGTGGTGGGCGAGGTGGCCGCCGGCATATTCGGCCAGACGCAGCCCGCCACCACCGACTACGCCCACAAACTCGGCCAGGCGCTGCAGCTCACCAACATCCTGCGCGACGTGGGCGAAGACGCCCTGCGCGGGCGGATCTACCTGCCGGTCAACGAGCTGCAACAGTTCGACGTCAAAGCTCACGAAATCCTCAAGCGCACCCACTCCGACCGTTTTGTGGCGCTGATGCAATTTCAGGCACAGCGGGCACACGCCCTGTACGACGAGGCCCTGGCCCTGCTCCCCGCCGCCGACCGCCGCGCCCAGAAGCCGGGCCTGATGATGGCCAGCATCTACCGGGCCCTGCTGACCGAGATTGAGCGCGATAACTTCCAGGTGCTGCACCAGCGCATCAGCCTGACCCCGCTGCGCAAATTCTGGCTGGCGTGGAAGGTGCAGGCGCTGGGCAAGGGATGAACATCGCCATCGTCGGTGCGGGATGGGCCGGTTTGGCGGCAGCGGTTCGGGCGACGCTGGACGGGCACCACGCTACTGTTTTTGAAGCATCCCGCGCAATAGGGGGGCGGGCCAGAGCCCTCAATAGCACTTTTCCAGGCGGCACACCGGTGACGCTGGACAACGGGCAGCACATCCTGATTGGCGCCTACAGCAGCACGCTGGAACTCATGCGTACTGTCGGTGTGGATCCGGCGCAACTCCGGCGCCTGCCGCTGGACCTGCGCTTTGCCGACGGCACCGGTCTGGCCCTGCCGGACTGGCCGAGCCCCCTCAACGCACTGGCCGGTATCGCCACCGCGCGCGGCTGGTCGTGGCGCGACCGCTGGAGCCTGTTGCGCGCAAGCATAGGCTGGCAGAGGGCGGGGTTTCGCTGCGCGCCGGGCGCCAGCGTGGCTGACCTGTGTGGCGTGGGCCCATCGGCCAATGACTTCATTGGCGGAATCAGCCCCGCAATCTATCGCTCGCTGATCGAGCCCCTGTGCGTTTCCGCCCTGAACACTCCCCCAGAGCGCGCCTGCGGTCAGGTTTTCTTGAATGTGCTGCGCGACTCGCTCTTTGGCGGGCGGGGCAGTTCCGACTTGCTGCTGCCGGTAGGCGATCTCTCCCGCCTATTCCCTGATGCCGCTGCCTGCTGGCTGACCGCGCGGGGCGCAGAGGTGCGTACCGGTGCGCGGGTGCAGGGCCTGCGGGCGCTGACCGATGCCCGGGAGGCCGGGACCGCGGAACCCGGGGCCACAGCGGAAATGGGCCGGATACGCTGGCAGATTGAACTCGAGCGCCACCGCGGTGAGCGAGATAGTGGCATCGGAAAAGTCGGGGGAGGCGGCGAAAGCGGAGAAGGCGAAAGTAACGGTGAAGGCGAAGGCAGGCGCGAGGACGAAGGCCAAGGTGACGGCGAAGCATTCGATGCCGTCATCTGGGCCACTTCAGCGCCAAATGCGGCTCAAGCGCTTACAGCGTCTGCGTATGCAGCTCCTGAATCCATAGCAAATAGCCTGAAATCCTGGGCTGCCACTGCAGCCGCCCTGCATCACGAGTCCATTGCCACTGTTTACGCCTTTGGCACAAACGCCTGCCTGCCCCGCCCCATGGTCGCACTGCGCAGCAACACAGACTTCCCCGCCCAGTTTGTGCTGGACCGCGGGCAGCTCGGCGGGCCGCAGGGACTAATGGCTTTTGTGGTCAGCGCCAGTTCCGGCGACAAGGCCACATTGGAGCGGCAGGTCCTGGCGCAGGCTGCCGCGCAGCTCGGCTGGGCGTTGCAGCCCTTGCAAACCGTGGTGGAAAAGCGCGCTACCTTCGCCTGCACGCCCGCTCTGCTGCGTCCGCCTTGCGCCATAGCGCCCGCTCTGTGGGCCTGCGGCGACTATGTGGACGGCCCCTACCCCGCCACGCTGGAGGGCGCCATCCGCAGCGGGTTGCAGGCTGCCGCCATGCTCGCGCGCTAGACTCGAGAGCAGAAAAACAGGAGTACGACGATGAAACTGGCCCTCAAACTGGTGGGCGCGCTGCTGGCCCTGCTGGTGCTGATTGCAGCCGGTCTGGGCGGGCGCTACCTCTACCCCAAGCTGCCCGAGCGCAGCGGCCAGGTGTATCTACAAAAACTCGGCGCGGACGTGGTGGTCCGCTTCGATGAGCGCGGAGTGCCCCACATCTCGGCCCGTAACGAAATGGACCTCTACAGTGCACTGGGCTATGTGCATGCCCAGGACCGGCTGTTTCAGATGGAAATAGTGCGCCGGCTGGCCAAAGGAGAGCTGGCCGAGGTACTGGGCCCCAAGCTGCTGGAGGTGGACAAGCTCTTCCGCACCATGGGCCTGCGCCAGCACGCCCAGAAAATGGTGGCCGACTTTGACCGCAAGGACCCGGCCAACCGCGCCCTGCTGAGCTACCTCAGCGGTATCAATCAGTACCAGGAATCCCACCCCCCGCCGCTGGAATTTGATGTGCTGGGCATTACCCCCCGTCCCTTCACCCCCGAAGACACCTATGCCGTGGCCGGCTATCTGGCTTACAGCTTTGCCGCAGCCTTCCGGCAGGAGCCGGTGATGACCTTCATCCGTGACAAGCTCGGCCCCGACTACCTGCGCAACTTCGACCTCAGCTGGCATCCCGAGGGCGTTATCAACCCCCTGGCGCAACTCAATGACGCCGGCTGGCAAAGCCTGAACCGCATTGCTGCGGTCAGCCTCCAGGCCACCGAGCTGGGCGGCATTCCATTACTAGAAGGCAGCAACGCCTGGGCAATCTCGGGGCGGCGCACCGAGTCCGGCAGCCCGCTGCTGGCGGGAGACCCGCACATTGCCTTCTCCGCACCTGCCATCTGGTACGAGGCGCACCTCAGCAGCCCCGACTTTGAGCTCTACGGCCACTTTCAGGCCCTCAACCCCACCGCGCTGCTGGGCCACAACCAGGATTTCGGCTGGACACTGACCATGTTCCAGAACGACGATATCGACCTCATCGCCGAGACCGTGAACCCCCAGAATCCGCAGCAGGTCTGGCACCGGGGTGCGTGGGTCAACCTGACCAGCCGCACCGAGCAGATTCTCGTCAAAGGCGCCGAGCCGGTGCAACTCACCCTGCGCAGCTCGCCCAACGGCCCCATCATCAACGACGCCTTCAAGGACAGCCTGGGCGCCACCCCGATATCGATGTGGTGGGCGTTTCTGGCGACCGAGAACCCGATACAGCAGGCGTTTTTCGAGCTCAACCGCGCCGACACCCTTGAGAAGGCCCGCAACGCCGCCAGCAAGATTCACGCGCCCGGCCTCAATGTGGTGTGGGCCAATGCCGAGGGCGACATCGGCTGGTGGGCGGCCGCCCTGCTGCCGCAGCGCCCCGTGGGAGTCAACCCCGCCTTCATCCTCAATGCCGCCAAGGGCGAGGCCGACAAAAAAGCCTACTACGCATTCCGTTTCAACCCGCAGGAAGAAAACCCGGCCCGCGGCTATGTTTTCTCGGCCAACCACCAGCCCCAGCCGGCCAGTGGTGTGCCAGTGCCCGGCTACTACAACCTGCCTGACCGCGCACAGCGTCTCGATGCGCGGCTCAGCGAAGCCGACGTCCGGTGGAACAGCGCCGAGGCCCGCAAACTGCAGCTCGACGTGACCAACGGCTACGGCCCCCGCATCATGCGGGATCTGCTGCCGGTGATGACTGCCGTGGTGACGGACGCCAACGAGACAGCATTCATGGAGCCGCTCACCCGTTGGGACGGCGCCTACACGCCCGACAGCATTGCTGCCACCATGTTCACCCAGTTCCTCTACGAGCTGACCCGGGGCACCTTCGCCGACGAGTTAGGCCCGGTGCAGTTTGAGAATCTATTGAACACCCGCGCGCTGGACCACGCCCTGCCTCTGCTGGCGGCCGACGCCAATTCCCCCTGGTGGGACGATGTCAGCACACCCGCCAAAGAAAACCGGTTTGAAATTGTGCGCATCGCGTGGAGCAAGACCCTGAAGCACCTGACCGGCCTCTACGGCACCAGCCTGCTGGACTGGACCTGGGGCAGAACCCACACCCTCACCCACAACCACCCGCTGGGCCGGCAGAAGCCGCTGAATTACGTGTTTGATGTGGGGCCGTTCTCAGTGCCCGGCGGTCGCGAGACGCCCAACAACTTCGCCTACCCTCTGGGGCCCGCGCCCTGGGCGGTGACCTTCGGCCCATCCACCCGCCGCGTGATTGACTTCGCCGACGCCGCTCAGGCGGTGGGCATCAATCCGCTGGGCCAGAGCGGTGTCTGGCCCGACTGGCACTACTCCGACCAGGCCAGAGCCTATGTTGCGGGCGAATATTTGCCCATGTGGCTGGACTCCAAAGACGTCCTCGCCCACACCCGCAGCACACTTACTCTGCGCCCCGCCCGCTAAACCACACCATGCCTGAACCCATGCCACCCCTGCAGCTCGACATGCCCGCCCCCAGCGGGCAGCAACTCAAGGCCGCCCGATTGGCCGCCGGACTCAACCAGGCGCAGGCCGCGACGCTCATGGGCTACGCGCTGCAAAGCGGAAGCCGAGGCGGGCTGCAGTCGCGCACCTGGCAGGCGCTGGAGAGCCCCACCGACGAACGCAACATGCAAGGCCCCGTCTTTGCCATGTTTTTACTGCTTACCGGCCAGCACCCCACCCACCGTCTGGCCCCCCAAACACCCGAATCTGGAGACTGAAAACCATGGCCCTGCCCTCCCCCTTCAAGCCCGAGCCGAGCTACGCCCACGGCCAGGAAGCCCGCACCGCAGTGCTGCTGTGCAACCTCGGCACGCCGGACGCGCCCACCGTGCCGGCGGTGCGCCGCTATCTGGCCGAGTTTCTGAGTGACCACCGGGTGGTCGAGATTCCGCGCGTACTGTGGCTGCTCATCCTGCACGGCATCATCCTGCGGTTCCGCCCGGGCAAGTCGGCGGCCAAGTACGCCAGCATCTGGACGCCTGAAGGCTCGCCCCTGCGCATCTGGACCGAAAAGCAGGCCAAACTGCTTCAGGGCTGGCTGGGCCAGCGCAACCACCTGACCACCGTGCGTTGGGCCATGCGCTACGGCAGCACCAATATCGCCTCGCAACTCAGCGCCCTCAAGGCCGAGGGCGTGACCCGGGTGCTCATCGTGCCGGCCTACCCGCAGTACAGCGCCACCACCACCGCCAGCGTGTTTGATGCGGTCTACACCTGGGCCGCGCGCACCCGCTCCATCCCCGAGCTGCGCTTCGTAAACCACTACCACGACCACCCCGACTACATCACCGCGCTGGCCGACAGCGTCAAGCGCCACTGGAAGGCCAACGGCCGCCCCGACAAACTGGTGATGAGCTTTCACGGTGTGCCCGAGCGCACCCTGCATCTGGGCGACATCTACCACTGCGAATGCTTCAAGACCGCGCGCCTGCTGTCCGAAGCGCTGGGCCTTGGGAAAGATGAGTTCAAGGTGACGTTCCAGTCCCGCCTGGGCCGTGCCAAGTGGCTCGAACCCTACACCGAGCCCAGCCTGATTGAGATGGGCAAGGCCGGCGTAAAACGGGTAGACGTGATGTGCCCCGGCTTTACCAGCGACTGCCTGGAGACGCTAGAAGAAATCAATATGGAAGCGCGGGAAGCATTCCTGCACGCAGGCGGCAAAGAGTTTAAATACATTCCCTGCCTGAACGACGACCCCGAGTGGATCACCGCCCTGTGCCGCATCACCGAAACCCACCTCAGCGGCTGGCCCACCCAGGTTCGCCATGACCCCGCCCAACGCGAAATTTCGCGCGCCGCGGCGCTGGCACTGGGCGCTAAGAACTGAGCCGGCGAGCTACACCGCCAAGGCGCGGGAGTTCTTGGGGTCTCTGAAGATCAGCGGCTTGGTGTTGTCGCGCTGCGCGTCCGGGATTTGAGCGTAGGCGACTGCGGCAGTGACGCGGTCGTGCATAGCTGACTTGTCGCACACCGGGTCTGCGTTGGCGGCGTCCCCGGTGAGCATGTAGGCCTGGCAGCGGCA
>NZ_CAMCVG010000095.1 GCF_945881795.1 Rhodoferax sp. OV413
GCACCGCGCGAATGCGCAGGCGCCAGGCGCGAGGCCAAGCTGGGCTGGCTGGCCTCCAGCACATTGAATCCGCAGAAAAAGACCAGCAGCACCAGCCCCAGCATGAGCACACTCGGGCCGGCCAGCACCAGCCCCCACAGCGCCAGTTGCACCAGCGCAATCAGACCGATTGCCGACAGAAAAACGGCGCGCAAATAGCCACGCCTTTCCAGCGGAAACAAAGTAGCGCCCATCACAAATAACGAGGCCAGCAGCGCGGGCAGGTACACATACCAGTGCTGCTCGCCCGGCAGGCCGGCCTGCACCAACATGGCAGGAATTGCCACCCACATGGAGAGCTGCACCGCGTGCAGCACAAACACACCGAAGTCCAAGCGCAGCAGGCCCGGATGCCGAAGCACGGTGAGCAGACCGCCGCGCCCAGCGTCCACCTGCACCGCGGGCTCAGGCGGCACCCACCACAGCACCACGGCGATTCCGCCCAGCGCCAGCGCGGCGGTTAACGCAAACAAACCGTGCAATCCGACAGAGGCGGCGAGCAAAGGAGACAAGACCAGCGACAACGCAAACACCAGCCCGATGCTGGCGCCCACCATGGCCATGGCCTTGGTGCGCACCACATCGCGGGTCTGGTCGGCGAGCAGGGCTGTGACAGCAGCCGAGATCGCACCCGCACCCTGCAGGGCCCTCGCCGCCAGCAGCCACTGCAGGCTGGGCGCCCAGGCCGCCAGCGCGCTACCTGCCGCAAAAATAAGCAGGCCGGCAATCACCACCGGCTTGCGGCCCCATTTGTCGGACGCCATGCCAAACGGAATCTGCAGCAGCGCCTGGGTGAGTCCATAGATGCCCATGGCCATGCCGACGAACGCCGCATCGTCGCCCCCGGGGTACTTGCGCGCCTCCAGCGCAAACACTGGAAGCACCAGAAACAGACCCAGCATGCGCAAAGCAAAAATGAAGGACAGCGAGGCGCTGGAGCGGCGCTCCAGGGGTGTCATGGCGGAAGCAGGTGGGGTAGCGGGGGCGGGCACGGGGCGGAGGGTCTGTGGCGTTGAGCGCGTCTGCACGCCCGGGACGGCAGCCGCAGGGCCACATTGTCTATCATGGCGGGTTACTCCACCGGCGGCCACGAACTTGAACTCACCCACTGACCACGGCACTTATCTCGCCCGGGCCCTGCAACAGCAGTCCATCAGCGTGCGCGGAGCGCGCACCCACAACCTCAAGAACATCGACCTCGATATCCCCCGCAACCAGCTGGTGGTCATCACCGGTTTGAGCGGCTCGGGCAAGTCCAGCCTGGCGTTTGACACGCTGTATGCCGAAGGCCAGCGCCGTTATGTGGAGAGCTTGTCCACCTACGCGCGGCAGTTTTTGCAGCTGATGGACAAGCCCGATGTGGACATGATCGAGGGCCTTTCGCCGGCCATCAGCATCGAGCAAAAAGCCACCAGCCATAACCCGCGCTCCACCGTGGGCACGGTGACCGAGATTCACGATTACCTGCGCCTGCTGTTCGCCCGCGCCGGCACGCCCTACTGCCCCGACCACCAGCTGCCTTTGCAGAGCCAGACAGTGAGCCAGATGGTGGATGCGGTGCTGGCCCTACCCGACGACACCCGCCTGATGATTCTGGCGCCGGTGGCGCGCGGCAAAAAAGGCGAGTTTCAGGAACTGTTTGCCCAGATGCAGGCGCAGGGCTATGTCCGCTTTCGCATCAACGGCCAGGCCTATGAGGCCGACGCCCTTCCCGCCCTGAAAAAGACCGAGAAGCACGATATCGACGTGGTGGTGGACCGTGTCAAGGTGCGGCCCGAGACCGACCCGGAGGGGCGCGCGCAAGCACGCCAGCGTCTGGCCGAGAGCTTTGAAGCCGCCTTGCGGATTGCCAACGGCCGGGCCATTGCCTCTGAGATGGAGTCGGCTGATGACATCAAAAATGATAGCGACTCGCGCAATGTGGACGGGCTTCCAGGGCCGAAAGAGCATCTTTTTAATGCCAAGTTCGCCTGCCCGGTGTGCAGCTACTCCATCAGTGAGCTGGAGCCGCGGTTGTTCTCGTTCAACTCGCCGGTGGGCGCCTGTCCCACCTGCGACGGGCTGGGCCACCACGAGTACTTTGACCCCACCCGCGTGGTCGCGTTTCCAAGCCTGAGCTTGGCAAGCGGCGCCATCAAGGGCTGGGACCGGCGTAATGCCTACTACTTCAGCATGCTCGAGAGCCTGGCCAAGCACTACCGGTTTGACATTGACGCGCCGTTTGAAAGCCTGCTGCCGCATGTGCAGAACGCCATCCTGCAAGGCTCGGGCGAGGAAGACATCAAGTTCAGCTACGTCATGGACTCCGGCGCCTCCCAAGGCAAGAAGGTCAGCAAAAAGCACCCCTTTGAGGGCATCATCCCCAACATGCAGCGCCGCTACCGGGAGACCGACTCGGCGCTGGTGCGCGAGGACCTGGGCCGGCTGCGCAGTACCCAGCCCTGCCCCGAATGCGCCGGCACCCGCCTGCGGCGCGAAGCCCGCCATGTGAAGGTCGGCGAGGGCGCACAGGCGCGCGGAATCTTTGAGATCAGCCGTGCCACCCTGCGCGAGAGCTTTGATTACTTCAACACCCTGCTATTGAGCGGCGCGCGGGGCGAGATTGCGGCCAAGGTCACCCGGGAAATCGGCCTGCGCCTGAAGTTCTTGAACGACGTGGGCCTGAACTACCTGAGCCTGGACCGCAGCGCCGAGACGCTGAGCGGCGGAGAGAGCCAACGGATCCGCCTGGCCAGCCAGATCGGCTCGGGCCTCACCGGGGTGATGTATGTGCTCGACGAGCCCAGCATCGGCCTGCACCAGCGCGACAACGACCGCCTCATCGGCACTCTGCAGCACCTGCGCGACATCGGCAACAGCGTGCTGGTGGTGGAGCACGACGAAGACATGATGCGCGCGGCCGACCATGTGATCGACATGGGGCTGGGCGCCGGCGTCCACGGCGGCCGGGTGATTGCCCAAGGCACCTTTGATGAAGTCAAGGCCAACCCCGACTCGCTCACCGGCCGCTATCTGGCTAAGACGCTGCAGATCGCCGTGCCTGCGCGCCGCACCCCCTGGCTGCCGGTGGTTGGTACAGCCAAAGCAGTCGCCAAGGCATCCACCAAGGGCGCGGGAAAGGGCTCGCCCAGCAAGGCGGCATTGGCCTGGGCCGAGCGGCAGGCTCACCACATTGCCACCCAGGGCGACCTGCAGGCCATCCGCATCACCGGCGCCAGCGGACACAACCTGAAGGGCGTGGATGTGGCATTCCCCGTGGGGCTGCTGACCTGCGTGACCGGTGTGTCCGGCTCGGGCAAATCCACGCTGGTGAACGACACGCTGTACGCAGCCGTGGCCCGCCAGATTTACCGCGCCCACGATGAACCCGCCACGCACACCTCTATCGACGGCATCCAGTATTTCGACAAGGTCATCAACGTCGACCAGTCGCCCATAGGCCGCACGCCGCGCTCCAACCCCGCCACCTACACAGGCCTGTTCACGCCCATCCGCGAGTTGATGGCCGAAGTACCCACCGCCCGCGAGCGCGGCTACGGGCCGGGGCGCTTCAGCTTTAACGTGGCCGGCGGCCGCTGCGAGGCCTGTCAGGGCGACGGCATGGTGAAGGTGGAGATGCACTTTCTGCCGGATGTGTACGTTCCGTGCGACGTGTGCGCCGGCCAGCGCTACAACCGCGAGACGCTGGAGGTACTTTACAAGGGCAAGAACATCGCACAGATTCTGGACATGACGGTGGAGGCCGCCTACGAGTTCCTGCACGCGGTGCCCACCATCGCGCGCAAGCTGCAGACCCTGCTGGACGTGGGCCTCTCGTACATCCGCCTCGGCCAGGCTGCCACCACGCTCTCCGGCGGCGAGGCGCAACGCGTGAAGCTGGCGCTGGAGTTGTCCAAGAGGGACACCGGCCGCACGCTCTACATCCTGGACGAGCCCACCACCGGCCTGCACTTCGCCGATATTGCGCTCTTACTCAAGGTGCTGCACCAGCTGCGCGACGCGGGCAACACCATCGTCATCATCGAGCACAACCTCGACGTCATCAAAACCGCCGACTGGCTGATCGACATCGGCCCCGAAGGCGGCGCCGGTGGCGGCACGGTGGTGGGCGTAGGAACACCGGAAGACCTGGCAGCCAACCCGCAGAGCCACACCGGGCGGTATTTGGCGCCATTGCTGGCGGGACCATCGCTTTAGAAGAGGGAGTTGCGACCTCTGCTGAAAGCCCCTTATGCGTCAGGCTTCAGGGGCCTTGAGGCGTTCGTTCGATGGGAAGAGCTGTTTGCGTGCTTCCTCATCCATTTCAGCTTTGAAAGCAAACTTTTTCTTCAAGGCCTCCGCGCGCTGAGCGGCAGGACGCGCGTTGATGTCGTCCAGCAGGCGTTTGACGTGGGGCAGTTTTTCCCAGGCACCCGCGCCTAATACAAATGGAACAACGCGAGCCCAGCCCCAAACCGACATGTCGACAACGGTGTACGCATCGCCCAGCATGTAGGGCCGATCTGCCAGCTGGTCGTTGATCAGCTGCCAATGACGCCATGCTTCAAAGTCATAGCGATTCACTGCGTACTCTTTGGGCTCCGGCGCGAAGTGCTTGAAGTGAACGGCCTGGCCGCAGTAGGGGCCGATGCCCGTGGCCACAAACATCAGCCATGAGTACATCTCGGCTTTGTTCTTCGGCGTGTCAGAAGGCACAAACTTGCCGATCTTTTCGGCCAGATAAATCAGCATGGCGTTGCTGTCGAAAACTCGGACATCGTCATCCAGCATGGCCGGAGTTTTCGCATTGGGGTTAATCGCCTTGAAGGCATCGGAGTGCTGCTCGCCCTTGCGGGTGTCTACGGGAATCAGTTCGTACGGCTCGCCGGACTCCTCCAGATACAACGCAACCTTCAATGGGTTGGGCGAAGGATGGAAGTAAAACTTGATCATGACGATTGCCTTTGTGCTGAAGAATGAAAAAAGTTAAGCGAATGCCAGCCAGATACCGAGCGGCAGAAAAGCCAGACTCAACAAATGCCCGATGATGACGGTAGAGGCCACCTTGTTGGGCTCCACCTCGAATTTGTCTGCGAGCATGAAGTTGAAAACCGCGGGTGGCAAACATGCCAACAGAATTAAAGCCCCACGCTCCAGCCCTTGCAAGGGGATCAACCAGAGGGCCAACAACGCGGCTGCCAGCCTGATGATCAAAATCAGGACGCCTGATCGAACGCCCACCCAGGTGTCTGCCACCTGGCTGCTGGCAAGTCTTGCTCCCAACGACAGCAACATCATGGGAACCAGCACACTGCCAATCATGGTCAATGAGGTTTCAAGCCACAGGGGGAGCGTCAGCTGCCATTGCGCGCTGGCAACACCGAGCACCGTCGCCCACACCAGCGGGTTGGCGTAAACCATGCGCCAGTCGACTTTGCCGCTCATCACGCCAGCGCCCACCGTGAAATGCAGCATGTTGGAGATCACCAGCAAGACAACGGCTGCCGGCATTCCTGCCGGTCCGTAGGCCAGGGCAATCAACGGGATACCAATCGGCCCCACATTGCCGAACATGGCACAGGGCAAGAACGCCTGCGGCGTCGCGCCGGAAAATTTCGCCAGGGGCCAGCCGATCAATCCGCTCAGCAGAATCAACACGATCGATGCCCCGGTGAACGACAAGGCAGCGACAGGATCGAACGATTTGGACGACAAAGAAACAAATATCAACACCGGCAAGGCGATGTCAACAATCAGTTTATTGGCACCCCCGAGGTCCGGCTTCACCCTCCGGCTGTAGAGAAAACCGACCAGCACCACCATGAAGATGGGCAGGGTGATGGATGCAATTTTTGAAAACACGCGGGCTCAGCGGCAGTGTGAATCAGTCGCCCCGTGCTGACTCAAGCGGCCAGCGCAGCGTCTTGCTGCTCAAGCACTTTGTGTGGGGCTGGCGCTTCGCCAATTTGGTACTTCAAATGGTTTTCGCGGTGCCGCCGGTAGAACAGCAAGCCTTCCTTCAGGCTGGCGACCGTCGCGTTTTGCTCCAGCATCTTGTCCCACAGATTCCAATCCTCTTGAGGATGTTCACCGTCTTCAAATCGCCGCTGGTAGCCGATGCGCTGCCCGAACGCTGTGCGGTACAGCATCGAGCCATGGTGCTGGGCCTGGCGGTCCCAGTACAAGTCGCCCCAGTGAGGGGTGGTCTGGCCGGGCACCCGGGTCAGGATTTCGTGCTTGAGCTCGCCGGTGACGACGATGTCATAGGTGAGGATATCGGTGGTGGCGTGGGAGAGCAATTCAATCGCATCCGAACGGAGCCAGTTGTCGGCCCCGATGAACATCACGTACTCGGTACGGACACGGGAGAGCATGTCCTGGAAGTTATCGACCGTGCCAAGGTTGGCCGGCCGCAACACGTATTCAACACTCGGGTACAAGGCTGGAAGATGGCTGCAGTCCTTCGCGCCATCATCGACAAACAAAATCCGCGCCGGAGCGCGGGTCTGGGAGAGCAGAGACTCAATGCAGTGCGCTGCAAGGTGCCCGTACTTGTAAGAAGCAATAACAACAGTAATCATCGTGGGGGCGAGTAGAGCACAAGCCCGTGAACAAAGCGACCTAGGGTGCATTTAGGTGCTCTAAGGTGCGTGAAGGCGCCTGAAGCCGCATTAGGGCGACTGAAGAGCAGCGGAGAAGCCACACCTGAGAGAGTCGAGCCCCGTGGCCTGGGGCAAGAGACAGCGGCCCTAAACCTGCGCCGCACGCAGCATCTCGCGGGTACGCAGGGCTTCCTGCCGAGCGGCGGCGGCAAAGTCGGGGCCGGCAGACGCGTACAAAATGGCCCGCGAAGAATTCACGGCAATCGGGGCGGTGGTCTGGCCTGCGGCTGACTTCCAGCCGGCTTTGACGGTGGCGGCGGCGTCGCCGCCTTGGGCGCCCACGCCGGGAATCAAAAGCGGGACGGTGGGCGCCAGGGCCCGCACGCGCTCGATTTCCGCCGGGTAAGTCGCACCCACCACCAGGCCAAGCTGGCCGTTGAGGTTCCAGGGGCCTTGGGCCAGCGCGGCGATGTGCTCATACAAGCGGGGCTGGCCGGGCACATCGCGCAGGTGCTGGGGCTGGAAGTCGTCGCCGCCGGGGTTGGAGGTGCGGCACAGCAAAAAAGCGCCCTTGCCGTGGTACTTCAGGTAGGGCTGCACCGAGTCGAAACCCATAAACGGCGAGAGGGTCACCGCGTCGGCGCCGTAGCGCTCGAAGGCCTCTTTGGCGTATTGCTCGGCGGTGCTGCCGATGTCGCCGCGCTTGGCATCCAGAATCACCGGCACACCCGGCGCGCTGCGGCGCATGTGCTCCATCAGCTTTTCCAACTGGGCCTCGGCGCCGTGGGCTGCGAAGTAGGCGATTTGGGGCTTGAAGGCGATCACCAGGTCGACGGTGGCGTCAACGATGGCAGCGCAGAAGTCATAAATCTTGTTGGCATCGTCGCGCAAATGGTCTGGGAACTTGGCCGGCTCGGGGTCCAGCCCCACGCACAACAAGGAGCCGTTGTCGCGCTCGGCGGCGCGCAGCTGGTCAATAAAAGTCATGCCCTATTTTAGGCAGCGGGTGATGGTGGGGCGGCGATGGCGTCCATGGCCAGGCACAAGTCGGCCCAGGCCTTGGCCTTGTCGGCGCTGTTGCGCAGCAGCAGTTGCGGGTGGTAAGTCACCACCACCGGCACGCCACAGTGGTAGTAGACGCCTCCGCGCAACTTGCCCAGAGGCTGGGTGGCCAGCGCACCGTGCTCGGACAACAGAGTCTGAATCGCGAAGCGGCCCATGGCCAGAATGACTTTAGGGCGAACCAGCGCGATTTCGTTTTGCAAAAAGCGGGCGCATTGCGCCAGATCGGCCGGCTGCGGATTGCGCCCGTGCGGCGGGCGGCATTTGACGACGTTGGTGGCGTAAGCCGCGTGCGCAGCGTCGCCCGTGGTCAC
>NZ_CAMCVG010000096.1 GCF_945881795.1 Rhodoferax sp. OV413
TGTGCGTGGTGCCGGCCAGCGCGCTCAAAATGCGTTTGGCGTCTTCCGCGTCCTGCGGCTTGCCCAGAATGATGTGGCCCAGCGCGACCGTCGTGTCGGCACACAAAATAGGACAATTCAGGCCGCCAGCGCCCGCCAATCTTGCGCGAGCAGCTATCAATTTAAGAGCAGTCACGCGCTGCACATAGGCAGCAGGCGCTTCGCCATCCATCACCGCCTCCAGGCTCTCAGCGTCTTCGTCAGGTCGCGGCAGCAGCAACTCATGCGCCACGCCAATCTGGCCCAGGAGTTCGCGCCGGCGCGGGCTTTGCGATGCGAGGTAAATGAAGTCGTTAGTCATGGTGTCACTCGCGGTGGTAGGGGTGATTGGCATTGACCGACCAGGCCCGGTAAAGCTGCTCAATCAGCAACACCCGCACCATGGCGTGGGGCAGCGTCAGGTCGGACAGGCGGATGCGCTCCTGCGCCGCCTGGCGGAATTCGGGGTCCAGCCCGTCCGGCCCGCCGATAACAAGCGCCACGTCCGAGCCGCCCAGCTGCCACTGGGTGAGCCGCTCGGCGAGCGCCGTGGTGCGCAAGTTCGCGCCCCGCTCGTCCAGCGCGACCACATGCGTGCCCTTGGGAATGGCTTCTTCGATGCGCTTGCGCTCTGCAGCTACCAACTGCTCCACCGTTTTAGAGCCGCGCGGCTCGGTCTTGATGGCCTTGATCTCGACCTTGAGTTCGTGGGGAAAGCGCTTGGCGTAGTCATCCCAGGCGGTTTGCGCCCAGTCCGGCACCCGCTGCCCCACAGCAACGATCAGCAACCTCACGCCACAGCCCGGTCCAAACCCCGACGCGCAAAAACTCAGGCCTTGCGGCCGGGCGCCTTCTTGGCCGGCGCTTTACGGGCGGTCGCTGGCTTGGCGGCGGCAGACCTGGCGGTTGCCGGCTGGGCTGCAGTTGTTTTGGCCGCGCCGCGCTTGGCTTCGGGCTTGACGATCACGGTTTTCACCGGAGCCTTCGCAGCCGATTTCAATGGAGCTTTCGCGCGAGCCTTCACGAGGGATTCGGCGGGTGCCTTTACCGCGGCCTTGCTGGCGGGCCTGGCCGCGTCCTTCGTCGCGGGCTTGGCTGCTGTCCTTGCAGCTGCTCCGGCAGCGCTGGCCCGTTTGGCAGGTGCTTTCACGCCCGCGGCCTTGTCGGCGGCTTTTTTCAGGGCGGCTTTGGACGGGAATGCTTCTTCGACTCCCTTCTTGGCGGCGCTGGAACGACGCATACTGGGCTCGGCCTTCGCTGCAGTTTTCTTGGCAGCGGGCTGGGGCTCGGCGCTGGCCTTGGCCACCACGGGCCTGGCCGCACCCAGCTTCAGGCGCACAGGCTTCTCGCCCCACAGCTCTTCAAGGTGGTAGTACTGGCGGAAGTTGGGTTGCATGATGTGCACCACGACCTGCGCGCAGTCCACGATGATCCACTCGCCGTTGCCTTCGCCCTCCATGCGGGGCTTGGGAAAACCCGCCTCGCGCACCGCATCGCGCACGCTGGCGGCCAGCGCCTTGGTCTGGCGGTTGCTGGTGCCGGAGGCAATGATGACCCGCTCAAACAGGGCGGAGAGGTGCTCGGTGTCGAACACCACAATGTCTTGGGCCTTCACATCTTCCAGCCCGTCGACGACGGCGCGCTGGAGTTTCTGGGTGTTCTTGGCCACGGTGGTTGTTGTCATCAGTTGGATCTGTAAAGGTGGTGTTGGTCAATATAACGTGCAACCGGCTCGAAAACCAGAGGAGCAATGCTCTCCCCGGAGGCGACACGTTGCCGGATGTGAGTGGCGCTGATGGGCATGGCGGGCATGTTCAGCACGGTAAGCCCCGGGAGCTCGGCGCGCAGTGCGTCGAACCGGTCCGCGTTTTCAACACGGTTTTGCGCGCTTTCGCTCGTAGAGTCTGCGCGGGCAGCTACACAAATTATAGCAAGCTCAGGAATCTCCTGCCAGTCGTGCCAGGTGTGCAGCGCGCGGGCCTGGTCTTCGCCAATCAGCAGATACAGCTGCGCTTCTCGGTTTTCGGCGCGCAACTCGCGCAAAGTGTCCAGCGTATAGCTCGGGCCGCTGCGCAGTGTTTCGCGCGCGTCCACCTGCGCCTGCGGCAGCCCGGTAAACGCCAGGGCCGCCATGGCCAGGCGGTGCTCTGCGCCGCTCAGGGCAAAGTTCTTGTGCCATGCAAAGCCGGTAGGAATCACCAGCAGCCTGTCCAGCCCGAGTTGCGCGATGGCGGACCGAGCCAAGCCCAGGTGCCCGATATGCGGCGGATCAAACGCCCCGCCGAACACGCCGATGCGAAGCAGCTGGCCGGCGCCGCTCAAACCCAGTCCCGCGCGGTCAAAAAGTGGCCGGTCAGCGCCGCTTCGGGCGAACCCTGGGCCGGCACCTGCTGGTACGACCAGCTGGCCAGCGGCGGCATGGACAGCAGGATTGACTCGGTGCGCCCGCCCGACTGCAGCCCGAAGTGCGTACCGCGGTCCCACACCAGGTTGAACTCCACATAGCGCCCCCGCCTGTAGAGCTGAAAGTCGCGCTCGCGCTGGGTGTAAGCGATGTTCTTGCGCCGCTCCACAATCGGCAGATACGCCTGCAACAACGCATCTCCCACCGACTGCATCATCGCAAAGCTGCCCTCGGGCCCCAGCTCCGAAAAGTCGTCAAAAAAGATGCCGCCCACGCCGCGCGGCTCGTTGCGGTGTTTCAGAAAGAAATACTCGTCGCACCACTTTTTGAAGCGGGGGTATTTGTCGTCCCCGAAACCGGCCAGGGCGTCTTTGCACGTCTGGTGAAAGTGCACCGCGTCTTCGTCAAAGCCGTAGTACGGCGTGAGGTCCATGCCACCGCCAAACCAGCGCACCACCTCGCCGCTGGCGCTGGTGGCCGCCAGCATGCGCACATTCATGTGCACCGTGGGGACATAGGGGTTGCGCGGATGAAACACCAAAGACACGCCCATCGCCTCGAAGGGCGAGCCGTTCAGCTCAGGCCGGTGCTGGGTGGCGCTGGGCGGCAATTTGGGGCCGCGCACCTGCGAAAAGCCGCAGCCCGCCCGCTCAAACACCGCGCCCCCTTCCAGAATGCGGGTGACGCCGTTGCCCTGCAGGGGTTCGCCCGGCGCCTTCTCCCAGGCGTCGGACACAAACTCTCCGCCATCAACAGCGGCAATCGCCGTGGTGATGCGGTCCTGCAGGCCGGTGAAATAGGCGCGTTGCACCATCAGCCCTTGACCGCGCGGTGCCCGATATCGCGTCGGTACTGCATGCCTTCAAACGCGATATCGCCAACCACCTCGTAGGCGCGGTGCTGGGCCTGCTTCACGCTGTCGCCCAGCGCCGTCACGCACAACACCCGCCCGCCCGACACCCGCAGCGTGCCGTCTTGCAATGTGGTTCCGGCGTGAAACACCGCCGCGTCAGCCGCGTCATCGGTGAAATCAGCGCCTTTAGGGATGCCGGTAACCGCGTCGCCCTTGCGCGGGTTCATCGGGTAACCGTGGGCCGCCAGCACTACCCCTAAGGCGGTGCGCCGGTCCCACTGCAGCTCTACTTCGTCGAGCTTGCCGTGCGGCCCTGGCTCGGTAGCCGCCATCAACACATCCACCAGATCGGTCTTGAGCCGCATCATGATGGGCTGGGTCTCGGGGTCGCCCATACGGCAGTTGAATTCCAGCGTCTTAGGCTGGCCGCTCTTGTCAATCATCAGGCCGGCATACAAAAAGCCGCTGAAAGGAATGCCGTCCTGCTCCATGCCCTTCACCGTGGGCAGAATGATTTCGCGCATTGCCTTGGCGTGCACATCCGGCGTCACCACCGGGGCCGGCGAATACGCGCCCATTCCACCGGTGTTGGGGCCCTGGTCGCCGTCCAGCAGGCGCTTGTGGTCCTGGCTGGTGGCCAGCGGGAGCACGTTTTTGCCATCCACCATGACGATGAAGCTGGCCTCCTCGCCCTCCAGAAACTCCTCAATCACCACCCTCGGCACGGCCACACCGTCCGCGCCGTCGTTGTGCGCCACGCCCAGTGCGTCGTCCAGCAGCATGAAATCAATCGCCTCGTGGGCCTCGGCCAGCGTCATCGCCACCACCACGCCCTTGCCGGCGGCCAGCCCATCGGCCTTCACCACAATCGGCGCGCCCATCTTGTCGACATACGCGTGCGCCGCCAACGGGTCCGAAAAAGTGTCGTACGAGGCGGTGGGAATGCCGTGCCGGCGCATGAATGCTTTGCTGAACGCCTTGCTGCTCTCCAGCTGGGCGGCCGCCTTGGTAGGACCGAAGATGCGCATGCCGTGGGCGCGAAACTCGTCCACCACGCCGGCCGCCAGCGGCACTTCAGGGCCCACCAGCGTCAGGCCGATTTTGTTGGCCTGCGCCCATTCGCGCAGCTGCACCACATCCGTAATCGGCACATTTTTCAGCCGCATATCGGTGGCCGTGCCGCCATTGCCCGGGGCGACGTACACCATCTGCACCTTTGAGGATTGCGCCAGTTTCCAGGCTAATGCGTGTTCGCGGCCACCGCCGCCAATAACCAATACGTTCATAGGAATCTCAGGGTTTCAGAGTGCAGCGTTGTGGAAGATGTCCTGGGTGTCGTCCAGGTCTTCCAGTGCGTCGAGTAGTTTTTGCATGCGCTCGGCGTCTTCACCGCTCACCTCGATGGTATTTTCGGCGCGCATGGTCACGGTGGCCAGCGCGGCGCTCAGGCCCACGGCTTCCAGGGCGGCTTTTACGGCCTCAAAGTCGGCCGGCGCAGTCAGCACCTCGATGGCGCCTTCGTCATCGGTAATCACGTCTTCGGCACCTGCCTCCAGCGCAACCTCCATGACCCGGTCTTCGGCCGTGCCCGGCGCAAAAATCAGCTGCCCCACATGCTTGAACTGAAATGCCACCGAGCCTTCGGTGCCCATGTTGCCACCGTGCTTGCTGAACGCGTGCCGCACCTCGGCCACGGTGCGCACCTTGTTGTCGGTCATGGTGTCCACGATGATGGCCGCGCCGCCAATGCCATAGCCCTCGTAGCGGATTTCTTCGTAGCTGATGCCGTCCAGCGAGCCGGTGGCCTTGTCAACGTTGTATTTCACCCGGTCGGCGGGCATGTTGGCGGCCTTGGCTTTTTCAATGGCCAGCCGCAGGCGCGGGTTCATGGCCGGGTCTCCACCGCCTTGTCGGGCCGCTACCGTGATTTCACGAACGATGCGCGTCCAGATCTTGCCGCGCTTCTCGTCCTGACGCCCTTTGCGGTGCTGAATATTGGCCCATTTGCTGTGTCCCGCCACTTGTTGCCCTTTAAAAATTCGTTACGCTTGCCGTTCGATTGTACTTTTTGACATATCCATGGCGTCCATCCACGAAGAAGGCATCCTTATCGCGCAGGGCACGGCGGACCACCCCGCCGCCCGCTGTTTCCTGCGGCCCGACAAAGCCAACCGCCACGGCCTGATCACCGGCGCCACCGGCACCGGCAAAACCATCACCCTGCAGACCCTGGCAGAGGGGTTCTCCGGCATCGGTGTGCCGGTCTTCATGGCCGACGTCAAAGGCGACCTCACCGGCATCTCGCAGCCCGGCGTTTTAAGCGACAAGCTGGCCAAAATCATCCGGGAACGCTCCCTCGAGGCGCCCGCCTTTACCGGCTACCCCACCACCCTGTGGGACGTGTTCGGCCAGCAGGGCCACCCGGTGCGCGCCACGGTCAGCGACCTCGGGCCGCTGCTGCTGGCCCGCATGCTCAACCTCAATGACACCCAGGCCGGTGTGCTGCAACTGGTGTTCAAGATTGCAGATGACGACGGCCTGCTGCTGCTCGACATGAAAGACCTGCGCGCCATGTGCCAGGACGTGGGCGACAACGCCTCCAGCTACACCACCGAATACGGCAACATCAGCGCCGCCAGCATTGGCGCCATCCAGCGCGGCCTGATGCAAATCGAGAGCCAGGGCGGCGACCGGTTCTTCGGCGAGCCCATGCTCAATATCCAAGACTTCATGCAAACCGACGCGGGCGGCAAAGGCGTGATCAACATTCTGGCGGCCGACAAGCTGATGCAGTCGCCCCGCCTGTACGCCACCTTCATTCTCTGGATGCTGAGCGAACTCTTTGAGTCGCTGCCCGAAGTGGGCGACCTTGACAAACCCAAGCTGGTGTTCTTTTTTGACGAGGCCCACCTGCTGTTTGCCGATGCGCCCAAGGTGCTGGTGGAGCGGATTGAATTGGTGGTGCGCCTGGTGCGCTCCAAGGGCGTGGGCGTGTTTTTCGTCACGCAAAACCCGCTCGACATTCCTGACAGCGTGCTGGCCCAGCTGGGCAACCGCGTGCAGCACGCCCTGCGCGCCTTCACCCCGCGCGACCAGAAGGCAGTCAAAAGCGCCGCCGACACCATGCGCGCCAACCCACGGCTGGATGTGGCAACTGCCATCACCGAGCTGGGCGTGGGCGAGGCGCTGGTCAGCCTGATGGACGACAAAGGCCGCCCCTCGGTGACCGAGCGCGCCTACATCGTGCCGCCCGCCAGCCAGATCGGGCCCATTCGCCCCGAGCAACGCCAGGCGCTGCTGGCCGAATCCTTGGTTGCCGGCGTCTATGAAAAAACCACCGACCGCGCTTCCGCTTTTGAGGCACTCAAAGGCCGCACCGACCATCACACCGACCATCACACCGACCATCGCACCGACAATCTCGCCAGCGGCCCCAATTCAGCACCAAATCCGCGCCAAGCGCATTCTGGACGGGCGCAAGATGCTACAAAAACAGAAGCACCCGCCGAGGGAGGCGGCCTGTTGGGCAGCCTGGGCGATATGCTGGGCGGCGGCGCACGGCGCTCGCGGGCCGGCGTGGGCGAACAGCTCCTCAAGAGCGCGGCCAGCGCGGTCGGCCGCGAAGTGGGCCGCCAGATCATCCGCGGGGTGCTGGGCAGCATTCTGGGCGGCGGCAGGCGCTAACTCCCTCCACAACCATCCATAACCACCACCACAAAAACAACTTAGGAAAACACACCATGGTCCCCATCGATCCCGCCGCCAGCGCCAACGTCACCCTCATCGACCACCCGCTGGTGCAGCACAAGCTAACCTTGATGCGTAAAAAGGAAGCCAGCACCAGCAGCTTTCGCCGCCTGCTCAACGAGCTGGCCGGGCTGATGATTTACGAAGTCTGCCGCGATATGCCGCTGCAAGACCTGGAAATCGAGACCCCGCTAGAGAAGACCACCGGCAAAGTCATTGATGGCAAAAAGCTCGTGTTCGCCAGCGTGCTGCGGGCCGGCAACGGCATTCTGGACGGCGTGTTGAGCGTGGTGCCCGGCGCGCGCGTGGGGCATATCGGCCTCTACCGCGACCCCACCACCCTGCAGGCGGTGGAGTACTACTTCAAGATGCCCAGCCACATGGAGGAGCGCGATGTGGTGGTCGTCGATCCCATGCTCGCCACCGGCAACTCCGCCGCCGCGGCCGTAACGCGCCTCAAAGCCTGCAAGCCCAAGTCCATCAAGTTCCTGTGCCTGCTGACCTGCCCCGAGGGCATCAACACCATGTTCAAGGAACACCCCGATGTCCGCATTTACACCGCCGCCATTGACCGCGGCCTGAACGATCACGGCTACATCATGCCCGGCCTCGGCGATGCGGGAGACCGGATTTTCGGGACGCAGTGAATCGCTAAGTGATTGATTTCATTG
>NZ_CAMCVG010000097.1 GCF_945881795.1 Rhodoferax sp. OV413
CTTTGCCGGCGGCACCCAGCTCGGCCAATGCCTGACCACCCTGCACGCGCGGCACCAGCGCATCCTGGTGGGCCGGCGCACGCTGGTGCTTTTGATTACCGACGGGCTGGACACCGGCGAGCCGGAGGCCTTGGCCCAGGAACTCGGCGCCTTACGCCGCCGCTGCGGCCGAATTTTGTGGCTCAATCCGCTGTTGCGTTTTGACGGCTATGCCCCGCTGGCCCAAGGGGCGGCGGTGTTGAACCGTCATGTGCACGGCATGCTGGCCGTGCACAACCTCAGCAAGCTCGAAGACCTGGCCGCCAGCGTGGCCGGGGTTTTGCGGCGCTGAATCAGTTTTTTTACTTTACTCAGGAGATCCATCATGGAAATGCAAGGTAACCGGCAACTCGCCATCGCCCAACAACAGGCGTGGGACGCCCTCAACGACCCCGCCGTGCTCAAGGCCTGCATTCCCGGCTGCGACAAGGTCGAGGCCTCCGGTGAAAACCAGTTCACCATCGGCATGTCGATCAAAATCGGCCCCGTATCGGCCAAGTTCAGCGGCAAGATCACGCTGTCCGACATCGTGGCTCCGCAGAGCTACACCATCAGCTTTGAAGGGCAGGGCGGGCCGGCCGGTTTCGGCAAGGGCCACGCCGGCGTGCAGCTCACGCCCAACGACCGCGGCACCGAACTGAGCTACAGCGTGCAGGCCTCGGTCGGCGGCAAAATTGCCCAGATGGGCCAGCGGCTGATTGACGGCGTCGCAAAATCCATGGCCGAAGACTTCTTCAAGCGCTTCGACGAGCACATGCAGCAAAAGCATCCCGAGGCCTATGCCGCGCTGGCTCAGGCTGACAGCGCCGCAGCCCAAGGCGGCGCGTCGGGCCAAGCGGCTGCGGACAAGGCGCCCTCTGCCGGTTCGGGCCTCATGGGCGTGCCCACCTGGGTCTGGGTGGTTGGCGCTGCGGTGTTGGTCGTGGCTGTTTCTCAGATGGGTTGATTGCAAAAGGTCGTATGGAAAATCTGGATGTGATGGTGCTTCGCGCGCTGCTGGACTGGCGTCAGGCCGGGCGGCGGGCGCTGCTGGCGACCGTGGTGCGCACCTGGGGCTCCTCGCCCCGGCCTGTGGGCTCGATCATGGCCTTGTGCGAAGACGGCGCGGTGGTGGGCTCCGTCTCGGGCGGCTGCATCGAGGACGATTTGATCTACCGCTTCACGCGGGCCTATGCCGCGGCGGCAGGCGCCCCGCAGCCGCACGAGCAAGAAATTCCCAGCGGCCCGCCGCAGTTTGTGAAGTACGGCATCACCGCCGACGAGGCGCACCGCTTTGGCCTGCCCTGCGGCGGAACGCTGGAGTTGCTGCTGGAGTTTGACCCCGACCCCGCCATCCTGCAGGCCCTGGTCGCGCAACTTGCGCAGGGCCAGCTGGTGCGTCGCACGGTGCGCCTGTCTGATGGCATGGCCGGGCTGCAGCCCAGCACCGAGCCCTCTGATTTGTCGCTCAGCGACACCGAGCTGGTCAACACCTTCGGCCCCGAATACCGCATGCTCATGATCGGCGCGGGCCAGCTCAGCGAATACGTGGCCACCATGGCGCTCTTCTCCGGCTTTGCGGTCACCATGTGCGATCCGCGAGAGGAATACCGCGGCGCCTGGTCGGTGCAGGGTGTCACCGTTACCAGCGACATGCCTGATGACGTGGTTACCGCCTTCAAACCCGACCGCCGCAGCTGCGTGATCGCGCTAACCCACGACCCCAAGCTCGACGATCTTGCCCTGCTCGAGGCGCTCAAATCCGATGCCTTCTACATTGGCGCGATTGGCTCGCGGCGCAACAACCAGGCGCGCCACCAGCGCATGATTGAGCATCTGGACCAGACGCCTGAGACCCTGGCCCGGCTGCGCGGCCCGATTGGCATTTACATCGGCAGCAAAACGCCACCCGAGATTGCGGTGAGCGTGATGGCCGAAATTTTGGCGGCCAAAAACGGCGTCAAGCTGCCGCGCGATATGGAGGTGTCTTTCGCCAAGGACGGACTCGAGATCGCCCACAACGACCCCGGCGCTCTGGTGTGCGGCATTCCCGGCGCCAGCCGGCCTGCCGGCTCGGCCTAGGCCCTGTTGTGCGGCTGTAGCAGCACCACCAAGGCGCCTGCGCCGCCCTGGGCCGGCTGCGCCTGCACGAAGGCCACCACCTCGGACTTCTGCACCAGCCAACGGTGCACCTTGTCCTTGAGCACCGGCGCCTTGCCCGGCGAGCCCAAGCCCTTGCCGTGCACCACCCGCACGCAGCGTATGCCGTTGCGGTGCGACTCGCGGATAAAGGCGCTCAGGGCCTCGCGCGCCTCGTCGCTGCGGTAGCCGTGCAGGTCAATCTGTTTTTGGATGCTCCACTTGCCTTTGCGCAGCTTCTGGGTCACGTCGTGGCCCACGCCTGGTCGGCGAAAGCTCAAAAGTTCGTCGGTGTCGAGCAGGGTGGACACGTCCACCTCGTCGCTGATGGCCTCTTGCAGGGCGGCTGCATCGTCGAGCATTTGCTGCTTAGGGATAGGCTGCGGGCGCTCGGGCGCCAGCTCGGCGCGGGGAATCGGCTCCAGCGCCTTGACCTTGCCGATGGCCGCCTGAAACAGGTTGCTCGCTGCGGCCCGGCGTTTGGCTTCCAGGGCCTTTTGGGCCGCCAATGCCGCATCCCGCGCGGCCTGGGCCTCGATCTCTTTTTTGACCAGCTTGAGGTCTGACAGGGCGTTGATTTTCATGGCGGCCCTTTAAATGAATCCTGCTTCTGTCATGGACAAGGCTTGCCCGGTGCCGACGATGATGTGGTCCAAGACCCGCACGTCCACCAGCGCCAGCGCCGCCTTGAGGGTGTGGGTCAGCGCCTCGTCGGCGCGGCTGGGTTGCACACTGCCGCTGGGGTGATTGTGCGCCAGCACCACGGCGGCGGCGCTGTGGTGCAGCGCGCGGATGACGACTTCGCGCGGGTACACGCTGGTCTGGCTCAAAGTGCCGCGAAACAGCTCTTCCATGGCCAGCAGCTTGTTCTGGCTATCCAGAAACAGCACCGCAAACACCTCGTGCCCCTTGGCGGCCAGATGCAGCTGCAGGTAGTGCTTTACCGCCTGCGGGTCGGCAAACACTTCGCGCTCTTGCAGCCGCTGGGCCATGGCGCGGCGGGCGAGCTCGAGCACCGCCACAATTTCGGCCCGCTTGGCCGGCCCCAGGCCTTTCACGCGCTTAAGGTCGTCGGCCGTGGCGTTTAGCAGGCCGGCAATGCCGCCGAACCCGCCGGGGCTATTTAGGGCCTCAATACCGTCTTTTCGCCCGCCACCATTGCGCGAGTCGCTATCATTTTTGAGTTGCAGCAGCTCCTCCGCCATCTGCAAAACGCCCTTGCCTGCCATACCGGTGCGCAACAAAATCGCCAGCAGCTCCGCATCGCTGAGCGCGCCTGCGCCCCGCGCCAGCAGCTTTTCGCGCGGTCGGGCCTCGGGGGGCAGGTCTTTGATGGGCATGACAGCGGGCTAGGCTTTCTACAATACAAGCAGTTTATCGGGACACCTATGACAAGCACCCCACCCCGGGTTCAGCCGGGCTCTTTCCTTACCCTGCACTACCGCCTGGGCGGACCCGCCGGCGACATCATCAACACCTTCGACGGCAAGCCCGCCACCCTGAGCCTGGGAACCGGGGAGTTGTCGCCGGCGGTGGAGGCGTGCCTGCTGGGTATGGAGGAGGGCGCGCGCGCTACCTTTGAGTTGCCGGCCGGCGCTGCTTTTGGCGAGCGCAATTCCGAGATGCAGCAGTGGCTGGCCCGCAAGGTGCTGCGCGACATGGGCGACCCCAACGAAAGCTACCAGGTAGGCGATGTGGTGCAGTTCCCCACGCCCGACGGGCAAGGGCAGTTTGCCGGTGTGGTGCTGCAGTTGCGGGGCGATGTGCCGGCCGAGCAGGCGGTGTTGTTCGATTTCAACCACCCGCTGGCCGGCCAGCCGGTGACGTTTGAAGTGCAGCTGATTGGAGTCTTATGAGTAACAGCAGCCACAGCGTTGAAATCCTGTTGGCCGAGCCGCGCGGTTTTTGCGCGGGGGTGGACCGCGCCATCGAGATTGTGGAAAAAGCGCTGGCCAAGTTCGGCCAGCCCATCTATGTGCGCCACGAAATCGTGCACAACACCTACGTGGTGGACGACCTGAAAGCCCGCGGCGCCATCTTTATCGAGGAGCTCGACGACGTTCCCCCCGGCGCCACGCTCGTGTTTTCGGCGCACGGCGTGAGCCAGGCCATTCAGCGCGAGGCCGAGCGGCGCGGTTTCAGGATTTTTGACGCCACCTGCCCGCTGGTCACCAAAGTGCATGTGGAAGTGGCCAAGCTCGCCAAAGAGGGCTTTGAGTTCGTGATGATCGGCCACAAGGGCCACCCCGAGGTAGAAGGCACCATGGGCCAGCTGGAGAGCGGCATCCATCTGGTGGAAGATGTGGCCGATGTGGCCCGCATCCAGCCCCGCCAGACCGAGCGGCTGGCCGTGGTAACCCAGACCACCCTGAGCGTGGACGACGCGGCCGAGATTACCGCCGCCGTGGTGGCCCGCTTCCCGCTGATCCAGAAGCCCAAGATGCAGGACATCTGCTACGCCACCCAGAACCGCCAGGACGCTGTCAAGGTGATGAGCCCGCAGGTGGACATCGTGATTGTGGTTGGCAGCCCCACCAGCTCCAACAGCAACCGCCTGCGCGAGCTGGCTGAAAAGCTGGGCACCGTGAGCTACATGGTGGACCATGCCGACGAGCTCAAGGCCGAATGGTTCGCGGGGCGCAGCCGCGTGGGCCTGACTGCCGGCGCCAGCGCGCCGGAGGTGCTGGTGAAAGCGGTGATAGACCGCATCAAGGCGCTGGGCGCGGTGTCGGTGCGCAAGATGGACGGCATCGAAGAAACCGTCAAGTTCCCGCTGCCCAAGGGCCTCAGGCTGGATGCATGATTTCTGGCCTGATTTCTGGCCTGATTTCCGCCCCTCACAGCTACCTTTATTCCCATTTTTGCTACTAAATAAATAGCTGCTCGCGCAATAGAATAGGGCGCAACAGCCACATTAGACCCTCAAAGCACCATGCTAGACATTACCCTGCTGCGCAAAGACCTCGACTCGGTGCTCGCCCGCCTGCAAAGCCGCAAGAATCCCCAAGCCTTCTTGAATGTGGACGCCTTCAAGGCGCTGGAGGCCGAGCGCAAGACCATCCAGATGCGCACCGAAGAGCTGCAGGCCAAGCGCAACACGGTCAGCAAGCAAATCGGCATGCTCAAAGGCAAAGGCCAGCACGCCGAGGCTGACGCCGCCATGGCCGAAGTGGGCACCCTTAAAGCCGAGCTTGAAGCCTCTGCCACCCGGCTCGACGCCATTCAGGCTGAGATGGAAGCCATGCTGCTGGCCGTGCCCAACCTGCCGCACGAGAGCGTGCCGATGGGCGCGGACGAGTCCGGCAACGTGGTGGCCCGCACCTGGAGCCCCGACGGACGGGGCCCGAAAACCTTCGACTTTGAAGTCAAAGACCACGTCGACCTTGGTCAGCCGCTGGGGCTGGACTTTGAGATGGGCGTCAAACTCACCGGCTCGCGCTTCACCGTGATGAAGGGCCCGATTGCCCGCCTGCACCGCGCCCTGGCCCAGTTCATGCTCGATGTGCAAACCTCCGAGCACGGCTACACCGAGTGCTACACCCCCTACATCGTCAACGGCGACAGCCTGCGCGGCACCGGCCAGCTGCCCAAGTTTGAGGAAGACCTGTTTGCCGCCAAAAAAGGCGGGCAGGACGGCGAAGCCGGCGAAAGCACCAACACCGCGCTCTACCTGATTCCCACCAGCGAGGTCCCGCTGACCAACTTTGTGCGCGATGTGGTCACGCCCGAGGCGGCGCTACCCATCAAGCTCACCGCCCACACGCCCTGCTTCCGCTCCGAGGCGGGCAGCGGCGGGCGCGATATTCGCGGCCTGATCCGCCAGCACCAGTTCGACAAGGTGGAAATGGTGCAAATCGTCCACCCCGACCACAGCTACCAGGCGCTGGAAGACATGACCGGCCACGCCGAAGCCATCCTGCAAAAGCTGGGCCTGCCGTACCGGGTGATGAGCCTGTGCACCGGCGACATGGGCTTTGGCGCCGCCAAGACCTACGACCTCGAGGTCTGGCTGCCGGCGCAAAACACCTACCGCGAAATCAGCTCGGTCTCCAACTGCGAGGCCTTCCAGGCCCGCCGCCTGCAAGCCCGCTTCAAAAACGCGCAGGGCAAGAACGAACTGGTGCACACCCTGAACGGCTCCGGCCTGGCCGTGGGCCGTGCGTTGGTAGCGGTGTTGGAGAATTACCAGCAGGCCGACGGCAGCGTGACCGTGCCCGAGGTGCTGCGCCCTTATATGGGTGGCGTCGAGGTGCTGAGCGCCTAAGCCAGCCTGCTAGAATCGCGGCTTCGTTTCGACCGACACGAAACCTAGGAGAGGTGGCAGAGTGGTCGAATGTACTTGACTCGAAATCAAGCGTAGGGGCGACCCTACCGAGGGTTCGAATCCCTCCCTCTCCGCCAATAAGTCTGGGCTCCCCTAACAAGGAGCCCTTTCTTTTTGCAAAGCGCCGCACCGAGCGGGCTTTGGCAGGGTGATGTAACTTTCTGCACTTGATTACAAGGCCTTTTAAAGTGTCGGTTACCAACCCATTCCCAGAAGTGCATGTGCTGCAATGCTGCGCTATTGCGAGCTGGACAGTTTGGCCATAGTGTTGATTTACAAGGCTTGGCGGGAGTGGGCTAGATTGCTGGCAGCCCGAAGTGATTCTTGAGGCTGTAGACCCCGTGAGATATGCGTTAGCCGCAATTGAAACAGGAGCTAATGCTGTGCCCAAGGATCCGGTTTTTTAGTCAATCGAGGACGGAAGTACCGTCGCCTCGGTCAGAATAGCCATACAAAATCAAGGGATCTCACAATGACGCTGCCCAAAGGCTTGTACGACCGATTGATCTACGAGGATGAAGTTGGTGAGGTCACCAGCCTGACGGGTCAACACCGTGCACTGGTCGCTGCGCCTACGGTGCACCAGCGGCGCGAACAATTCCTTGCAGAGTTGGCGCATCGCTTGCCGGAACTGCTGGACGCTGCGGCGGCCGGGCAGCCTGATGCCAGCGAAAAGGCTAAAGCCGAGATTGAACTGATCCGCCAGCTACTGATGCAATTGCGCCCAAGTGGCCAGGGTGGGCGTCTGCCGGCCATGCCGGCGCAGTTACTCAAGTCGGTTCATGCACCCAATACCGAAGTGTTGATGCCCGCCACGGGGTTGCGCCACCCCTGGCTGTTTACTTCTGCCAGGGCCGACCCGTCGCTGCTGAATGAATTGCGCGCCGAGTTACGCGAGGTCGATCGAGTAGATATTCTGGTCAGTTTCATTACATGGAGCGGCGTACGCAAATTGCTCGATGTCTTGGAGCAAGTCACTGCGCTCGATGCGCATGGCAGTCCGAAGACAAAGTTCCGAATACTGACGACCACTTAC
>NZ_CAMCVG010000098.1 GCF_945881795.1 Rhodoferax sp. OV413
CAAGAACAGTCCCAGATTCAGTCTCAAATCAACAAGCTCAAGTCGCTCAAGAGCAACGGTAGGCTGGCCCTTGAAATGGACCCTGCGGCTACCACCATCGCAGGGTTACCAAATCTTCCCTTGGAGGATGGAGACCGCTTTTTTGTGCCGCCGGTGCCCGGTTATGTGGCTGCTGCAGGTGCTGTTTACAACGAGAACGCTTTGATTTACCGACCGGGTAAGACGGTAGGCGATGTGCTGCGGGGCGCTGGCCTCACGGACGAGGCTGAGGCCGCCAGCGCATTCATGTTGCGGGCAGACGGCAGCGTGGTCGCCAAGCGCGACCGTGCTAGTTTGTTCGGCGCCGGGTTCGAGTCGATGGCTGTAATGCCAGGCGACACCCTGGTGGTTCCGGCCAAAGTGGACCGAGAAGACGGGTACTCATTCACCGTACGGGCATTGAAAGATTGGACGCAGATTTTGTCGAATCTGGGCATCAGCGCGGCCGCCATCAAGTCGTTGCGCAACTAGGCTCCAGCATGAACTCCGAACCTATTCTTGAAAACGCTGAAGACGACGAAATCGACCTGCTCAGCCTGCTCCAGGTCATTGCCGAAAATCTGCGTCTGCTGATATTGGGGCCCTTATTGATTGGCTTGACAGCCCTTGGGGTGAGTTTTGTGATACCCCCGACGTTTACCGCGAAAACTATCTTCATGCCGCCCCAACAGCAACAGGGCGGCGCGGCCATGATGCTGCAAAGCCTTGGCGCCTTGGGCGGCTTGGCCGGTGCGGCAGCGGGTATAAAAAATCCCAATGATCAGTATGTTTCGCTGATGAAGAGCGAAACAGTGTCCAACGCGCTCATTGCCCGATTTGACCTTGTGAACCGCTATGAAGCGGATACCCAGGTCGACACCCGTACAGCCTTGGCCGCCAACAGCAGAATATCCTCTGGTAAGGACGGGCTGATTACCATCGAAGTAGATGACAAAGATCCACAGATGGCGGCTGATATTACCAATGCTTATGTGGAGGAACTACGTGCATTTTTGGGCAAACTTGCTGTCACTGAAGCACAGAATCGAAGAGTCTTCTTTGAGGCTCGCCTGGAAGAGAGCAAAGAGCAACTAACCCGTGCGGAGCAGGCTTTGCGGGGCTCGGGTGTGAATGTGTCTGCACTCAAATCAAACCCTGCTGCAGCCATCGCGGGTATCGCCCAAATTCAGGCCCAAATAACCGCCCAAGAGATCAAGATTGGAAGTATGCGAGGCTATCTCACGGAGTCCTCTCCCGATTTCAAGCAAGCGCTTACTGAATTAGCCGCACTGCGATCCCAATTTGCCAAACTCGAGCGCCCACCCCAAAGCAGTGATGCCGATGCGGATTACGTGGCACGTTACCGCGATTTCAAATACTACGAAACTCTTTTCGAGTTATTTGCTAAGCAGTTTGAGTTGGCGCGCGTCGATGAAGCTCGCGAGGGGGCGGTCATTCAGATTGTGGACAGAGCTGTTCCACCAGAGCGAAAGAGTAAGCCGAAAAAGGCTTTGATTGCCGTCATTGCAACTTTGGCCTCTGGATTTGCGATTCTGTTGTTTGTGTTTATCCGTCATGCGATGCGAAATGCAATGCAAGACGAGACATCAGCAAGAAAATGGGGGGATTTGAGGCGATCGTTTCACAGGTCGCTGGGGATCAAATGAATCTAAATCAAGTCAGGGATGAAGCTGCCGTTAGTATCTGGCATTTAGTGGATAGTCCAGCCCTATGGGTATCTTTTGCATCCTTTGCCGTTGCTTGGCTCACAGTTCTGACCCAGCGTTATCATGGTCGTTTCAGTATTGACGGCGATACCGGTATCCAGAAGTTTCACACGAACCCCACATCGCGTGTTGGCGGGCTTGCTATCGGATCAGGAGCAGCCTGCGCCTACCTGATAACGCCTTCAGGCGATTTCCAATATCTGTTATGGCCCTTGCTAGTTGCCGGTATTCCAGCGTTTTTGTTTGGTCTGATCGAGGACCTCACCAAAGAGGTTAGTGTCACAGTGCGACTGGTGGCTACCATGGTGTCGGGCTTCACCGCTTGGATGATCACCGGAAACTCCATTTCCAGCGTGCACGTCTGGGGCCTCGACTATTTGTTGGGCTTTACTGCGTTTTCTGTCTTGTTCACCGCGTTTGCTGTGGGCGGTATCGCCAATGCTGTCAACATCATCGATGGATTCAATGGCCTTGCCAGCGGAACTGTCATTATCATTTTCATCGGCTTGGCCCTCATCAATCTGCAACTCGCAGACGTTGAACTCGCTCGCATATGTGTTTTGTTCGCCGCGATTACTTTTGGATTCTTCGTGGTGAATTGGCCTTGGGGAAAGCTCTTTCTCGGGGACGGAGGAGCCTACTTCCTCGGGTTCGCAGTTGCTTGGACGTCGGTGTTGATGATGGCGCGCCATCCGGAGATATCTGCGTGGGCCCTCTTGGTAACTTGCGCATATCCAATTTTGGAAGTCGGTTTCAGTGTGTGGCGGCGTAAAAAGCGGCATTTGAATGTTGGCGACCCTGACCGCTTACATCTGCATAGCCTGGTTAAGCGGCGCTTTATCCGGCAATTAATGCCGAATGCGACCAGTGGTGTCCGGAATTCCATGACCGGTTCGACCATGTGGTTGGCAGCACTCTTGCCGGTTTTTCTGGCGACCAGGTTTTGGAACAACACCCCAGCCTTAATGGCATGTTGTGTGGGTTTGGTGGTTCTTTATTCCCTGATTTATGGGAGGTTGACGCAATTTCGCTGGTGCATCATCCCCGCGCGCAACCGCCCCATCAGTGGCGTCGCGCGCTAGCAAAGCCTTACCGCCCCGTCACCTGCACCATCTTCATCGCGGTGGCAATCAGGCCGGACACTTCGCTCATGTTGCCGGGGATGATGAGGGTGGTGCTGGCATCGGCGGCGACCTTGCCGTAGGCGTCTACGGCGCGTTCGGCGACCTTGAGCTGCACTGCAGCTTCGCCGCCCGGCTGGCGGATGGCGCTTGCTATGCGTTCGATAGCGGCGGCGGTGGCATCGGCCACGGCGGTAATGGACGCTGCTTCGCCCTGCGCTTTATTGATGGCAGCCTGTTTCTCCCCCTCAGAGCGGGCAATGAAGGCTTCGCGCTCGCCGGTGGCTATGTTGATTTGCTCTTGACGGCGGCCTTCGGATGCCGCTATCAGCGCCCGCTTTTCGCGCTCGGCGGTGATCTGGGCTTGCATGGCGTGCAGGATCTCTTTGGGCGGGGTCAGGTCTTTGATCTCATAACGCAAAACCTTTACGCCCCAGTTCAGGGCCGCTTCGTCAATGGCGGCCACCACCTGCGCGTTGATGATGTCGCGCTCCTCGAAGGTCTTGTCGAGCTCGAGCTTGCCGATGACTGAACGCAGAGAGGTTTGCGCGAGTTGCGAGATGGCGATGATGTAGTTGCTCGAGCCGTAGCTGGCACGCATGGCATCGGTCACCTGAAAATACAAAATCCCGTCCACTTGCAGCTGCGTGTTGTCTTTGGTGATGCAGACCTGGCTGGCAATGTCGAGCGGAATTTCCTTGAGCACGTGCTTGTAAGCCACGGTGTCAATAAACGGAACCAGAAAGTTCAGTCCCGGGGTCAGGGTGCCGTGGTACTTACCCAGGCGCTCCACCACCCAGGCGTGCTGCTGGGGGACGACCTTGACCGAGCGCGTGACAAACAGCACGGCAATAACCAAAAGCAAAATGGCGATTTCCATAGGGATTCCCTCGTTAAGTTTTTTCTACCAATAGGCGGTTGCCTACGATTTCAGTCACCCGGTGCAGGCCTGCCTCAGGCACTACGCCGATGCGGTGAATAGCGGTCCAGTGCGCGCCCCGGTATTGCACGCCGGCGGTGCCGTCGGGGTTCCAGGCAGCAATCTCCAGTGTCTCGCCAATGTCCAGATGCAGATTCGGGTTAGCTTGCGCATCGGGCTCCCGCCGCCGGCCCGCGCGCTTCCAGTGCCAGGCCGCGGTCGCCCCGCCGCCAACAAGGGCCGCGCATACCAGTTGTGTGGTAAGGCCCGCACCCGTATGGGCGGCAAGCGCTGCGGCCACTGCGCCGGTGGCCAGCATGAGCAAATAAAACGTGCCGGTCAACAACTCGACGGCAATCATTCCGCCTGCAACCAGCCACCAAAGTGTGGGTTCTGACATCGAGGGCTCCGCGTGTATTGATGACGCCACAGTATGGGCCGATTGGATGTCAGCTGTGCGGACGTGCCGCAATTAGTCCTTACACTTCGCGCCTGTTTGCAATCTTTTGCCCCACCGCTGGAGCCACCCGATGAAGTTTCGCTTTCCCATCATCATCATTGATGAAGATTTCCGTTCAGAAAACACCTCCGGCCTCGGCATTCGCGCCCTGGCCCAGGCCATTGAGTCAGAGGGCTTTGAGATTTTGGGTGTGACCAGTTACGGCGACTTGAGCCAGTTTGCCCAGCAGCAGAGCCGCGCCAGCGCGTTTATCTTGTCGATTGACGATGAGGAGTTCACACCGGGACCGGATCTGGACCCCGCGGTGCTGAATCTGCGCCACTTCATCGAGGAAGTGCGCCGCAAGAACCTGGACGTGCCAATTTATGTGTACGGCGAAACCAAGACCAGCCGCCACATTCCCAACGATATCCTGCGCGAGCTGCATGGCTTCATTCACATGTTTGAAGACACGCCTGAGTTTGTGGCCCGCCACATCATCCGCGAGGCGCGTGGGTACCTCGAGGGTGTGCAGCCGCCATTCTTTAAGGCCCTGCTGGACTACGCAGAAGACGGCTCGTACAGCTGGCACTGCCCGGGACACTCCGGAGGAGTCGCGTTTCTGAAGAGCCCTGTGGGCCAGATGTACCACCAGTTTTATGGTGAAAACATGCTGCGGGCCGACGTGTGCAATGCGGTCGAAGAGCTGGGCCAGTTGCTCGACCACAACGGCGCCATCGGCGCCTCCGAGCGCAATGCAGCGCGCATTTTTAACGCCGACCACTGCTTCTTTGTCACGAACGGCACCTCCACCTCCAACAAGATGGTGTGGCACCACACCGTGGCGCCGGGCGACATCGTCATCGTTGACCGCAACTGCCACAAGAGCAACCTGCATGCCATCATCATGACTGGCGCGATTCCGGTCTTCCTGAAGCCCACACGCAACCATTTCGGCATCATCGGGCCCATCCCCAAGAGCGAGTTCGAGCCGGCAGCGATCCAGGCCAAGATCAAGGCCAACCCTCTGCTGCAAGGGGTTGACGCAGGGAAGGTGAAGCCGCGCATCCTGACATTGACCCAAAGCACCTACGACGGCGTTTTGTACAACACCGAGACCATCAAAAGCCTGGTCGATGGCTATGTGGAAAACATCCACTTCGACGAGGCTTGGCTGCCGCACGCGGCCTTTCACCCGTTCTACGGCACCTATCACGCCATGGGCAAGAACCGGCCGCGCCCCAAGGAGGCGGTCGTTTACAGCACCCAGTCCATCCACAAGCTGCTGGCCGGCATCAGCCAGGCCAGCCATGTCCTGGTGCAGGACTCGCAAACCGTGAAGCTGGACAAGCACTTGTTCAACGAGGCGTACCTGATGCACACCTCCACAAGCCCGCAGTACAGCATCATCGCAAGCTGCGACGTGGCTGCCGCCATGATGGAGCCGCCCGGCGGCACTGCACTGGTGGAAGAGAGCATTGCCGAGGCGCTGGACTTCCGCCGCGCCATGCGCAAGGTGGACGAAGAGTACGGCGACGACTGGTGGTTCAAGGTCTGGGGCCCTGACGCGCTGGCGGACGAAGGCATCGGCAAGGCCTCGGACTGGATCATCAAGGGCGAGAGCAAGAGCGCCAAAGCCAACTGGCACGGCTTCGGCCGCTTGGCCAACGGATTCAACATGCTGGACCCGATCAAGTCCACCATCGTGACGCCAGGGCTGGACCTCAACGGTAAGTTCGCCAAGACCGGCATTCCTGCCTCCATTGTCACCAAATTCCTGGCAGAGCACGGCGTGGTGGTCGAGAAAACCGGCCTCTATAGTTTCTTCATTATGTTCACCATCGGCATCACCAAAGGCCGCTGGAACAGTATGTTGACCGCCTTGCAACAGTTCAAAGACGATTACGCCAAGAACCAGCCCATGTGGCGCGTGTTGCCGGAATTTGTGCAGAAGTACCCACGCTACGAAAAAATGGGCCTGGCGGACCTCTGCCAGCACATCCACCAGCTGTATGCCAAGTTTGATATTGCCCGCCTGACCACCGAGGTGTATCTGAGCGACCTTGTGCCCGCCATGAAGCCCAGCGACGCCTACGCCCACATTGCGCTGCGCAAGACCGAGCGCGTCGAGATCGACCACCTCGAAGGCCGCGTGTCAGTCGGCATGGTGACCCCGTATCCACCCGGCATCCCGCTGCTGGTGCCCGGCGAAGTGTTCACCAAGAAAGTGGTGGACTACCTCAAGTTCTCACGCGAATTTAACGCCAACTGCCCCGGCTTTGAGACCGATGTGCACGGTCTGGTCAGCGAGACAGATGAAAACGGCAAGGTGCGCTACTTTGCGGACTGTGTGAAGGCCTGAAGCTTATTCAATACCCGTCGCACCCAGGTGCTGCCAGGGTTCATTGAAAAGCGCCGAGGGGGCGTTTTTACGCAGGTGAGGGAGCTTGTCTTACACCTGCGAGTGCGTGCGCAACCAATCCTTGACTGCATCGTTGACGCGCGTTTGCCACCCCTTGCCGCTGGCTTTTAGCGTTGCCAGCACGTCAGCATCAAAACGGATGGTTGTTGGTACCTTGAGCGGCTTATTTTTGGGGCCACGCTGGCGGATAGCGCAAAGTTCTGCATAAACCGCTGGCGAGAAAAACTCCTTTGCCGGACGCTCACCGGTCAGCATGTCGGCAGTCCATTCGGGGTTGTCCGCATCGACTGCTATTCCCGCGTTGATTTGGTCCTCTTCCGCAGGACCGGGGAGGCTAAGGATCCGGCCGGATCGGGTCTTAATGGTCTTTGGCATAGCGTTGTACCTCTCTCTGGTTGGCCTTGCGCAGGCTGATGATGCGTACCGATGATTCGCGCAAGGTGAAAACCATCACATAAAGGCGCTTAGTGATCAGGCCATGCGCCACAAAGCGTGCCTCGCCGTAATGTTTGCGGCTGTCAATGGCTACGAAAGCGGTCTCCCACTCAAAGTGCTTCGCCTCGTGAAACCACACCTGATGATGGGCAACGTTGGCAGCGAGCTTCTTCGGATCATGGCTGTATCGCATGCTCTTATTGTAGTAACAAAATTTAAGATTTTTTAATCAATATGTTAGTACGCTTTCGTCCTGAAGTCGCCTGCATTTGGCGTACTGCTCCGGCTGCCATAGAAAAAGCGCCGGCAGAGTAATCTGCCGGCGCTCTTTTTTTGATAGCGGCTAGCGCTTACTGCATAAGCGCTAGCGGCTGAATTGTTGCCTATC
>NZ_CAMCVG010000099.1 GCF_945881795.1 Rhodoferax sp. OV413
TGGCTGTTCGCCTGCTGCAGTTGAAGACTTAAATCAGACATGGGGGACCTGACCTAAAGACTCCCCACAGGGGGATGCACCAAAGTGCGCGGTGAATCGGAGCCGGCCATCCCGGAGTCGGGTGGTCGGTGGCGGGAGGGCGGATTGTACCCGCGCGTGCACTGCAGTAAGCAGCGGCAAGGCTGGAGCACCTAAAATCACGTTTTGTTCCTTTATTCGCTCCATGCCCAAGGCCAGTTCCCCCGCCCCACACGCTATCCCCGGCGCCACTCCCCAAGCCACCACGCAGGCACTGCCCGGCACCTTTGAGGAGGCTATGGCCGAACTCGAGCAGATGGTGGCCCGCCTGGAGTCAGGCGACCTGCCACTCGACCAGTTGCTGACCCACTACCAACGCGGCGCCGCTCTGCTGCAGCAGTGCCGCGAAAAACTTCAGGCGGTGGAGGACCAGATCAAGGTCCTGGACGACGGCGTGCTCAAGCCGTGGAAGCCCTGATGAGCGCGCAGCCTATGCCCGAACTACACGGGGATTTCGAGGCCTGGACCCGGGAGCGCCTGGCCCGCGTTGAGCGCGCTCTGGGTGATTGGATCAGCACTGCGGCCCCCGCAGGCTCCCGGCACGGCGCGCCCGCTGCACTGGTAAGTGCCATGCGCTACGCGGTGCTCGATGGCGGTAAGCGTCTGCGCCCATTGCTGGTTCTCGCTTCCCACGAAGCGGCGGCGCGATTGGGGCAAGCGTGCGAGGTTGCGGCACTGCGAGCGGCCTGTTCGGTGGAACTGATCCACGCCTATTCGCTGGTGCACGACGACATGCCCTGCATGGACAACGACGTGCTGCGCCGCGGCAAGCCCACGGTGCATGTGCAGTTCGGAGAGGCATCTGCCTTGCTGGCCGGTGACGCACTGCAGGCCCTGGCATTTGAGTTTTTAACGCCCGCAGCAGGCTCCGCAGTTGAGCCCGAGAGCATCCCGGACTCGGTGCAGGCTTGTTTGTGCGGCATCCTCGCCCGTGCGGCCGGCAGTGCCGGCATGGCGGGCGGGCAGGCGATTGATCTGGCCAGCGTCGGACAACCCTTGTCGGAAGCCCAGCTGCGAGAAATGCACCAGCTCAAGACCGGCGCACTCCTGCAAGCCAGCGTGGTGATGGGCGCGCACTGTGCCCAGGCTCCCGCGCGGGTGCTTGCGGCACTCAAAGACTACGGAGCAGCCATTGGTCTCGCGTTTCAGGTGGTGGACGATATTCTGGATGTCACCGCCGACTCCGCCACGCTGGGCAAGACGGCCGGCAAAGATGCGGACAATGAGAAGCCCACCTATGTCTCCCTGATGGGCCTGCAGGCCAGCCGTGACTATGCGCACAATTTGCATGCTCAAGCGCTGCAGGCGCTCGATGCCAGCGGCCTGCCGGACACCGCCACCCTGCGCGCTTTGGCAGGCATGGTGGTGCACCGAGCCCACTGAATCTGCGTCAGCAGCTACGAAAAGAATAGCAAATGTCCCATAACACCTCCAACGCCACCCCCTTGCTGGCCACCATCGACGACCCCGCCGCGTTGCGCCGGATGCCGCGCGCCCAGTTGCGGACCCTGGCAGATGAGTTGCGCACCTACTTGCTCGAGAGTGTCTCGCGCACCGGCGGGCACCTCAGCTCCAACCTCGGCACGGTGGAGCTCACTGTGGCGTTGCACTACGTGTTCAACACGCCGCATGACCGCATCGTGTGGGACGTGGGCCACCAGACCTACCCGCACAAAATCCTCACAGGCCGGCGCGACCGCATGCACAGCCTGCGCCAGTACGGCGGTTTGTCCGGCTTCCCTCGGCGCGACGAGAGCGAGTACGACACCTTCGGCACCGCCCACTCCAGTACCTCCATCTCAGCCGCACTGGGTATGGCGCTGGCCGCCCGCATCAAGGGTGAAGACCGCTATGCGGTGGCGGTGATTGGCGACGGCGCCATGACCGCCGGCATGGCCTTCGAAGCGCTCAATAACGCAGGAGTCGAAGACTGCAAGCTGCTGGTCATTCTCAACGACAACGACATGAGCATCAGCCCGCCGGTGGGTGCGCTGAACCGCTACCTGGCGCAACTCATGAGTGGCCAGTTTTATGCTGCCGCCAAGAGCGTGGGAAAGACCGTGCTGAAGGGCGCGCCACCCTTGTTTGAGTTGGCCAAGCGGCTCGAAGAACACGCCAAAGGCATGGTGGTGCCGGCTACGCTGTTTGAAAAGTTCGGCTTTAACTACATCGGCCCCATCGACGGTCACGACCTCGATTCACTCATCCCCACGCTGGAAAACATCAAGCACCTGCAAGGCCCGCAGTTTTTGCACGTGGTGACCAAGAAAGGGCAGGGCTACAAGCTGGCTGAGGCCGACCCGGTGGCCTACCACGGGCCGGGCAAGTTTGACCCCGCGGTGGGGCTGGTCAAGTCGGCAGTGCCCGCCAAGACCACCTTCACCCAGGTGTTCGGCCAATGGCTGTGCGACATGGCCGCCGCCGACGCGCGGCTGGTGGGCATTACACCCGCCATGCGCGAAGGTTCCGGCATGGTGGAGTTTGAGAGGCGCTTCCCTGAGCGCTACTTCGATGTGGGTATTGCCGAGCAGCACGCCGTGACCTTTGCCGGCGGCCTGGCCACCGAGGGTCTCAAGCCGGTGGTAGCGATTTACTCCACCTTCTTGCAGCGTGCTTATGACCAGCTGATCCACGATGTGGCACTGCAAAACCTGCCGGTGGTTTTTGCTCTGGACCGGGCGGGTTTGGTGGGTGCCGATGGCGCCACCCATGCGGGGGCGTATGACATTCCCTTTCTGCGCTGTATTCCGAATATGAGCATCGCCTGCCCGGCAGACGAAAACGAATGCCGCCTGTTGCTTAGCACTGCTTTTGCACAAAATCACCCGGTGGCCGTGCGCTATCCGCGCGGCAGCGGTGTGGGGGTACCGGTCAGCAGCGCGCTGGAGGGCTTGCCCTTTGGCAAGGGTGAAATTCGCCGCCAGGGAAAGAGCATCGCCATTCTGGCCTTCGGTACGCTGCTGCAGCCCGCATTGGCGGCGGCAGAGCGGCTGGATGCCACGGTGGTCAACATGCGCTGGGCCAAACCTCTGGATGTCGGGCTGCTGCTTCAGGTGGCGCAAAGCCACAGCGCGCTGGTGACTGTGGAAGAAGGTGCCACTCTGGGCGGCGCGGGCAGCGCAGTGCTGGAGGCTTTACAGGCCGCGCAGCTTGCGGTACCGGTGCTGCAACTGGGCCTGGCCGATGAGTTTATCGAGCACGGCGACCCGGTGCAGCTGCTCAAAATGCAGGGCCTGGACGCGGCCGGCATCGAGGCGTCAATTTGCGGGCGATTTGCAGGCCTGCTGCCTACGCGGCAGGCCTGATGGCGAGGCGGGCTTTCTGGAGCGCTTTGCGAGGGAAAACCCCCTCCATCGCTCGCCCTTGCTTTCCAAAAATGTGATTAAACTCAAAGTTGATTTGCTGCGGACTGTCCCCGCGTGCAAGTCCGCTGATAACCTCAATCAAGGAGAAGTTCGAATGGATCGTCGCTCAATCATTAAAAACGCCGGTATCGCCGGTGTTCTGGCCGCAGGTGTTGCCCCTGCAGTGCATGCGCAAGCTGCAGTTCGCTGGCGCCTGGCCTCCAGCTTCCCTAAGGCACTGGACACAATTTTTGGCGCAGCAGAAATTTTTGCGAAGCACGTGAAAGAAATGTCCGGCGGCAAGTTTGAAATTTCGGTGCACGCGGCCGGTGAAATCGCTCCCGCCTTCGGCGTGGTCGATGCCGTGCAGCAAGGCTCCTTGGAATGCGCGCACACCGCTCCTTATTACTTCTTTGGTAAGAACGAAGCGTTTGCCCTTGGTTGCGCCATTCCCTTCGGCCTGAACAGCCGACAAATGACGGCCTGGATGTTCCAGGGCAACGGCATGAAACTGATGCGTGAGTTCTATGCCAAATACAACATCGTGAACTTCCCGATGGGCAACACCGGCGCGCAAATGGGCGGTTGGTACCGCAAGGAAATCAAGTCTGTCGCCGACCTGAAGGGCCTGAAATTCCGCACCGGTGGTTTCCCCGGCAAGGTGATGGAAAAGTTGGGTGTGGTTCCGCAAAACATTCCCGGCGGTGAAATCTACACCGCGCTGGAAAAAGGCACCATCGACGCGGCCGAGTGGATTGGCCCGTACGACGACCAGAAGCTGGGCTTCAACAAGGTGGCTCCGTTTTATTACTACCCCGGCTGGTGGGAGGGTGGCCCTCAGTTGGACCTTTTCATCAACCAGAAGGCCTTTGAGGCGCTGTCTCCCGAAAACAAATCGATCGTGGAAAACGCAGCGGCCTATGCCCACCTCGACATGCAAGCCAAGTACGACGCCCGCAACCCTGGCGCCCTGAAGCAGCTGGTCGGCAGCGGCACCAAGCTGCGTCCTTTCCCTAACGACGTGTTGGTGGCAGCGTTCAAGGCGTCCGAAGAAACCTATGCAGAGTTGAATGCCAAGAACGAAGACTGGAAGAAGATCTACGCGGACTACTCCAAGTTCCGTGCAGAGTCCAACCTGTGGTTCCGTTTCACCGAAGCCAAGTTCGACACTTTCATGCAGGCGCAGAAGCTGTAATACGCCTCGCGGAAAGAGAAAAACCGCGCCTTGGCGCGGTTTTTTTATGTCACTTTGCGATGCCGGTCATCGGCTTGGCGGGCGTGCGCAGCACTCGCCTGGCGGGTCAGCGCGGTTCCCGCAGGGTGGCCAGCTCAAGCTCCAGCCGCTTGAACTCGTCCAACATTGCGGTGTCGGCTGCGTAGAAGACCAACAGCTTTCCGGTGAAACTTTTGGTGTAGAGGCGCGGTGCAATCAGCCACTCCAGGCCGCGGATGCGGATGAGCTTGGCGTAGGCCATATTGCTGAGTTCCAGGCGCTTGGACCACATCCAAGACTGCTCGATGTCGCGCCCGGTCAGGCGCGTGCGGCCTGTCACGACGAACCAGGCGGTGCAGGCCATCATTCCCCACGGTAACCACAGCCAGCTGACGGGGAGGCTTCCAGCCTCGGCTGCCGGCGCTCCCCGCTGCAACTGCAGCAACCATACTGCAGCACATGCCAGCAAGGCCAACGCGATGACCTTGAAAGCCAGCCCGTAGGCCGCGCACTCGATTTCTCCACCCCGCGGGGTGAAGACCGCTTTGTCGTCTTCCGACGCGTTGCTTTCTGTCGGGTTCACTGCGTGCTCCTGCAAAAAAAGCCCCAACCGGCGCGTCGGGGCTTAGTGGCCCCGGTGCGGGGCGGAAGGGCAAAAAGACTCGTTGGTGATTACTTCTTGAACAGATCGTCAATCTTCTTTTGCTCGTCGGCCTCAGCCTGCGCTGCCGCTTTGGCGGCGTCTTCCGGGCTGGCGTTCAGGCCGGAGTCTTCGGATTTGAGCTCGGCCTTGGGCAGAGGCTCTTCTGCCGGCATTTCGATCACGACTTTGTCGATGTCAACCACCACTTTCTCGTCCAGGAACATGGTGACCGATTGCGGCACAAAGATCACCACCACAACCAGAATGATTTGCATGATCACCCACGGGATGGCGCCAAGGTAAATGTCGTTCGACAAAACCGGCTTGGGGATTCGTTTTTCCTTGAACAGCGTGTCCGCAATGCCGCGCAAATAGAACAGCGCGAAACCAAAGGGCGGGTGCATGAAGCTGGTCTGCAGGTTCACGCACAGCAGCACGCCGAACCAGATCAGGTCGATGCCCAACTTGTCGGCCACGGGCGCGAGCATTGGTACGATGATGAAGGCGATTTCAAAGAAGTCCAGGAAGAAGGCCAAGAAGAACACAAAGATGTTCACCACAATCAGGAAGCCCACCTGACCGCCGGGCAAGCCGGTCAGCAGGTGCTCCACCCATTTGCCCCCGTCCACACCCTGGAACACCTGGCTGAATACGCGCGAACCAATCAGGATGAACACCACCATGGCAGTGAGGCGCATGGTGCCGGTCATGGCCTGCCAGATCAGGGAAGGCGTGAGGCGCTTGGACAAGGCGGCCAGCAGCAGCGCGCCAATGACACCCATGGCCCCGGCCTCGGTGGGCGTGGCTATGGCAGTCTTCTGGAAGGGCAGTCCGCCCATGGAACCCAGCACCGCAAAAATCAGCAAGGCCGAGGGGATGATGCCCCTCAGGCACTTGGCCCACAGCGCCCAGCCGTCGAGCGTCCGCGCTGTTTTTGGAATGCCGGGAAGGTAAGAGGGCTTGATGCGGGAGAGCGCAAAGGTGTAAGCCGCGAACATGAGCACCTGCAGGATGGAGGGCCCCCAGGCACCCTTGTACATGTCACCCACCGGCTGGCCCAGCTGGTCGGCCAGAACCACCAGCACCAGCGAGGGCGGCACCAGCTGGGTGATGGTGCCCGAGGCGGCCAGCACGCCGGTGGCATAACGCATGTTGTAGTTGTAGTTCATCATCACCGGCAGCGAAATCAGGGCCATCGCAATCACTTGGCCTGCCACAGTACCGGTAATGGCGCCCAGGATGAAGCCCACGATGATGACCGAGTAGCCCACGCCGCCGCGCACCGGCCCGAAGAGCTGGCCCATGGAATCGAGCATGTCTTCGGCCAGGCCGCACTTTTCGAGGATGGTGCCCATGAAGGTGAAGAAGGGGATGGCCAGCAGCAGCTCGTTGTTCAAAATCGAGAACAACGAGATCGGCAGGTTGCCCATGAAGGCGGCGGGAAACCATCCCATCTCGATGGCGAAAAAGCCGCTGGCCAGGCCCAGTGCCGCCAGAGAAAAGGCGACCGGAAAGCCGATCAACATGATGATGACCAGGCCCGCAAACATCAGCGGGGGGAAGTGTTCCATTTGCATACGTAGATCCAGTGTTTCTTGGGGGTACGGGCGGCGGCTTACTGCAGCGGCTTTTCGTAGTGGGTGTCCATGGTGTACTTGCCCTGCAAGTACGCCACCCGCTTGATGATTTCTGCCACGCCCTGCAGCCAGACCATGGCAAAGCCCAGGGGCATGGCCAACACCGCAGGCCAGCGGATCAGGCCGCCGGCGTTTTGCGACATTTCGCCGGACATAAAGATGCCCCAGAAATACTTGGATGTCAGGTACGCCAGCAGGCCGATGACCGGCAGCAGGAAGAACACCAGGCCAAACAGATCCACATAGACCGGCTGGTTGCCCTTGAGCTTGCCGTAGATCAGGTCAACCCGCACGTGCTCATTGACCTTGAGCACCAGCGGCGCACCGACCATCACGGTGTAGGCAAACAGGTACCACTGGATTTCAATCCAGCCGTTTGAGGTGAGGCCCAGCCCGTAGCGGATGAAGGCATTGCCGGCGCTAATCAGCGCGGCCAGCAGCACTGTCCAGGCGGCCAAGGTGCCCAGCTTGCTGCTGATCCAGTCCATGCCGGAGGCGAATTTCAAGAGTGCATTCACAAAAAGTCTCCATGTCGTCAACTGCGCACAGTG
>NZ_CAMCVG010000100.1 GCF_945881795.1 Rhodoferax sp. OV413
TTGAATCCATTCCAGTTGGCCGAGCCCGTAATAGATCAGGTACACCTGAATCAGCAGCGGCGTGCCACGAATCACATAGGTGTAGCTGCCGACCAGCCAGCGCAGCGCCGTCCAGCGGCTGGTCAAAGCAAGGGCACACAGCAGCGCCAGCACGCCGCCGATGGCCAGCGAAGAGAAGAGCAGCCCGAGCGTTGTGGAGATGCCGCTCAGGTAGAGCTGCAGGTTGTGCGGCTCGAAAATGACGTGCCACTTCATAGCGAAACCCGGGTGGTGCCCAGGCTGAAGCGCTGGTTGACCCGGCGCAGCACCCACAGAGACACGCTGGTGTACACCAAAAACAGCACCGCGCTGAATAGGAAAAACTCAAACGGCGAACGCGTGGCCGCACTGGCTTGCTTGGAGAGGTAGGTCATCTCCTTCAGGCCAATCAGGCTGACCAGCGCGGTGCCCTTAATCAGTACCAGCCAGTTATTGGTGAAGCCGGGCAATGCATAGCGCACCATTTGCGGCAGGGTGATGCGCACAAAGGTCTGCGTGCGGCCCATGCCAAAGGCCCAGGCAGCCTCAGTCTGACCTTTGGGGATGGCCAGAATGGCGCCCCGGAAGGTTTCGGTCATGTAGGCGCCGTAAATGAATCCGATGGTCAGCACACCCGCCAGAAAGGGGTTGATATCTACAGTTTTTTTGCTGCCGGCCCACTCCAGCAAGTGGTTCAGGCCGATGGTGCCGCCGTAAAACACCAGCAGCATCACCACCAACTCCGGCACGCCACGAATCAGGGTGGTGTAGGCGGTGGCCGTGGCCCGCAACACCGGCTGCCCTGAGAGTTTGGCTGCCGCACCCAGCAGACCCAGCCCGATAGCCACCAACAGGGCACACAGTGATACCGCGACGGTGAGCACCGAGCCCTGCAAGATGGCGATGTAGTACGGATTCATGGCAGCCGCGGGGGCAATGAAAGAAACGGGGCGCAGCAATGCGCCCCGTTGAGCTTGCAAAGGCGGGGTTTATTCGCCGTAGACGTCGATGTTGTACTTGGCAAAGTACTTGTCGTTCAGGGTCTTGTAGGTGCCATTGGCGCGGATGGACTTGATGGCATCGTTGAGCTCGCCCTTGAGCTTGTCTTCACCCTTGCGCAATGCAACGCCTGCGCCGTAGCCGAAGTACTGGGGCATCTTCAGGTCCGGGCCCACCAGCTCGTATTTGGCGCCTTCAGGCTTGCTCAGGAAGCCACCGGTGACTTCCATGTAGTCTGCGACTGTGCCGTCCAGACGTCCGGACTTGATGTCCAGATAGACCTGGTCTTGCGCTTCATAGGAGTTCACCACCACACCGGCGGGCTTCAGGTCGCCCAAAGCGTATTTTTCTTGGGTGGAGCCTTTCAGAACGCCGATTTTCTTGCCTTTGATCGAGGCCGCGTCGGTGAACGTCACACCCTTTTTCAGCACCAGACGGCTGGGGGTGTTGTAGTACTTGTCGGTGAAGTCCACTTCCTTCATTCGTTCATCGGTGATGGACATGGAGGAGATGATCACGTCGTACTTCTTGGCCACCAGTCCGGGAATCATGCTGTCCCAGACCTGTTCCACGAATTCGCATTTGCGTTTGATTTGTTCGCACAGGGCGTTGGCAATGTCCACATCAAAACCGGTGGGCTGGCCGTCGGCGGATTTGAAGGTGAAGGGCTCGTAGGTGGGGTCGATGGCGACCTTCAGGGGGCCGGCTTCAGGCGCGGCAGCAGCAGGTGCAGAGGCCGGCGCGGCAGATGCCGCGGGTGCTGCTTCTTCTTTTTTGCCGCATGCGGCCAATATGGAGATGGCGGCCAAGGCCAGCAAGAGTTTTTTCATGAAAAGTTCCAGGAAGTGCCGACTGACGCCGGCGGTTGCTACAAAAAAAATTCATTCTACGGGGTCAAAGGTACCCAGGTCGGGCCGCGCGGCATAGCCATGAGCCTTAGCCCTTTGTCGCCGCCAAGAGGCGTAAAACCTTACACTCGGCAGCACCTCCCCCCGGATTTCTATGAACGCCCCTGTCGACGTCTCTTTTTTCGCGCGCGCCGCCAAGCCGATCTCCAGCTACCGCAAGTACTGGGCCTCGCGCTTTGGAACAGCGCCATTCCTGCCGATGAGCCGTGCCGAAATGGACATGCTGGGCTGGGATAGCTGCGACATCATCATCGTCACCGGCGACGCGTATGTAGACCACCCCAGCTTCGGCATGGCGGTGATCGGGCGCATGCTGGAGGCTCAGGGTTTTCGGGTCGGCATCATCGCCCAGCCCGACTGGACCAGCGCCGAGGCCTTTAAGGCACTGGGCAAGCCCAACCTGTTTTGGGGCGTGACCAGCGGCAACATGGACTCCATGATCAACCGCTACACCGCAGACCGCAAGATCCGCAGTGATGACGCCTACACCGCCGGCGATGTGGGCGGCAAGCGCCCAGACCGCGCGGCCATTGTCTACAGCCAGCGCTGCCGCGAAGCCTACAAAGACACGCCCATCGTTCTGGGCGGCATCGAAGGCAGCCTGCGCCGCATCGCCCATTACGACTACTGGAGCGACAAAGTGCGCCGCAGCATTGTGGTGGATGCCAAGTGCGATTTGCTGCTATACGGCAATGCCGAGCGCGCTATTGTGGAAGTGGCCCACCGCCTGGCTGCCAAGGAACCGGTGGAGCACATCACCGACGTGCGCGGAACTGCCTTCGTGCGCCGGCCGGATGATGAGAGCGCCCGCTGGCAGGGCGACGGCAGCGAACAAGGCTGGTTCGAGATCACCTCCACCACCGTGGACGAGCCTGGCCGTGTAGAGGCGCACATCAACCCCTACATGACTACCAGCGAGCTGGCCGCTGACAACGGCGCCACCTGTGCCAAAGATGATGGCCAGGCGCCTACATCCGGGTCAGATTCCGGTCCCCAAACAAAGCCCGCTACGTCCTCCCTCGGGCCTGCCCTCGCTCCGCTCACGTTTTTTGCCAACCCCGCGCTTTCCGGCGGTAAGGGCAAGCTCAAGGTGCCGCCACGCGAACGCTCGGTCATCCGCCTGCCCAGCTACGAGCAGGTCAGGAGCGACCCGGTGCTCTACGCCCACGCCAACCGCGTGCTGCATCTGGAGACCAACCCCGGCAACGCACGGGCCCTGGTGCAAGCCCATGGCGAAGGTGCGACCGCGCGTGATGTCTGGATTACCCCGCCGCCCATTCCGCTGACCACCGCGGAGATGGACTTTGTGTTCGACCTGCCCTACGCGCGCAGCCCGCACCCCGCCTACGCCGATGAGGCCGGCAGCCATGACGGTGCGACCAAGATCCCGGCGTGGGAGATGATTCGATTCAGCGTCAACATCATGCGCGGCTGCTTTGGCGGCTGCACCTTTTGCTCGATCACCGAGCACGAGGGCCGCATCATCCAAAGCCGCTCGGAAGAATCCATCATTAAAGAGGTGGAAGACATCCGCGACAAGGTTAAGGGCTTCACCGGAACTATTTCAGACTTGGGCGGCCCGACCGCCAACATGTACCGTTTGGGCTGCCGCAGCCCCGAGATTGAGGCAGCCTGCCGCAAGCCCAGCTGTGTCTACCCCGGCATTTGCCAGAACCTGACGACTGACCACGGCCCGCTGATCAAAATTTACCGCCGCGCACGCGGCCTCAAAGGCATCAAGAAAATCCTGATTGGTTCGGGCCTGCGTTACGACCTGGCCGTCAAGAGCCCCGAATACGTGAAAGAGCTGGTGCAGCACCATGTGGGCGGCTATCTCAAAATCGCCCCCGAACATACCGAGCAGGGGCCGCTGACCAAGATGATGAAGCCCGGCATCGGCAGCTACGACAAGTTCAAGCAGCTTTTCGAAAAATTCAGCGCCGAGGCCGGCAAGAAGCAATACCTGATTCCCTATTTCATTGCCGCCCACCCCGGCACCAGCGATGAAGACATGATGAACCTGGCCCTGTGGCTCAAGAAAAACGGCTTTCGCGCTGACCAGGTGCAAACCTTTTACCCAAGCCCCATGGCCACCGCAACGGCCATGTACCACTCAGGCCGCAACACCCTCAAGCGGGTGCATCGCGCTGCGCAAAGCGATGATGAGACGGTCGACATCGTGCGGGGCGAAAAGCGCCGCCGCTTGCACAAGGCTTTCTTGCGCTACCACGACGCCAACAACTGGCCGCTTTTGCGCGAGGCGCTCAAGACGATGGGCCGCGCAGACCTGATTGGTAACGGCAAGCACCACCTCATCCCCACCTTCCAGCCTTTGGTGGATGGCGGCTACCAGAGCGCCCGCAAGAAAAACTCCACCGCCGCTCCCGCGAAGACATCGCAGGCAAGCGCCGCCAAACCTGCCACTACCACCGCAACCTCCGCTCCCGCCAAAGGGCGTATGCTGACCCAGCATACCGGTTTGCCACCACGCGTAACCGGTTCCACCAAGCCCGCGTTCAAGGCGGCCCGCAAACCGCGCTGATGGATTCGCCCCGGGCGACAGTGGTAAGGCCCACTCATCCATGACCCACATCACTATCCCCACCACTCCCTTCGACGGTCAGCGTCCCGGTACCTCCGGTCTGCGCAAAAAGGTTTCCGTTTTTCAGCAGCCGCACTACCTTGAAAACTTTGTTCAGGCACTGTTTGATGTGCTGCCTGAGACCGCAGGGTTGACGCTGGTGTTGGGCGGCGACGGGCGGTACTACAACCGCGTGGCGATTCAAACCATCTTGCGCATGGCGGCCGCCAAGGGTTATGCGCGGGTGCTGGTGGGTCAGGGCGGCATCTTGTCGACGCCGGCGGTGAGTGCGGTGATTCGACGGCATGGCGCGAGCGGGGGCATTGTGCTTTCCGCAAGCCACAACCCCGGCGGCCCGGACGGCGACTTTGGCATCAAATACAACGTGGGCAACGGCGGCCCCGCCCCTGAAAAACTCACCGATGCGGTTTTCGAGCGCAGCAAGGTGCTGACGAACATTTCTACGGTGGACACCGCCGATATCAGCCTCGAGACCGAGGGTAGCCAGCTACTGGCTGGTATGGAGGTGGTGGTTATCGACCCGGTGGCTGACTATGCCGCGGTGATGCGCGAGTTGTTTGACTTTGAGGCCATTCGCCGCCTGTTTGCCGGCGGCTTCCGGCTGCGGTTTGACGCTATGTGCGCGGTGGGCGGCCCCTACGCGCAGGCCTTGCTCGAGGGCGAGTTGGGTGCGCCTGCGGGCACGGTCGTCAACGGCACCCCGCTGGAGGACTTCGGCGGTCTGCACCCGGACCCCAACCCGGTGAACGCGCAAGACCTGATTGCCCATTTGCTTGCCGAAGATGCGCCCGACATGGGTGCCGCCAGTGACGGCGATGCCGACCGCAACATGATTGTGGGCCGCAAATTCGTGGTTTCGCCCAGCGACAGCCTTGCAGTTATCGCCGCCCATGCCACCCTGGTGCCCGGCTACCGCGGCGGCATTGCAGGCGTTGCGCGTTCCATGCCGACATCAACCGCGGTGGACCGCGTTGCCAAGGCCCAGAACATTCCGTGTTTTGAGACGCCCACCGGCTGGAAGTTTTTTGGCAACCTGATGGATGCCGGCCGGGTGACGCTGTGCGGCGAAGAGAGCTATGGCACCGGCTCCAGCCACGTGCGCGAAAAAGACGGGCTCTGGGCTGTGCTGTTCTGGCTCAATTTGATTGCGGCCACCGGAAAGTCGGTCGAGGCTTTGGTGCGCGGGTTGTGGGCCGATTACGGCCGCTGCGTCTATTCCCGCCATGATTACGAAGGTATTGCCACCGCGCAGGCAGATGCGCTCATGCGCGAACTGCGCGCGTCTCTGCCGAGCCTTGCCGGTCGCGCGATAGAGGGCCTGCCCATCGCGTTTGCTGATGACTTTTCCTACACCGACCCGGTGGACGGAAGCGTCAGCCATAAGCAGGGCGTGCGCGTGGTGATGGAGGACGGCTCGCGGGTGGTTTTTCGCCTCTCGGGCACGGGTACCGAAGGCGCCACGTTGCGGGTCTATCTGGAGCGGCATGAGCCCGACATAGCCCGCCACGACATCCCGGCCCAAGAGGCCCTGCAGCCTCTGATTGCACTGGCAGAGACCGTGGCGCAGATTCGGGCATTCACCGGCATGGACCGGCCCTCAGTCACAACCTGAGCATTAGCCTTAGCCCGAGCATTGGCTTCAGCCGGCCAAGGCAACGTACACGTTTTGCACGTCGTCGTTTCCGTCAATGGCGGCGAGGAATGTTTCCACTTCTTCCAGGGCCTCAGCGCTCAGGCTGCTGGGGTCTACCGGGTTTTTGGCCTTGTAGCCCAGTTTCATGGATAGCACGTTGAAGCCGAAGTTCGGCAGAGCGCGGGCCACCAGGTCCAGGTCCGCAGGCTCTGTGTAAAACACGGTAGTACCCTCTTCGTCGCCGGCTTCAAAGTCTTGTGCGCCGGCTTCGATGGCGGCAACTTCCGCATCAGAATCCGCTGCGGTGGGTGCCGCCTCAACCATGCCCAGGTGGTCAAAGTCCCATGCCACCGAGCCGCTGGTGCCCAACTGGCCTTTGCGGAACAGCACGCGCATCTCGGGCGCGGTGCGCTTGACGTTGTCCGTCAGACATTCCACCATGACCGCCACCTGATGCGGCGCAAAGCCTTCGTAAATCACGTGCTCATAGTGGATGACCTCACCGGTGAGACCTGCTCCTTTTTTGATAGCGCGTTCTAGCGTCTCTTTGGGCATGGAGACCTTGCGGGCCTGCTCGACCACCAAGCGCAGCTTGGCATTGGCAGCCGGATCCGCACCGCCTCGCGCTGCGACAGTTATTTCCTTGACCAGTTTGGTAAACAGCCTGCCTTTGGCATCAGCGACCAGCGCCTTGCCCTTTGCTTTCCATTGCGCGCCCATGGTGATTCTTTCTGAGTGAGATTGTCTTAAATTTTACTTGGCGGCCTGCGGCGCCCTGGCCTGTCTGATGCTGCTGCGGAACTGCTCGATACGCTTTTCGACATGCATGTAAAACAGGTGGCTTGTTCCGAGCGCCATTACCCAGCTCGCGCCAATAAACACTAGCGCCGCGTCGCCGTTAGTCCAGCCCAGTGCCGCCCACGCCGCGTTGGCCAGCAGCAAAACCGCGTAATGCGTCAGGAAGAGGGCGTAAGAGGTGCGGCTGAAGTGTGCAGCCCACCGATTGGCGGGTTGTGGAAGCTGCCACTGGTTGGCACCAAAACTTACCAGCAGGGCTGAGACGCCGATTCCCAGCGCCAGCCGTTCGCGAAATTCCAACGTCAGCGACACCAGTCCGGCAGTCAGCGTGGCAGCATACAAGGCGACCGGCAGGAAACCCTGTCTGCCACGCAAGCCCGCCCACCACGCCAGCGCGCCCAATCCATAGGCCCCGAAGAAGTAGAGCGCCCAAACGTCCCACGAT
>NZ_CAMCVG010000101.1 GCF_945881795.1 Rhodoferax sp. OV413
CTTTTGCTTTGCCAACGGGTTGTAGTCGGCGCTGGACTGCGCCTCGCGCACGGTGGGGTTGGCGGGGGCAATGCCCGGTTCGAGGCGGGAGTCACTGTGGCTCATGGTGTGGCGCCGTCAAGGCGCGAGGTAGGTGGCAAGTTTGTGGCCCAGCAGGTCCGCGGCGTCTTGCCAACTGACCTGCACCCCGATTGTAGAAAGGTCCACCGTCTGCAGCTGCGTGTAGCCGCAGGGGTTGATACGCGAGAAGGGTTCCAGGTCCATGGCCACGTTCAGCGCTACTCCGTGGTAGGTGCAGTGGCGGCTGACCTTGATGCCCAGCGCCGAAATCTTGCCCAGGCCGGAAAAGTCGGGTTCGCTCTGGGGGCCCGCGTCCTTGCGCGGGCGCTGCGGCAGGAGCGCATGACTGGCCGGCTCGTCCAGCCGCACATAAATCCCCGGGGCGCCTGCCACCCGGTGGCCGGTTACGCCGAAATAGGCCAGCGTTTTGATGACAGCCTCTTCAACGCGATAGACGTATTCCTTGACAAAATAGCCGGCCCGCTTGAGGTCCACCATCGGGTAGCCCACGACCTGTCCGGGGCCGTGGTAGGTAACCTGTCCGCCCCGGTTGGTTTGTACCAGCGGAATATCGCCGCGCGTCAGGATGTGCTCCGCCTTGCCGGCCAGCCCCTGGGTAAAGACCGGTGGATGCTCACAAATCCATAGCTGGTCGCGCAATAGGGACGGGCCTTCGGCACTTCTTTCGCTGGTAAACCGCTGCATGGCTTCCAGCGTTGGTAGGTAGTCCACCCGCCCGAGGCAATGAATTTCAATAGCCACGCGCTTACAGCACCACTTTGACCATGGGGTGGCTGGACAGGGTGCGATACAACTCATCGAGCTGCTCACGGCTCGTCGCAGTGATGGTGATGGTCACACCCAGGTATTTGCCGCCTTTGCTCTCGCGCAGCTCGATCGTCGAGGCATCGAAAGCCGGATCAAAGGCCTTGGCTACCTGCGTGATGGCGTGCACCAAGCCATCCACCTTGTGCCCCATTACCTTGATGGGGAAAGGCGTTGGATAGTCAATGAGCGACTCTGCGTTCGGTGTATCGCTGGAGTCGTTTGGGGTGGGGGTGTTGGCCATCGTTGCGCCTTTCGGAAGCGGTATTTCGGGAGGTGTGTGGCGTCCAATTACAGCAGAGTGCGACACGGCTTTGTCACACCACTCGTCATAATTCCATCAGCAAAGAGTCATGTTCGAGTCGACTTTTGCGACTCTCGGCTTACAGGATTTCTGGGGTGTTTACCTTACGCAGACCTTATGGTGTGGCGTTTGTACGGTATTGGAACTAGGGGTTTCTTTCTATGTACAATCGCCGGCTGTGCCTAGAACCAAGCGGTGTCGGAGTGCAAATTTGACAGAAGCAAACATGCACTCGCGGAACCGGCCATCGGGTTTTGAAGCCTCAGATGAGGCGGCAGAGGACGGGTTCCAGGCGATGACGGCAGAAGAGGCCCAACAGTGGCGCCTTCGCAACCCCCAAGTATCCGCACAACGGGTCCTTGGTCTGCAAGTGATTGTGGCGGTTGTGGTGGCGCTGGTGTTGTTTGGTTGGTTCGGGCAGGCCGCGGGAATGTCGGCAGCCTACGGATCCTTCGCAGTGATTGTTCCAGCGTTGGTGCTGGCCAGAGGGCTGCGAAGGCGGTCAGAGGCTCGTGATCCGGCGGTGGTGCTTTTGAGTTTTGTGGTGTGGGAAGCGGTGAAGGTAATGTTGACGGTGGCCCTGCTGCTGTTGGCTCCGCAACTGGTTCCCGCGCTGAATTGGCTGGCTTTGGTGCTTGGCTTTGTGGTGACGATGAAGGTGTATCTGGTGGCCGCGTGGCTGCTCTCCAGACGCCAACATCCCACTGTTATTAATTGAATTTTGGTGACATATGGCTTCTGATAACGCTGAAACCCATGCCCCATCTGCCGGTGAGTACATCCAGCACCACCTGCAACATCTGCAGAAAAACTTCGACTTCGAAAGCGTCAAGCAAACGAGCATCGTCGATTTCAGCGTCTTTAATTTCGATTCCGTGTTCTTCTCGGTCGTGTTGGGCGTTTTGGGTTGCTTCGTTCTTTGGAATGCAGCCCGCAAGGCCACCGCGGGAGTTCCAGGCCGATTCCAGGCTGCGGTAGAAATTCTGTCTGAGATGGTGGAAAACCAGGCCAAGGGCGTTATCCACAACGCCAAAAGCCGCAAACTGATTTCCCCCTTGGCACTTACCGTTTTTGTGTGGATTTTCCTCATGAACGCGATGGATATGTTGCCTGTCGACCTGATCCCTGCCATCTGGCACAGCGCCGGCCCTGCCCTCGGATTCAAAGACTACGTGCGCGTGGTTCCCACGGCCGACTTGTCTACAACACTGGGTTTGTCGTGTTCGGTGTTGCTGGTCTGCATTTTTTACAACATCAAAATCAAAGGCTTGGGCGGCTGGGCGCATGAGCTTATTGCAGCCCCTTTCGGAGATCACTGGGCGCTGTACCCTGTGAACTTCCTGATGCAGATGATCGAATACCTTGCCAAAACCGTGTCGCATGGCATGCGGTTGTTCGGCAATATGTTTGCAGGTGAGTTGGTGTTTATGTTGATCGCCCTGATGGGTGGCGGCTGGGCGCTGTCGGCAACGGGTGTTGGCTTGGCAATTGGCCACGTCATCGCCGGAACCGTGTGGACGCTGTTCCACATTCTGGTGATCACCTTGCAAGCCTTCATCTTTATGATGTTGACGCTGATCTACACGGGTCAAGCGCACGACGCACATTGATGTAATTTTTTTAGTTCGTTTTCTTTTTCTTTTCCACTATCTTTTAGGAGCTTCTCATGGAAAACATTCTCGGCCTCGTGGCACTGGCTTGCGGTTTGATCGTTGGTCTGGGCGCTGTTGGCGCATCTATCGGCATCGCTCTGATGGGTGGCAAGTTCCTCGAATCCTCTGCTCGCCAACCTGAATTGATGAACGAACTGCAAACCAAGATGTTCATCTTGGCCGGTCTGATTGACGCTGCGTTCCTGATCGGTGTTGCTATCGCGCTGCTGTTCGCATTCGCCAACCCCTTCGTTCTGAAATAATTAACGGCCCCTTCACGTTAGAGAAGGAATCAAACCGTGAACATTAACGCTACCCTGTTCCTGCAGGCTATCGTTTTTGCGGTCCTGGTGTGGTTCACGATGAAATTCGTGTGGCCCCCGATCACAAAAGCGCTGGACGAGCGGGCACAGAAAATCGCCGACGGACTTGCTGCCGCCGACACAGCAAAGGCCGAGCTGGCCACTGCAAACAAGCGCGTAGAAGCCGAATTGGCTAGCTCACGCAACGAAACTGCGACCCGTTTGGCGGATGCCGAGCGCAGAGCACAAGCGATTGTCGATGAGGCCAAGGCGCGCGCCGTGGAAGAAGGCAACCGCATCATCGCTGCTGCCAAGGCCGAGGCCGAGCAACAGTCGGTGAAAGCACGTGATGCGCTGCGTGATCAGGTTGCTGCTCTTGCCGTTAAAGGTGCCGAGCAAATCCTGCGCAAAGAAGTCAATGCCGGCGTGCACGCAGAGCTGCTGTCGCGCTTGAAGACTGAGCTGTAAGGGAATCACATGGCTGAACTCGCCACCATCGCCAGGCCCTACGCTGAAGCTTTGTTCAAGGCTACGCAAGCGGACTTGAGTGCTGCAGCTGTTTGGTTGGATGAAATGGCTGAAGTTGCCCGTAATGAGCAACTCCAGCAGTTCGCCGGCAATCCTAATAGCACCAGTGCGCAGGTTTTCGACCTGATCACCGGAGTCATGAAAGCTGCATTGCCTGAGCAAGGAAAGAACTTCCTGCGCACTGTGATCGATAACGGCCGCCTCGCCGCGTTGCCGGAAGTCGCAGCCCAGTTCCGTGCACTGAAGAACGCCAAAGGCGGCTTTTCTGATGCTGTTGTCTACAGCGCCTTTCCACTTGATGCAGCCGCATTGACGGAAGTCGCCGTTTCTTTAGAGAAGCGTTTCGGTACCAAACTCAACGTCACCGTTGAGCTCGATGTCGAATTGATTGGCGGCATTCGTGTGGTGGTGGGTGACGAAGTTCTTGACACATCCGTCAAGGCCCGTCTGGAACAAATGAAAGTGGCTCTCTCAGCATAAGGCTTTGCCTTCTGTTGTCAGCCCAACTAAAGAAAGAAGGAAAGAGTCATGCAACTCAATCCCGCAGAAATTTCTGAATTGATCAAGAGCCGCATTGACGGACTGTCTGCCAGTGCAGACATCCGCAACCAAGGCACCGTCGTTTCGGTGACCGACGGTATCTGCCGCATTCACGGTCTGTCCGACGTGATGCAAGGCGAAATGCTGGAATTCCCCGCTGGTAGCGATGGATTGCCCACCTATGGCCTGGCCCTGAACCTCGAGCGCGACTCGGTAGGTTCCGTGATTCTGGGTGAGTACGAGCACATCTCTGAAGGCGACACTGTCAAATGCACAGGACGCATCTTGGAAGTGCCCGTGGGTCCCGAGCTCAAAGGCCGCGTAGTCAACGCACTGGGTCAGCCTATCGACGGCAAAGGCCCTATCAACGCCAAGATGACCGACGTGATTGAAAAGGTTGCGCCTGGTGTGATCGCTCGCGAATCGGTGAGCCAGCCCATGCAGACCGGCCTGAAGTCTATTGACTCCATGGTTCCCGTCGGCCGCGGCCAGCGTGAATTGATCATTGGCGACCGTCAGACCGGCAAAACTGCCGTCGCGATTGACGCCATCATCAACCAGAAAGGTCAGAACATGACCTGCGTGTACGTCGCGATCGGTCAGAAGGCGTCTTCGGTCAAGAACGTGGTGCGCGCGCTGGAGCAAGCCGGCGCCATGGAATACACCATCGTGGTGGCTGCTACCGCTTCTGAATCAGCTGCCATGCAGTATGTGTCGGCCTATTCCGGCTGCACCATGGGCGAATACTTCCGCGATCGCGGCGAAGACGCGCTGATCGTGTACGACGACCTGTCCAAGCAGGCCGTGGCTTACCGACAAGTGTCCTTGCTGCTGCGCCGCCCTCCAGGCCGCGAAGCCTACCCCGGCGACGTGTTCTATCTCCACAGCCGTTTGCTGGAGCGCGCAGCCCGCGTGAATGCCGACTATGTGGAAGCTTTCACCAAGGGTGCCGTGAAGGGCAAAACCGGCTCTTTGACCGCACTGCCAATCATCGAAACCCAAGCGGGTGACGTGTCTGCCTTCGTGCCTACCAACGTGATTTCGATCACAGACGGTCAGATCTTCCTGGAAACCTCGCTGTTCAACGCCGGTATCCGTCCCGCTATTAACGCTGGTATCTCGGTGTCCCGCGTGGGTGGTGCAGCGCAAACCAAGCTGGTCAAGGGCCTGTCCGGCGGTATTCGTACCGACTTGGCGCAGTACCGTGAGCTGGCCGCTTTTGCGCAGTTCGCATCCGACTTGGACGAAGCCACCCGCAAGCAACTCGACCGCGGTGCTCGCGTGACCGAGCTGCTCAAGCAAGCCCAATACAGCCCCCTGACCATCAGCCTGATGGGCGCAACGCTGTTTGCGGTGAACAAGGGCTTCATGGACGACATCGAGGTGAAAAAGGTTCTGGCGTTTGAACACGGCCTGCACGCTTTCCTCAAGGACAAGCACGCAGCGTTGTTGGCCAAGCTGGAAGCCGACAAAGCCATGGACAAGGATGCCGAGGCTGAATTGAATGCTGCGATAGCCGCATTCAAAAAGTCTTTTGCCTAATTCCGACCTGATGACCCAAGGAGCCTTCTATGGCAGCAGGTAAGGAAATACGAGGCAAGATCAAATCGGTGGAAAACACCAAGAAGATCACCAAGGCTATGGAAATGGTGGCTGCGTCCAAAATGCGTAAAGCGCAGGAGCGGATGCGGTCCGCACGTCCGTACAGCGACAAGATTCGCAACATCGCCACCAACCTCGGCAAGGCCAATCCCGAGTACACGCACGCCTTCATGCAAACCAACGACGCTAATACCTCCGGGTTTATCGTCGTGACCACAGACAAGGGTCTGTGCGGTGGCATGAATACCAATGTGCTGCGTTCGGTGACCGGCAAGCTGCGTGACTTGCAGGCAGCAGGTGTTTCCGCAAAGGCGGTGGCCATCGGTAACAAGGGCCTGGGCTTTTTGAATCGCGTGGGTGTCCAAGTGGTGTCGCATGTGACGCAATTGGGCGACACGCCCCACCTAGACAAGCTCATCGGGCCGGTCAAGGTCTTGCTGGATGCCTACGTAAAGGGTGAAGTGAGCGCGGTGTACCTGTGTTACACCAAGTTCATCAACACCATGAAGCAGGAAGCGGTCGTTCAACAGCTGCTGCCTTTGTCTGCCACGCAGATGGAAGCAGAGTCGCAGGCCAGTGGCAACCACCACGCATGGGACTACATCTACGAACCCGATGCGCAAGCGGTCATTGACGAACTGCTGACCCGTTATGTTGAGGCGCTGGTCTACCAGGCCGTGGCAGAAAACATGGCGTCGGAGCAGTCTGCGCGTATGGTGGCCATGAAGGCCGCGACGGATAACGCAGGTAGCGTGATTGGTGAGCTCAAGCTGGTCTACAACAAGACCCGTCAGGCAGCCATCACCAAAGAGTTGTCGGAAATCGTGGCTGGTGCCGCGGCGGTGTAAGCCGAACCGCACGCATCCGAGTTTTTGTTAAAGATTTAATTTTTGGAGCGAAAAATGGCTCAAGCTAACACCCAAGTTCAGGGAAAAATTGTTCAGTGTATCGGCGCTGTGGTTGACGTGGAGTTCCCCCGCGACAAGATGCCCGGCATTTATGACGCGCTGAAAATGGAAGGCTCCACCCTGACGCTGGAAGTTCAGCAGCAGCTGGGTGACGGCATCGTCCGTACCATCGCATTGGGATCGTCCGACGGCCTGCGCCGCGGCATGATCGTGTCCAACACCGAGAAGCCCATCACCGTACCCGTGGGCCAAGCCACATTGGGCCGCATCATGGACGTGCTCGGCGCGCCCATCGACGAGCGCGGCCCCGTCTCTTCCGAGCTGACCGCATCTATTCATCGGAAGGCCCCCACCTACGATGAACTCAGCCCTTCGCAAGAATTGCTGGAAACCGGCATCAAGGTGATTGATTTGGTGTGCCCCTTCGCCAAGGGCGGTAAGGTGGGCCTGTTCGGTGGTGCCGGTGTGGGCAAGACCGTGAACATGATGGAGTTGATTAACAACATTGCCAAGGCACACAGCGGCTTGTCCGTGTTTGCCGGTGTGGGTGAGCGTACCCGCGAAGGGAACGACTTCTATCACGAGATGGCCGATTCCGGTGTGGTGAACCTTGAGAACTTGCCTGAATCCAAAGTCTCTATGGTGTA
>NZ_CAMCVG010000102.1 GCF_945881795.1 Rhodoferax sp. OV413
CAAGAGCCTGCGCCACGACGCGGCAGGTGATAACGAGGTGAGACGCAATGGGTACGCAAACGACATTTCCGCAGCTCCTGCTGCAGCACGCGGCACAACGCCCGCAGGCGGCCGCGATGCGCGAAAAGGAATACGGCATCTGGCAATCATTGAGCTGGGGCGACCTGGCCGTGATGGTGGAGCACCTGGCCGCGGGGCTGCACGAGGCCGGCATGAAGCGCGGCGACCACATGGCGGTGGTGGGCGCCAACCGCCCGCGCCTTTACGCCACCATGCTGGCGGTGCAGAGCCTGGGCGGCGTGCCGATTCCGCTGTACCAGGACGCTGCGGCACCCGAGTGCGTGTTCCCGATCAGCAATGCCGAAGTGCGCTTTGCCTTTGCCGAAGACCAGGAGCAGGTCGACAAGTTGCTCGAAGTGCGCGAGCAGTGCCCGCAACTTACCCACATTTACTTTGATGACCCCCGCGGCCTGCGCAACTACGACCAGCCGGGCCTGGATTCGATGGATTCCTTGCAGGCAGCGGGCAAGGCCTTTGCCATGGCCAATCCTGCATTTTTCAAGGCCGAAGTCGCAAAAATCGCGCCTACCGATGTGGGCGCCATGTTCTTCACCTCCGGCACCACCGGCAACCCCAAGGGCGTGGTGCATACCCACGACTCGCTGCTCAACCGCGCCCGCGCCGGAGCGGTGTTCGACCAACTCACCAGCGACGAAGATGTGCTGGCCTACATGCCGCCGGCATGGATCGGGCAAAACATCTTTAGCTACGCGCAGTGGCTCTCGTGCGGCTATGTGGTGAACTGCCCCGAGAGCAGCGCAACCTCCAACATCGACCTCAAAGAAATCGGCCCGACCTATTACTTCGCGCCGCCACGGGTGTTCGAGGGCATGCTCACCAGCGTGATGATCCGGATGGAAGACGCCTCGGCGCTCAAGCGCCGCGTGTTCCATTACTTCATGGGCGTGGCCAAGCGCGTGGGGCCGGCGCTGATGGATGGCGCGACGGTGTCGGGCGCAGACCGCGCGCTGTATGCCCTTGGCAACTTGCTGATCTACGGCCCCTTGCGCAACACGCTGGGCCTGAGCCGGGTGCGGGTGGCCTACACCGCCGGAGAGGCGATCGGGCCGGATTTGTTTACCTTCTACCGCTCCATTGGCATCAACCTCAAGCAGCTCTACGGCTCCACCGAAACCGCCGTGTTCGTCTGCCTGCAGCCTGATCACCAGGCCCGCGCCGACACGGTGGGCGTGCCCTGCGAGGGGGTGGAAATCAAGGTCGCCGGGAATGGCGAGATTCTGGTCAAGTCGCCGGGGCTGCTCAAGGAGTACTACAAGAACCCTGCGGCCACGGCCGAGGTGCTTACCGCCGACGGCTGGTACCACACCAGTGATGCTGGCTTCATTGACGCGCACGGCCACCTCAAGATCATCGACCGGGTCAAGGACGTGGGCCGCATCCAGGGCGGCGCTTTCGACGGCGCCATGTTTGCGCCCAAGTACGTCGAGAACAAGCTCAAGTTCTTCCAGCACATCAAAGAAGTGGTGGCCTATGGCGACGGTCGCGAGAAGGTGTGCGTGTTGATCAATATCGACTTTGACGCCGTGGGCAACTGGGCTGAGCGCCGCAACCTGCCCTACGCCGGCTACACCGACCTGGCCCAAAAGCCCGAGGTGTATGCGCTCATCAAAGAGTGTGTTGAGCAAGTGAATGCCGACCTGAGCGCCGATGCCCTCCTGGCCGGCAGCCAGATCAGCCGCTTCCTCGTGCTGCACAAGGAGTTGGATGCTGACGACGGCGAGCTCACCCGTACCAACAAGGTGCGCCGCGGTTTTATTGCCGAGAAATACCAGGTGCTGGTGGACGCGCTGTACCAGGGCAAGAGCAGCCAGTTCATTGAAACGGTGGTGAAGTTTGAAGACGGCCGCAGCGGCAGCGTGAGCGCCACCCTGCGCATCGAAGACACCCAAACCTTTGCCCCTGTGAAGGCCGCAGCATGAGTAGCAAACGCATTGGCGACGTCATTCTGGACGTCAAAAACATTTCCCTGCGCTTTGGCGGCGTGAAGGCACTGACCGACATCAGCTTCGATGTGCGGGAGCACGAGATCCGCGCCATCATTGGGCCCAACGGCGCGGGCAAGAGCTCGATGCTGAACTGCATCAACGGCGTCTACGCGCCGCAAGAGGGTGCCATCACCTTCCGCGGTCAGACCTTCAAGCACATGGACAGCCATCAGGTGGCGGTGATGGGCATTGGCCGCACGTTTCAGAATCTGGCGCTCTTCAAAGGCATGAGCGTGCTGGACAACATCATGTCCGGCCGCAACCTCAAGATTAAGAGCAACATCCTCTTGCAGGCGCTGCGCATCGGCCCCGCGGAGCGCGAAGAAATTGCGCACCGTGAAGCGGTGGAGCGCATCATCGATTTCCTCGAAATCCAGGCCTACCGCAAGACGCCTGTGGGGCAGTTGCCCTATGGCCTGCAAAAGCGGGTCGACCTGGGGCGCGCCTTGGCCATGGAGCCGCAGGTGCTGTTGCTCGATGAACCGATGGCCGGCATGAACGTGGAAGAAAAGCAGGACATGTGCCGCTTTGTGCTGGACGTGAACGACGAGTTCGGCACCACGGTGGTGTTGATCGAGCACGACATGGGCGTGGTGATGGATATCAGCGACCGTGTGGTGGTGCTCGACTATGGCAAAAAAATCGGCGACGGCACCCCGGACGAAGTGCGTAACAACCCCGACGTGATCAGCGCCTACCTCGGCACCAGCCACTGAAAGACCCGACCATGGCATTTTTTCTGGAAACCCTTCTCGGCGGCCTGATGGCCGGCATGCTCTATTCGCTGGTGGCGCTGGGCTTTGTGCTGATTTTTAAGGCCTCCGGCGTGTTTAACTTTGCGCAAGGCGCCATGGTGCTGTTTGCGGCGCTGGCCATGGCGCGCTTTGCGGAGTGGATTCCGCTGTACCTCGGCATCAGCTCGCAGGTGGCGGCTACGGTGCTGGCCTTTATCGGCGCCGGCGGGGTGATGTTTGTGGTGGCGTGGTTGATTGAGCGGCTGGTGTTGCGCCAGTTGGTGAACCAGGAGGGCGCCACGCTGCTCATGGCGACCTTGGGCATCACCTACTTTATGGAAGGCCTGGGTCAAACCATCTTCGGCAGCAGCATCTACAAGATTGACATCGGCATGCCCAAGGACCCGGTGATGATTCTGGAGAGCGCCTTCGAGGGCGGCATTCTGATCAACAAGGAAGACTTTTATGCCGCCATCATTGCCGCGGCGCTGGTGGCTTTGCTGAGCCTGTTCTTCCAGAAAACCTCGACCGGTCGCGCCCTGCGCGCTGTGGCCGACGACCACCAGGCCGCGCAAAGCATCGGCATTCCGCTCAACCGCATCTGGGTCATTGTCTGGTGCGTGGCCGGCGTCGTGGCGCTGGTGGCCGGCATGATTTGGGGCAGCAAGCTCGGCGTGCAGTTCTCGCTCACCACGGTAGCCCTGCGCGCATTGCCGGTGGTGATTCTGGGCGGGCTGACCTCGGTGCCCGGTGCGATTGTGGGCGGGCTGATTATTGGCGTGGGCGAGAAGCTCTCCGAGGTGTACCTCGGGCCGTATGTGGGCGGCGGCATTGAGATCTGGTTTGCCTATGTACTTGCCTTGGGGTTCTTGCTGGTACGCCCGCAAGGCTTGTTTGGCGAAAAAATAATTGACCGCGTATGAAACACGCATTCAACAGTTTTTCGTCGCAGACCAGCTTTGCGAAGCAAAGTTAAGCGAAGCGGGTCGGAGACAAAAGATCACTCGAGAGTAAAACATGTTCTACAGAGAAAACGGCCAGTTCAAAACCAGCTACCGCAAGGACCAGCAGATATTTCCTATCCTGCAGGACCGCATCGCCATCGCTTTGCTGCTGTTGGTGGCCTTCGCGCTGTTGCCCATGCTGGCAAGCGACTATTTTTTCCGCGCCATTCTGATTCCCTTCCTCATCTTCTCGCTGGCGGCGGTGGGGGTGAATATTCTGGTGGGCTACTGCGGCCAGATCTCCTTAGGGTCCGGCGCGTTCATGGCCGTGGGCGCGTATGCGGCCTACAACTTCTTTGTTCGGTTCGAAGGCATGCCCCTGTTGCTGGCCCTGTTGATGGGGGGCGTGTGCTCCATGTTGTTTGGCGTGCTGTTCGGCCTGCCGAGCTTGCGCGTGAAGGGGCTCTATCTGGCGGTGGCCACACTGGCTGCGCAGTTTTTTGCCGACTGGATGTTCCTGCGTATTCAGTGGTTCACCAACTACTCGCCCTCGGGCTCGGTGTCGGTGTCCAACCTGCAGGTGTTCGGCCTGTCGCTGGAGTCGCCGGTCGCCAAATACCTGTTCTGTCTGAGCCTGCTGGCGGTGATTGCTCTCTTGGCCAAGAACCTGGTGCGCAGCGCGGTGGGCCGAGAGTGGATGGCTATCCGTGACATGGACGTGGCAGCCGCCGTCATCGGCATCCGCCCGATGTACGCCAAGCTGACTGCCTTTGCGGTGAGCTCTTTCATCGTGGGCGTGGCGGGCGCTTTGTGGGCCTTTATTTATCTGGGCGCCTGGGAGCCGGCGGCCTTCTCGGTGGATCAGTCCTTCCGGCTGCTGTTCATGGTCATCATCGGCGGCCTGGGCTCCATCATGGGGAGCTTCTTCGGCGCCGCATTTATTGTGGTGCTGCCCATCTTCTTGAGCCAGTTCCTGCCGGCGCTGGCGGGCTTGTTCGGCCTTGAGATTTCTACCGCCACCGTCTCGCACGCCGAGCTGATGGTGTTCGGCGGCCTGATTGTCTGGTTTCTGATTGTGGAGCCCCATGGGCTGGCCAAGCTGTGGTCCATCGGCAAACAGAAATTGCGTTTGTGGCCCTTCCCGCATTGATGCGGCAGGGCAGGTTCCGTTTCCCCCCGTGCTTCAACCATTTACTACAGGAGAGACATATGAAGCTATCTAAACTCGTTCTCGCAAGCACTTTGCTCGCGGCAGGTGCTTCCGGCCTTTTCGCCGGCAATGCCTTCGCACAAGCCAAAGAGCAATTCATCCCGGTGCTGTCCTACCGCACCGGGCCCTACGCGCCCAACGGCGTGCCATGGGCCAACGGCTATGTGGATTACATCAAGCTGGTCAATGCGCGCGGCGGCATCAACGGCGTGAAGTTCAGCTTCGAAGAGTGCGAAACCGGCTACGACACCGCCCGCAGCGTGGAGTGCTATGAGCGCCTCAAGGGCAAGGGCGCGTCTTTCGTGCAGCCCCTGTCAACCGGCGCCACCTTTGCTATTACCGAGAAGGCCCCCGCCGACAAGATTCCGGTGGTAACCGTGGGCTACGGCCGCAGCGAGAGTGCGGACGGCAGTGTGTTCAAGTGGAACTTCCCGATTGCCGGCACCTACTGGGTCGCCGCTGACGCCATCATCCAGGCGATTGGCAACAAAGAGGGCGGACTCGACAAGCTCAAGGGCAAGAAAGTGGCGCTGGTCTACCACGACAGCCCGTTTGGCAAGGAGCCTATTCCCTTGCTGCAAGAGCGTGCTGCCATGCACGGCTTTAACCTGACGCTCTTGCCCGTGACTGCACCCGGTGTGGAGCAAAAAGCCACCTGGCTGCAAGTGCGCCAGAACCGTCCTGACTACGTGGTGCTGTGGGGCTGGGGAATCATGAACACCACCGCCCTCAAGGAAGCACAAGCGACCGGCTACCCCCGCGAGAAGATGTACGGCGTGTGGTGGGCCGGTGCCGAGCCTGATGTGAAAGACGTGGCCGACGGCGCCAAAGGCTACAACGCGGTGACCATGCAGCACGGCGCTGAGCCCCAGTCTAAGCTGGTCAAGGACGTGATGGCTATGGTCCACGGCAAGGGCCAGGGCACCGGTCCTAAAGAAGAAGTCGGCCAGGTGCTCTACATGCGTGGTGCGATGAGCGCCATGCTGGGCATTGAGGGCGTGCGCGCGGCACAAGACCGCTTCGGCAAGGGCAAGGTCATGACCGGCGAACAAGTCCGCTGGGGCCTGGAAAACCTGAACCTGACCCAAGCCAAGTTGGACGGGCTGGGCTTTGCCGGCGTGATGCGCCCCATCAGCACCTCGTGTGTGGACCACATGGGCGCGGCTTGGGCCCGTATTCACACCTGGGATGGCACCAAGTGGCAGTTCACTTCGGATTGGCTGCAAGGCGATGAGCAAATCATCAAGCCCTTGGTCAAGACCACGGCTGCAAAGTACGCCGCTGATAAGAAGCTGACACCCCGCACACCTGCGGACTGCCAGTCTTGATCTGAACCCTCCCCAACCCCTCCCGCCGAGCGGGAGGGGAAGCGGCCCTGTCGGGCCGCCAATCGACAGGCTTGCTGCGCAGGCCTGTCGATTGGTAAAGGCAAACCTATGGAACAGAAAAACATCGTTCTCAACGTCAATGGCATCGAGGTCATCTACAACCACGTCATCCTGGTGCTCAAAGGCGTATCGCTGCAGGTGCCCGAGGGCGGCATTGTGGCTATTCTGGGCGGCAACGGTGCCGGAAAAACCACGACGCTGCGGGCGGTGTCCAACCTGCTGGCCGGCGAGCGCGGCGCGGTGACCAAGGGCAGCATCGAGCTGCGCGGTGAACGCATCGAAAACCTGAGCCCTGCGGATCTGGTGCAGCGCGGCGTGGTGCAGGTCATGGAAGGCCGCCACTGTTTTGCGCACCTGACCATCGAAGAAAACCTGCTCACCGGCGGTTACACACTCAAGAGCAAGGCGGAAATTGCGGCCAACCTGGAGAAGGTCTACACCTACTTTCCCCGCATCAAGACCCGCCGAAACAGCCAGGCCGCCTACACCTCGGGCGGCGAGCAGCAGATGTGTGCCATTGGTCGCGCGCTCATGGCAAGCCCCAGCATGGTGCTGCTCGATGAGCCGTCCATGGGCTTGGCGCCGCAGATTGTGGAGGAGGTGTTCGAGATCGTGAAGGACCTCAACGCAAAAGAAAAAGTCACCTTCCTGCTGGCGGAGCAGAACACCAACATGGCCCTGAAATACGCCGACTACGGCTACATCATGGAAAGCGGGCGGGTGGTGATGGACGGCGCAGCTGCCGACTTGCGCAGCAACGAAGACGTCAAAGAGTTCTACCTCGGCGTGGGCGGCGGTGAGCGCAAGAGCTTCAAAGA
>NZ_CAMCVG010000103.1 GCF_945881795.1 Rhodoferax sp. OV413
AAACAGGTCTCGCGATCGCTCGCGAGGGTCACAGAGAACAGAGAGAGGAAAACGCAGAGAAATGCCCACTTCCGACCGAATTGGGTCGATGGCGCTCGCGAGGGGGTAAGGTCAGAAAAGTGCATTTTCACTGGGGAAACTGCAAAAAAAGACCCCCCACCATTTCTGGTGAGAGGTCAGTTTTTGAGGGAAATGGTGGAGCTGGCGGGATTTGAACCCGCGTCCGCAAAACTTCCTCGAGCAGATCTACATGTTTAGCGGTCTGATTTGGGTCTCGCCACCGGAATCGCGCAGTCGCACGCTATGCCGGACGCCAGTACCCTACTTTCTCGCCTCTCACCAAGGTACCCGGTAAAAAGCCAGCCGATGTGAATGACCTTACAGCCTGGACAGCTTGCGCCACCCTTGCCCGGCCCATCGGCCTGCCGTTGTAAGGCTCACTGGTTATTAAGCAGCGAGTGCGAAACGTTCGTCGTTTGCAGTTAGTTTGTTTGAATCTGTTTTACGAGCGCATTCAGCTCGACATGCACCACAACGATTCCAATCCACGTCGAAACCAGTGCAGCCCCTAAGGCACTATTTTAGGCGCCTGCCAGACATTGCAAGAGTTGGGCAGGGGAATTAATTTCAGCATCGGCGCCCCACTGCGCAGTGTCGGCCTGCGCGCCAAGGTAGCCGTAGCACGCCGCGACCGAAAACATGCCTGCCGCGCGGGCGGCGAGGATATCGCGCTCGTCGTCGCCCACATAAACGCAGTGCGCTGGCTCCAGGCCGAGGCGCCGCGCCGCTTCGAACAGGGGCTCGGGGTGCGGTTTGGCAAAAGGTGTGGTGTCCCCGCTGATGACGACCGCCGCATTGGCGAACAAGGGCAACTGGGCCGCGAGCGGATCGGTAAATCGCTTCGATTTATTCGTGACCACGCCCCACGCCAGTCCACGGGACTCGATATCTTGAAGCAGGTGCAACACGCCGTCAAACACATAGGTGCGCTCGGTCATGCATTGCTCGTAATTCACAAAAAATTCTTCACGCAGGGCCTCGAAATCAGGCGACTCGGGCGTTACCCCGAAAGCCACGCCCAACATGCCGCGCGCGCCTGCGCCGGCCATGGCCCGGTACGCCGAATCGGGCAGCGAGGGCAGGCCGCGATCGGTACGCATTTTGTCGGCGGCAGCGCCCAGATCGGGCGCGCTATCAATCAGCGTACCGTCCAAATCAAACAGCACCGCTTTGACCGGGCCACGGGGGGTTTGCAAGCTCATGCGATCTTCCGGGTGGCAAACAGGTAATTCACCTGCGTGCTGTTGTTAAGGCTGTATTTACGGGTAATGGGGTTGTAACCCAGCCCCTTGGTGGCTTGCAACTCCAAGCCGGCCGCCCGGCAAAAGTGCGCCAACTCGCTGGGTCGGATCATCTTGGCGTATTCGTGGGTGCCTTTTGGCAGCAACTTGAGTATGTATTCCGCACCCACAATGGCCTGCAAGAAGGACATGGGATTGCGGTTCAGCGTCGAGAAAAAAACCCAACCGCCGGGCTTGACCATGCGCGCGCAGGCCGCAACCACCGAAGCGGGGTCGGGCACGTGTTCCAGCATTTCCATGCAGGTCACCACGTCGACAGACTCGGGCGCCTCCTCAGCCAAAGCTTCTGCGCTGATTTCGCGGTAAGCAACCCGGGGGGTCTGGGCTTCCAGGGCGTGCAATTGCGCCACACGAAGAGCCTTGGTGGAGAGGTCTATGCCCAATACATCGGCGCCCTGCCTGGCCGCGGAATCCGCCAAAATGCCGCCGCCACAACCAACATCCAGCAGACGCTTGCCTTGCAGAGGGACGAAGCCCTGAATCCAGGCCAGGCGCAGCGGGTTGATTTGGTGCAGGGGCTTGAACTCACTCTCGGTATCCCACCAGCGGTGTGCGAGGTCCGAGAACTTGGCCAATTCGGCGGGGTCAGCGTTGAGGGGTTGGTTCATGGTTTCATTATGGAGGGGGCAAGAAAAAACCCGCCGAAGCGGGTTTTTATCAATCGTTCCAGAGAACAGATTACTTGGCGCGTGTGCCAACCACTTCGATTTCAACGCGGCGGTTCTTGGCGCGACCGTCTTTGGTCTTGTTGTCAGCAACGGGTTGCTTCTCGCCCTTACCTTCGGTGTAAACGCGGTTCTTTTCAATGCCCTTGGACACCAAGTAGGCCTTCACAGCCTCAGAGCGCGCAACCGACAGCTTTTGGTTGTAAGCATCAGAGCCCACCGAGTCGGTGTGGCCGACGGCGATGATGACTTCCAGATTGATGGCCTTCACCTTGGCAACCAGGTCGTCGAGCTTGGCTTTGCCTTCGGCCTTCAGCACGGACTTGTCGAAGTCAAAGAAAGCATCGGCAGCATAGGAAACTTTGCTGGCAGCTGCAACGGGGGCAGCAGCGGGAGCGGGAGCGGGAGCGGGAGCGGGAGCGGGAGTTGGTGCTGGAGCAGCCACGGGAGCTGGTGCGGGGGCAGGAGCAGCCTTGGGTGCGACGATGGCGCCATCGCAGCCAGGAGCGGCGGTAGCGGGTGTCCAGCTGGCGTCGCGCCAGCATTGGCCTGAAGCGTTCTTCCAGACGTCGCCGGAGGCGCTGCGCCAGTTGTGGATTTCTTGAGCGCCAACGGCGGATGCCAACACGGTGGCAGCGATCAGGGCAGCTACTTGAGTCAGTTTTTTCATGGATCTTCCTTTTGGTCGGCGATAGTGGCAACGGACTGCCATTGAATATATGACGAAATGTGACGTCCATGGACGACTTGCCCGAGGACGTTCTCAAGATTGTGCCATACCGATGTGCACGCTTTGTGCACCATCGCACGCTCGGGAGCGAAAGCCAAAATCTCGCGGCCGCTGTTGCAACGAGGCTACACACCCGCGGTCGTAGAATCCACGGTCGTCCTCGACATTGATAGACAGAGATCAACCATGACCCAGTTCGCCAAAGAAACGCTGCCCATCAGTCTTGAGGAGGAAATGCGCCGAAGCTACCTGGATTACGCCATGAGCGTGATCGTGGGGCGCGCCCTGCCCGATGCGCGTGACGGGCTCAAACCCGTGCACCGCCGCGTGTTGTACGCGATGCACGAGCTCAACAACGACTGGAACCGCGCTTACAAGAAGTCGGCGCGTATTGTGGGCGACGTGATTGGTAAGTACCACCCGCACGGGGACCAGTCGGTCTACGACACCATCGTCCGCATGGCGCAAGATTTTTCGATGCGCCACATGCTGGTAGACGGGCAAGGCAACTTCGGCTCGGTGGACGGCGACAGCGCCGCGGCGATGCGTTACACCGAAATCCGGCTGGCCAAAATCGCGCACGAGTTATTGGCCGATCTGGACAAAGAAACGGTGGACTTCGGGCCCAACTACGACGGCTCCGAGCGCGAACCACTGGTGATGCCCACCCGCGTCCCCAACCTGCTGGTCAATGGCTCGGGCGGCATCGCCGTGGGCATGGCCACCAACATTCCGCCGCACAACCTGAATGAAGTCGTAGATGCCTGCCTGCATCTGCTGAAAAACCCCGCAGCATCGATTGACGAGCTGATGGACATCATTCCAGCGCCCGACTTTCCGACCGCCGGCATCATCTACGGCATTCAAGGCGTGAAAGACGGTTACCGCACCGGGCGCGGACGCGTGGTGATGCGGGCGCGCTGCCACTTCGAGGACATCGACAAGGGCCAGCGGCAGGCCATCATCGTGGACGAGCTGCCCTACCAGGTAAATAAGAAGACCTTGCAAGAGCGCATGGCCGAGCTGGTGCACGAAAAGAAGATTGAAGGCATCAGCCACATCCAGGACGAGTCCGACAAATCAGGGATGCGACTGGTGATTGAGCTCAAGCGCGGCGAGGTGCCCGAGGTGGTGCTGAACAACCTTTACAAGCAAACCCAGTTGCAGGACACCTTCGGTATCAACATGGTGGCGCTGGTCAACGGCCAACCCAAGTTGTGCAACCTGAAAGACCTGATTGAGGTGTTTCTGGATCACCGCCGTGAAGTGGTCACGCGCCGCACGGTGTTCAACCTGCGCAAGGCACGCGAACGCGGCCACGTGCTCGAAGGCCTGGCGGTCGCGCTGGCCAACATTGATGAGTTCATCCGCATCATCCGCGAGTCGCCCACCCCGCCTGTAGCCAAGCTGGAGCTGATGAACCGCCCGTGGGACAGCAAACTGGTGCGCGAGATGCTGACGCGTACCCGCTCTGATGGCGGCGTGGTGAACGCCGATGACTACCGCCCCGAGGGACTGGAGAAAGAATTCGGTATGGGCGGCGACGGCCTCTACCGCCTGTCGGAAACCCAGGCACAGGAAATCCTGCAAATGCGCTTGCAGCGACTCACCGGCCTGGAGCAGGACAAGATCGTTGCCGAATACAAAGAGGTGATGGCAGAGATTGAAGACCTGCTGGACATTCTGGCCAAGCCGCAGCGCGTGGCTGTGATCATCAGCGACGAGCTGGCCCATGTGAAGCAGGAATTCGGCCAAACCAAGATCGGCGCGCGCCGCAGCCTGGTGGAACACTCCTCGTTCGACCTGTCCACCGAAGACCTGATCACCCCCACCGACATGGTGGTCACGATGAGCCACAGCGGCTACATCAAGAGCCAGCCGCTGCATGAATACCGCGCCCAGAAGCGCGGCGGACGCGGCAAGCAAGCCACCGCCACCAAGGAAGACGACTGGGTGGACCAGCTGTTTGTGGCCAACACCCACGACTACATCCTGTGCTTCTCCAACCGCGGCCGCCTGTACTGGCTCAAGGTCTGGGAAGTGCCACAGGGCTCGCGCGGCTCGCGTGGCCGCCCTATCGTGAACATGTTTCCGCTGGCCGAAGGCGAAAAAATCACGGTGGTGCTGGCCCTCACCGGCGAGAAGCGGACCTTTCCCGCCGACCAGTACGTGTTCATGTCCACCCGCATGGGCACGGTCAAGAAGACAGCGTTGGACGAATTTTCAAATCCCCGCAAGGCAGGCATCATCGCTGTCGACCTGGACGAAGGCGACTTCCTGATTGGCGCGGCGCTTACCGACGGCAAGCACGACGTGATGCTGTTCAGCGACGGCGGCAAGGCGGTGCGCTTTGACGAAAACGATGTCCGCCCGATGGGCCGCAATGCGCGCGGCGTGCGCGGCATGATGCTGGACGACGGCCAGAACGTGATTGCCATGCTGGTGGCTGAAGACGAGCAGCAAAGCGTGTTGACTGCCACCGAAAATGGCTTTGGCAAGCGCACCAACATCACCGAATACACCCGACACGGCCGCGGCACCAAAGGGATGATTGCCATCCAGCAGACCGGGCGCAATGGCAAGGTCGTCGCAGCCACCCTGGTGCACGCTGATGACGAGATCATGCTGATCACCGACAGGGGCGTGCTGGTGCGCACCCGCGTAAGCGAGATCCGCGAACTCGGCCGCGCCACGCAGGGCGTGACCCTGATCGGACTGGATGAGGGCTCCAAGCTCAGCGGCTTGCAGCGCATTGTGGAAAACGACGCCAACCCCGCAGAATCTGCGGATGACGCCACCGACAACGCCGCGGGAGAATCTCCCGACGACGCTGCCGACGCGGGCTCAGACACCGAAAAGGGCGCCGAATAACTATCAATTTGATAGCTGCTCGCGCAGTATCTACGGGCGCTAGCGCCGGATTTCACTCCTAAATCAACCGATGCAACGCCCCTACAACTTCTCGCCCGGGCCGGCCGCCATGCCAGCCGAAGTACTGGTGCAAGCTGCCGCCGAGATGCTGAACTGGCCGGACGCCGAAGGTCGCCCCAGCGGCATGGGCGTGATGGAGATGAGCCACCGCGGGCGGGAGTTCATGAGCATCTATGCCGCGGCAGAGGCAGACCTGCGCGAACTGCTGGCGGTGCCGCAGAACTTCAAGATTTTGTTCATGCAGGGTGGCGGGCTGGCCGAGAACGCCATCGTCCCGCTCAACCTCAGCCGCCTGCGCGTAACCAGCGGACAAGGCGCTGCCGACTTCGTGGTCACCGGCAGCTGGAGCGATAAATCCTTCAAAGAAGCCGGCAAGTTTTGCGATGCGCAGCTCGCTGCCAGCAGCAAGCCGCAGGGTTTCATCGATATTCCCCCGCCCGAAGCCTGGCAGCTGCGCAAGGGCGCCAGCTATGTGCACATCTGCTCGAATGAGACCATCCACGGTGTGGAGTTCCATACCCTGCCCGACCTGAAGGCGCTGGGCTCGAGCGCTGAGCTGGTGATCGACTTCTCGTCGCACGTGGCCTCGCGCAGCGTGGACTGGTCCAAGGTCGGGCTGGCCTTTGGCGGTGCGCAAAAAAACCTGGGCCCTGCCGGGCTGACGCTGGTAGTGGTGCGCGAAGACCTGCTGGGTTTTGCCCAGTCGGGCTGCCCGAGCGCCTTTGACTACCAGACGGTAGCAAACAACGAATCGATGTTCAACACGCCACCCACGTTCTCCATCTACATCGCCGGTCTGGTGTTCCAGTGGCTCAAGCGCCAGGGAGGGATTGCCGCTATGGAGGCCCGCAACATCGCCAAGGCCGAGCTGCTGTATGGCGCGATCGACGCCTCCGGC
>NZ_CAMCVG010000104.1 GCF_945881795.1 Rhodoferax sp. OV413
TGGCAGGGCGTGGAGCAGTACATGCGGCAGGTGTACCGCGACAACGGGTACCTCGAAGTCAAGGGTCCGCAAATCATCGACAAGAGCCTGTGGGAGAAGACCGGTCACTGGGACAAGTACCGCGAAAACATGTTCACCACCGAGAGCGAAAAGCGCGATTACGCCTTGAAGCCGATGAACTGCCCGGGCCACATCCTGATTTACAAGCAAGGCATCAAGAGCTACCGCGACTTGCCGCTGCGCTTTGGCGAGTTCGGCCAGTGCCACCGCAACGAGCCCTCCGGCGGTCTGCACGGGATCATGCGGGTGCGCGCCTTTACTCAGGACGACGGTCACATCTTTTGCACCGAGGATCAGATTCAGGGCGAGGTGAAGGCGTTCACTACTTTGCTGCAAAAGGTCTACAAAGATTTTGGCTTTCACAACATCATCTACAAGCTCTCCACCCGCCCGGAAAAGCGCATCGGTACCGACGAGAGCTGGGACCGTGCCGAAAATGCATTGGCAGAAGGTTTGCGGGCGTCAGGCTGCGAGTTTGAATACCTGCCGGGCGAGGGCGCTTTTTATGGCCCCAAGATTGAATACACGCTCAAAGACGCGCTAGGCCGCCCCTGGCAGTGCGGCACGATTCAGGTAGACCCAAACTTGCCCGAGCGCTTGGACGCCGAATTTGTGGGCGAAGACGGCTCCCGCCATCGCCCCATCATGCTGCACCGCGCGATTGTGGGAAGCTTGGAGCGATTCATCGGCATCCTGATCGAAGAAAGCGCCGGCGCCTTGCCCGCATGGCTGGCGCCAGTGCAGGTGGCGGTGCTCAACATCACGGACGCGCAGGCCGAATACGCCAGAAACGTGGCCAAAGCGCTGCAAAATCAAGGGCTTAGGGTTAATTTGGATCTGCGTAACGAGAAAATAACCTATAAAATACGTGAGCATTCGATGCAGAAGCTGCCCTACCTAGTCGTTATCGGTGACAAGGAGATGGCAGCAGGCGCTGTTGCAGTGCGTGCCCGGGGTGGCCAAGACCTCGGCGCAATGTCCCTGGAGTCGTTTATTGAACGTATCTCGGCGGACGTTGCCACCAAATCTTCCTGAGGCTTTTCCCAAGGAATTTCCGGTTTGACGGCGCGCGCTGTGCGGCAACCGCTACAGTTTTTGTAGCAGATATTGTGAAGGATTGAGCCATCGCTACTGAATTTCGTGACCGCCGCCAGCGCGAAGAACGTAAACACCGTTTGAACCGTGAAATCATGGCCCCTGAGGTTCGCCTCGCCGGTCCTGACAACGAACCCCTCGGTGTCGTCAGCTTGATGGAAGCCCTGCGTATGGCAGGTGACCTGGATGTTGACTTGGTTGAAATTGCTGCCACCGCCAACCCGCCTGTGTGCCGGTTGATGGATTACGGCAAGTTCAAGTACCAGGAGCAGAAAAAGGCAGCGGAAGCGAAAGCCAAGCAGACGGTGATTGAAATCAAGGAAATCAAGTTCCGTCCGGGAACCGATGACGGCGACTACAACATCAAGATGCGCAATATCCGGCGCTTCTTGGCCGAGGGCGACAAGTGCAAGATCACTTTACGTTTCCGGGGGCGAGAGATCACCCACCAGGAAATTGGTCTGGCCATGTTGCAGCGGATGCGCGATGAGTTGGGTGACACCATTCTTGTCGAGCAGTTTCCCAAGCTCGAAGGCCGCCAGATGATCATGATGATTGCACCGGGTCGTAAAAAGCCCGGTGCAGTCGCCAAGCCCGCAGCAGAGGCTGCGGCATAAATATCCCTCGCAGGTCTGGTCACCTGCTTGGGGTTAGCAGGTTGCTGAAAAGCACCCTGCGAACTAGCAGACCCGCTTGCGGGGACTGCACAAGTGGCTCGGGGCCAACAAGGCTGGAAAGTGTTTCCAGACGCCTCACGAGCACAAATGAAAAGGAGCATTCACATGCCCAAAATGAAGACCAAGAGCGCGGCGAAGAAACGCTTCCGCGTCCGTCCCGGTGGTACCGTCAAGCGCGGTCAAGCCTTCAAACGTCACATTTTGACCAAGAAGACCACTAAAAATAAACGCCACTTGCGCGGTTCTGCTGCTGTCCACGAGACCAATATGGGTCACATGGCACAAATGCTGCCCGGCCGTGGTATTTAATTAACGACGTACAAGGAGTAATCACATGCCTCGCGTCAAACGTGGTGTAACGGCTCGCGCCCGCCATAAAAAAGTTCTGGCCCTTGCAAAGGGTTTCCGCGGTCGCCGCGGTAACGTGTTCCGTATCGCCAAAGAAGCGGTGATGAAGGCCGGGCAATATGCCTACCGTGACCGCCGTACCAAGAAACGTGTGTTCCGTCAGTTGTGGATTGCCCGTATCAACGCGGCAGCCCGTCAATGCGGCATGACATACAGCCAGTTTGCCAATGGTCTGAAGAAAGCCAATATCGAGATCGACCGCAAGGTTCTGTCCGACATCGCTATCCACGACATGGCAGCTTTTGCTGGCATTGTGGATCAGGTCAAGGCCAAGCTGGCCGCCTGAGTCCGCTGCTGATTGCTATTGATCCGGTAGCAATCCGCGCACCAGAAACAAGGGCTAGCGCTTGAAAGAGCACTAGCCCTTTTTCATTGATTACTTCGTTATCCAAGAATTTATGACCGAGTTGAACGCCATCGTCGAGGCCGCACAGTCCGCTTTTCTACAAGCCGCCACGCCCGCTGATCTCGAAAACGCCAAGGCCCTGTTTTTGGGCAAGTCAGGCAAGATCACCGAACTGATGAAGGGCATGGCCGCCTTGAGTGTGGACGAGAAAAAGTCCCGCGGCGCGGCCATCAACTTGGCCAAACAAGCGATTGAGGCGGCGCTCACCGATCGACGGCAGGCACTCGCAGATGCAGAACTGCAGCTTCAATTGCAAGCTGAAGCGCTGGACGTTACCTTGCCGGGCCGCCAGCGCGGGCAAGGCGGTTTGCACCCCGTGTCGCTCACACTCGAGCGCATCGAGGCGATTTTCGGCTCCATGGGCTTTGACGTGGCGCAGGGCCCTGAAATTGAGTCCGACTGGTTCAACTTCACCGCCCTCAACACCCCCGAAGACCACCCCGCGCGGTCCATGCACGACACCTTCTATGTAGAGGGTGGCTCGGAGTCGGCGCCCGACCTCCTGCGTACCCACACCAGCCCGATGCAAATCCGCTACGCCGTGCAGCATGTCAAGGCGCACCGCGCGGCTGCCGGCGCGTTAGCAGAAGGTTTGTTCAGCGGCGACATGCCTGAGATCCGCGTCATCGCCCCCGGCCGCACCTACCGTGTGGACAGCGACGCCACCCACTCGCCCATGTTCCACCAATGCGAAGGCCTGTGGGTCGGGGAGAACGTGAGCTTTAAAGACCTCAAGTTCGTCTTCACTGATTTTTGCCGCACCTTCTTTGAGTCCGACGACCTGGTCTTGCGTTTCCGCCCCAGCTTTTTCCCGTTTACCGAGCCCAGCGCCGAAATCGACATTCAGTTCCAAACCGGCCCGCTTGCAGGCCGCTGGCTCGAAGTCGCCGGTTCCGGCCAGGTGCATCCCAATGTGATCCGCAACATGGGCCTGGACCCTGAAAAGTTCATCGGCTTTGCCTTCGGCATGGGGCCGGACCGCCTGACCATGCTGCGCTATGGCGTGAACGACCTGCGCCTGTTCTTTGATGGCGACGTTCGCTTTCTGTCGCAATTCCAGTAATCCACACGATCACCTTTTCACGCCGGTCCTGAACATGCAATTCTCCGAATCCTGGTTGCGCAGCTTTTGTAACCCCGCCATTTCCACCGCCGAGCTGGCCGAGACCCTGACCATGGCCGGCCTCGAGGTGGAAGAGACCCGTCCCGTGGCTCCTGCCTTCACCCGCATTGTTGTGGGCGAAATCAAGGAAGCGGCGCAGCACCCCAACGCCGACCGCCTGCGCGTCTGCAAGGTCGATGTGGGCCGGCCGGATTTACTCAACATCGTGTGCGGCGCGCCCAATGCGCGGGTCGGCATCCGCATCTCTTGCGCGCTGGTGGGGGCTGAACTTCCGCCGGGCGAAGACGGCAAGCCCTTCCTCATCAAGGTGGGCCAGCTGCGTGGCGTCGAGAGCCAGGGCATGCTGTGCTCGGCGCGCGAGCTAAAGCTCTCGGAAGATCACGGCGGCCTGATGGAACTGCCGCTGGACGCGCCTTTGGGGCAAGACATTCGCCAGTACCTCGATCTGGACGACACCTTATTCACCCTCAAGCTCACGCCGAACCTCGCGCATTGCCTGAGTGTTTACGGCGTAGCGCGTGAAGTCTCGGCCCTGACCGGCGCACCCTTGCGGGCGCCTGAAATTGCAGCGGTTCCGGTGGGCATCCCCGAAAAGTTGGACGTCCGGATCAGCGCGCCTGATTTGTGCGGACGTTTTTCCGGCCGTGTGATCCGCAACGTCAACACCCAAGCCCGTACGCCGCAATGGATGGTCGACAGGCTCGCGCGCTGCGGTCAGCGCAGCGTGAGCCCCTTGGTGGATATTTCCAATTACGTGATGTTCGAGTTGGGCCGCCCGACGCATATTTTCGACCTCGACAAAATCCACGGCGCCTTGGACGTGCGCTGGGGCCGTGCCGGCGAGCAGCTCAAGCTGCTCAATGGAAACACCGTCACTGTGGATGACAAGGTCGGCGTGATTGCCGACGCGCAGCAGGTCGAGTCGCTCGCAGGCATCATGGGCGGAGACGCCACCGCCGTGTCCGACGACACCCGCCACATCTACGTAGAGGCCGCTTTCTGGTGGCCGAAGTCGATTGCCGGCCGCTCGCGCCGCTTCAATTTTTCTACCGACGCCGGTCACCGCTTCGAGCGCGGCGTGGATCCCCAACTTACTGTCGAGCACATCGAGCGCATCACCCAGCTCATCATCGACATCTGCGGAACGCCGCAAACCCGATGCGGCCCGGTGGACGACATCGTGAGCCACTTGCCCCCCGCCACGCCAGTGACGCTGCGGGTGGCGCGCGCGGTCAAGGTCATTGGTATGCCGCTGACCCAGGCGCAATGCGCCGATGCCCTGCGCCGGCTCGGCTTGCCGGTGCAGGAGTCCGAAGGGCTGATCACCGTCACGCCGCCCTCGTTCCGGTTTGACTTGCAAATTGAAGAAGACCTGATTGAAGAAGTGGCCCGCATGGTGGGCTACAACCGGCTGCCGCACACACCGCCCCAGGCCCCCATCACCGCCAAAATCCGGCCGGAGAACGAGCGCAGCGCCTTCGCAGTGCGCCGTTCGCTCGCGGCATTGGGCTACCAGGAAACCATCAACTTCAGCTTTGTAGAAGAACGCTGGGAGCACGAGCTGGCCGGCAACCCGAACCCCATCAAGCTGCTTAACCCGATTGCCAGCCAAATGAGCGTGATGCGCTCGTCGCTGCTGGGTTCATTGCTACAAGTTGTGCGTTTCAATCTGGCCCGCAAGGCGCCCCGGGTGCGCGTGTTTGAGCTGGGGCGTGTGTTCCTGCGCGATCCGTCGGTCAAGAACACCGATTCCACCGTTGAGGGTTTCGATCAACCCATGCGCGTGGCCGGTTTGGCCAGTGGCGGCGCCGATGCGCTGCAATGGGGCCGAAAAGACCACGGTGTCGATTTTTACGATATCAAAGGCGATGTGGAGGCCTTGTTGGCCCCCCTGAAACCCGAGTTCGTTCCCGCGCAACACCCTGCCATGCACCCCGGCCGCACCGCCGAGGTGCGGCTCAACGGCCAGTCCATCGGCTTCGTGGGCGAGCTGCATCCCAAGTGGCGCCAGTCGTATGAGTTGCCCAGCGCGCCGGTGATGTTTGAGCTGGCGCTGGATGCGGTGTTGGCCCGCAGCGTGCCAGCTTTTCACAGCGTTCCCAAGTTCCAGGCGGTGCAGCGCGATGTGGCGGTGGTTGTTGCCGACTATGTGACCCATGCCGATTTGATTTCCGCAGTACGCGCCGCGCCCACACAGGGCCTGCTGCGGGATGTGCAGCTGTTCGATGTGTACCGCCCCAAAGCGGCCCAAAGCGCAGACGCACCGTCAGGCCATACCGACCGCAGCCTCGCCCTGCGCCTCACCCTGAACAGCGACGACGTCACCCTCACCGAGGAGCAAATCGATTCCGCCATGAAAGCCGTGGTCGATCAGCTGGTCAGCGCGGTGGGTGCGCGTCAGCGCGCTTGATCTTTGGGCAGCCTGAAAGACATTCGTATGGATTTTTCTGTTGAAAGCCTGGAAACGCCGGCGCTCACCAAGGCGCAGCTCTCGGACCTGCTGTTTGAGCAAATCGG
>NZ_CAMCVG010000105.1 GCF_945881795.1 Rhodoferax sp. OV413
CGGGCTTGATGTTATTGAGTTCCATCATTGACCTCTTAGAGCACCTTGACCAGGTAGCTGATCTTGTTAATCATGCCGCGCACAGCAGGCGTGTCTTGCAGTTCACTCACGCTGTTGAGCTTGCGCAGACCCAAACCACGCACGGTGGCGCGGTGGGACTCTTTGGTTCCAATGGGGCTACGCACCAATTGAATCTTCACGGTTTGTTGTGTTGTCATCTTGAAGTCCTCGATTAAGCGAAGATCTCTTCAATGGTCTTGCCGCGCTTGGCAGCCACTTCAGACGGCGTAGTTGACACCGACAGAGCGTCCAAGGTGGCACGAACCATGTTGTAAGGATTGGAAGATCCGTGGCTCTTTGCCACGATATCTGTAATGCCCAGCACTTCGAAAACAGCGCGCATGGGTCCGCCAGCGATGATGCCAGTACCCTTTGGGGCTGGCGCCATCATGACGCTCGCTGCACCGTGGTGACCCATCACTTTGTGGTGGATAGAGCCATTTTTCAAAGTGACTTTGATCATATTTCGGCGGGCTTCTTCCATTGCTTTCTGCACAGCTGCAGGAACTTCCTTGGATTTGCCTTTACCCATGCCGATACGACCGTCGCCGTCGCCGACCACGGTCAGAGCAGCGAAACCGAGAATGCGGCCACCCTTCACGACTTTGGTCACGCGGTTGATCGCGATCATTTTCTCGCGCAGACCGTCCTCAGGACCCTCGGCCTTACCTTGCATTTTTGCTTGAACTTTAGCCATCTTTATTTCCGATCTGCTTAGAACTGCAAGCCAGCTTCACGCGCGGCATCTGCCAGCGCCTTGACGCGGCCGTGGTAGGCGAAACCGGAACGGTCAAACGCCACTTTTTCGACGCCGGCTGCCTTCGCTTTTTCAGCGACACGCTTTCCGATGATCTGCGCCGCAGCCACGTTACCGCCCTTGCCAATGGCACCCAGCGAATTGCGCACTTCGGCTTCTGCAGTAGAAGCGCTGGCAATCACTTTTCCGCCTTCGCCAGAAATAACGCTGGCGTAAATGTGCAGGTTGGTGCGTGTTACGGTCAGGCGTGCCACGCCTTGGGTCGCAATACGAATGCGGGTTTGACGCGCCCGACGAAGACGCTGCTCTTTTTTGGTCAACATATTGCAGCTCCTTATTTCTTCTTCGTTTCTTTGATCGTGATTTTTTCGTCCGCATAACGGATGCCCTTACCCTTGTAGGGCTCAGGCGGACGAATAGCACGAATCTCAGCAGCGACCTGACCCACGCGTTGGCGGTCAGCGCCCTTGATCAGGATTTCGGTGGGAGTGGGCGTTGCCACGGAAATGCCGGCAGGCATGTCCAGGTTCACGGGGTGGGAGTAACCCACTGCCAAGTTCAACTTGGCGCCAGTAGCTTGCGCCTTGTAACCCACGCCAATCAGGCTGAGCTTGCGCTCAAAGCCTTTGGTCACGCCGACCACCATGTTGTTGACCAACTGGCGGATGGTGCCGGTCATGGCGTCAGCTTCACGGGAGTCGTTAGCAGGTACGAAACTGAGCTTGCCGGCTTCGTTTTGGATATTCACCAGGCTGTTTTGAGCCAGTTGCAGCGTGCCGCCAGCGCCCTTCACGCTGATCTGGTCAGCTTTAATGGACACTTCAACACCAGCAGGAACGGTGACGGGGAGTTTGCCTACGCGGGACATAGTTTCTTATTCCTCTAGCGTTAAGCGACGTAGCACAGCACTTCACCACCGACACCGGTAGCGCGCGCTTTGCGATCAGTCATAACACCCTTGGGTGTAGTCACGATAGCAACGCCCAGTCCGTTTTGGACTTGGGGGATTGCATCGCTGCCGCGGTAGACGCGCAGGCCGGGGCGGCTTACGCGCTCAATACGCTCGATCACAGGGCGACCGGCGTAATATTTCAATGCGATTTGCAACTCGGCTTTGCCACCTTCAGTGGAAACCTTGAAGCCGTCGATATAGCCTTCGTCTTTCAACACTTGGGCAATCGCAATCTTCACTTTGGAAGAAGGCACGGACACGGTGGTTTTAGCCACCATTTGTGCATTGCGGATGCGTGTCAACAGATCGGCGATGGGATCACTCATACTCATGTTCGATTCTCCTATCGCTTACCAGCTGGCCTTGGTGATGCCGGGGATTTCTCCGGCAAAAGCCATTTCACGGATTTTCGCGCGACCCAGACCGAAGTGCTGGAACGTTCCACGGGGACGACCCGTAATGGAGCAGCGGTTACGCTGGCGGGTGGGGTTCGCGTTGCGGGGCAGCTTTTGCAGACCCAGACGGGCTGCTGCTCGCTCTTCGTCAGAGCGCTTTGCATCACCTGCGATTGCCTTCAGTTCCGCGTATTTCTTAGCGTACTTGGCAGCCAACTTGTCACGTTTGAGCTCGCGCTCGATTAAAGCCATTTTAGCCACAGGTCACCTCAGTTCTTGAACGGGAAACGGAAGCCAGCGAGCAGCGCTTTGCACTCTTCGTCGGTCTTTGCCGTTGTGGTGATGCTGATATTGAGGCCGCGCAAGGCATCGACCTTGTCATATTCAATCTCAGGAAAAATGATCTGTTCTTTGACGCCGATGTTGTAGTTACCACGACCGTCGAAAGCGCGACCCGAAATACCGCGGAAGTCACGGACGCGGGGCAGTGCCACTGTCACGAAACGGTCCAGGAATTCGTACATTTGCACGCCGCGCAATGTCACCATGCAACCGATAGCCTGGCCTTCGCGGATCTTGAAACCGGCGATAGCTTTCTTGGACTTGGTCACCACGGGCTTCTGGCCCGCGATTTTGGTCAGATCGGCGACGGCATGGTCCATCACCTTCTTGTCTGCAACGGCTTCGCTCACACCCATGTTCAGGGTGATCTTGGTCAGGCGGGGCACTTGCATGGGCGAGGTGTAGCCAAACTTGGCTGTCAGCTCGGCGGCCACTTTTTCGCGGTAATGTTGTTGGAGACGTGCCATGTTTATGCCACCTTGATTTCTTCGCCGCTGGACTTGAAAACGCGCACGCGTTTACCGTCAGCCAGCACCTTGATACCAACACGGTCAGCCTTGCCGGTTGCCGCATTGAAGATGGCAACGTTGGACTGGTGAATAGGCATGGTTTTTTCAACGATGCCGCCGGTTGTGCCCTTCATGGGGTTGGGCTTGGTGTGTTTTTTCACCAAGTTGATGCCCTCTACGACGACATGCGAGTCGTCGGCGCGCAAAGAAATTACTCCGCGCTTGCCCTTATCGCGACCTGCGATCACGATGACTTCGTCGCCTTTGCGAATCTTGTTCATGGCCGGTCCTTACAAAACTTCAGGAGCCAAAGACACGATCTTCATGAACTTTTCAGTGCGCAGCTCGCGGGTCACTGGTCCGAAGATGCGGGTGCCGATAGGCTCCAGCTTGGCGTTGAGCAACACAGCTGCGTTGCCGTCGAATTTCACCAAAGAACCGTCGCCACGGCGGATGCCCTTGGCGGTACGAACCACTACAGCACTGTAGACCTCGCCTTTTTTGACGCGTCCACGGGGAGCAGCTTCTTTGATGGAAACTTTGATGATGTCGCCGACGCTTGCATAGCGACGCTTGGACCCGCCCAGCACCTTGATGCAGAGAACGGATTTCGCGCCGGTGTTGTCGGCAACTTCCAGTCGAGATTCAGTTTGGATCATTTCAATATTCCCAACTTGCACCTGGATCTGCTTTGCCACACTGGCAACTACATAACCAAGTCAGTCTTGGGCCCGCTGGCCGCCGCACAAACCACTTGCACGACTTTCATTTGGGCAGAATCTTCAGCTTTTTCAAGCGAAGCCCGCTATTGTGCTCTAGTAGTTCACGGCCGTCAACAAGTTTTTAGCGCTCTTTGCACACTTTGCCAAAAAACTCGTTTCAGCCCTTCGCTATGCTCTGTGAATCAATGTCCGGCAAGGCGCAGCTCTTTTGCGCCTTGCCGGAATTTGTTCGTACACACCAAGGAGGCGCCCCGTGCCGTATCTACTAGCCCTGGATCAGGGCACTTCCAGCTCGCGCAGCATCGTGTTTGATGAGGCTGGACACGTGGTGTCCATGGCGCAGAAAGAATTGGCGCAGATGTACCCCCAGCCCGGCTGGGTGGAGCATGACCCCCTGGAGATATGGCGGCTGCAACTTGCCACTGCACGGGACGCCCTGGCCAAAGCCGGCATCAGCGCGGCGCAGGTGAAGGCGGTGGGCATCACCAACCAGCGCGAAACTACGGTAGTCTGGAGTCGCAGCACCGGGCTGCCCATTCACCACGCCATCGTCTGGCAGGACCGCCGTGCCGAGCCCCGCTGCGCCGAGCTCCGCTCCCGTAGCCTGGCAGGCAGCATCCAGGCCAAGACCGGCTTGCTGGTGGATGCCTATTTTTCTGGCACCAAGCTGCAATGGCTGCTGGACAATGTGCCCAGCGCGCGGGCGCAGGCCCAAAATGGCGAGCTGGCCTTTGGCACCATTGACAGCTGGCTGATCTGGCAACTCACCGAGGGCCGCGTGCACGCCACGGACGTGAGCAACGCATCGCGCACCATGCTCTTCAATATTCACACCAACCAGTGGGACGCGGAGCTACTGGCCGCGCTGGATATTCCGGCAAACGTGATGCCGTCGGTGCAACCCTCTGCGTCCCTGTTTGGCGAAGTCGCTCCCGGACTGCTGGGGCATGCCATTCCGATTGGCGGGGTAGCAGGTGACCAGCAAAGCGCGCTCTTCGGGCAGGCGTGTTTCAAGGCCGGCATGGTGAAAAATACCTACGGCACCGGCTGCTTCATGCTCATGCACACCGGTGACAAGTTTCAAACATCGCGCAACGGCCTGATCACCACCAGCGCGGCGCAAGTAAGCGCCAAGCCGGAATTTGCCTTGGAAGGCAGCGTTTTCGTGGGTGGGGCCGTGGTGCAGTGGCTGCGCGACGGTTTGCAGGCCATTCAGAGCAGCAGCGAAGTGCAGAACCTCGCCCAAAGCGTTCCGGATGCCGGCGGGGTGATGGTGGTGCCGGCTTTCACCGGTCTGGGCGCGCCGTACTGGAAGCCCGATGCACGGGGCTCGATTACAGGCCTTACCAGAGGCTCAACCCTTGCCCACATTGCGCGAGCTGCTCTTGAAAGCATAGCGTTTCAGAGTGCGGCGCTGCTCCAGGCCATGCGCCGCGACGCTGAAAGTGCAGGCGCAGCGTCGGTGTCAGAGCTGCGGGTGGACGGCGGCGCGTGCGTGAACGACTTGCTCATGCAGTTTCAGGCGGACCTGCTGGGCATTCCGGTTGTGCGCCCCGCGGTCACGGAAACCACCGCCTTGGGCGCCGCCTATCTGGCGGGCCTGAGCGCCGGCGTTTACCAGAGCACCGACGAGCTCGCCGAGCTGTGGCGTGCCGAGCGCCGCTTTCTGCCCACACTTGCGCCCGCGCGTGCCATGGAGCTGATGGACCGTTGGGAACACGCGGTGCGGCAGACCACCCTCTAAACTGTGGCGCTCCACACCAACTCACCTGCAACAGGACACACCATGGGTAAGCGTATTGCATTTATTGGCGGCGGCAATATGGCCAGCTCCATCATCGGGGGGCTGCTCCGCCAGGGGTTTGCCGCAACCGACATTTCGGTGGTGGAGCCATGGGCAGAGGCACGTTCGCGCTTGTCTGCGGAGTTCGGACTGAAAGCGCTGGAGCAAGCCGATGCGTCGTTGGCGGGCGCCGATATGCTGGTCTGGGCGGTCAAACCGCAAACCTTTAAAGAAGCCGCCGCCGCGGTACGCCCCCACACCGGCTCCGCGCTGCACCTGAGCGTGGCGGCCGGAATCACCACCGACAGCATGGCCGCATGGCTGGGCAGCGAGCGCATCATCCGCTGCATGCCCAACACGCCGGCACTGATTGGCAAAGGCATCACCGCGCTCTACAGCCGCCCCGCCGTGAGCCAGGCGGACAAAGACTGGGCCGATGCAGTGATCGCCAGCACCGGCGCCACCCTGTGGCTCACGGCCGAGGCGCAACTCGACGCAGTCACCGCCATCAGCGGCTCGGGACCGGCCTATATGTTTTATTTCATGGAGGCCATGACCGAAGCCGGCGCCCGGATGGGGTTGCCCCGCGAGCAGGCTTACCAGTTGGCGGTGGCCACCTTCATCGGCGCCGGCGAGCTGGCCCGCGCCTCTGCAGAGCCGCCTGAGAGCCTGCGGGCCAAGGTCACCTCCAAGGGCGGCACCACCTATGCCGCCATCACGTCCATGGACGAA
>NZ_CAMCVG010000106.1 GCF_945881795.1 Rhodoferax sp. OV413
TCGCTCTCGGTGGTGAACATGTTTTCGCGGTACTTGTCCCAGTGACCGGTCTTCTCCCACAGGCTCTTGTCGATGATTTGCGGACCCTTGACTTCGAGGTACCCGTTGTCGCGGTACACCTGCCGCATGTACTGCTCCACGCCCTGCCACAGCGTCCAGCCCTTGGGATGCCAGAACACGGTGCCGGGGGAATGCTCATCAATGTGGAACAAATCCAGCTCGCGGCCTAGTTTGCGGTGATCGCGCTTTTCAGCCTCTTCCAGCATGGTGAGGTGCTGCTGTAGCTCGTCTTTGCTGGCCCAGGCCGTGCCGTAAATGCGTTGCAGCATTTCATTGCGATGGTCGCCGCGCCAATAGGCGCCCGCTACCTTCATGAGCTTGAAGTGCTTGAGTTTTCCGGTGCTCGGCACGTGCGGGCCGCGGCACAGGTCTTCGAACTTCCCCTCGCGGTAGAGGGACACGTCCTCGTTAGACGGAATGCTGGCGATGATTTCCGCCTTGTATTGCTCGCCCAAGCTCTTGAAATACTCCACCGCCTCGTCCCGCGGCAGCACGCGGCGCAGCACCGGCTCGTCCTTGTTGGCAAGCTCGGTCATCTTCTTTTCGATGGCCGCCAGGTCCTCTGGCGTGAAGGGGCGCTTGTACGCAAAATCATAAAAGAACCCGTGCTCGATCACCGGGCCGATGGTGACCTGCGCATCGGGGTACAACTCTTTGACTGCGTAAGCCAATAAGTGCGCCGTTGAGTGGCGGATGACTTCCAGACCATCGGCGTCCTTGGAGGTGATGATGGACAGCGCGCTGTCGGCCATCATCTGAAAACTCGTGTCCACCACCCTGCCCGCACTATCGGGCTCGGACAACGCGCGCACCTTTCCGGCCAGGGCCGCTTTGGCCAGCCCAGCACCAATCGAGGCCGCTACCTCAGCCACCGTGACGGGGCCGGGGAACTCACGCTGAGAGCCGTCGGGGAGTGTGATGTTGATCATGATGAAGTCAGTAAAAAGAACAGAATCCGAAAAGCAAAAAGCGCGGTCAATTCCGCGCTTTACTATGATTTTTATAGCTTCCGACGCACAAGGCGCGGGCGCAGGCGGCTTATTTGTGCATCAATCGGGCCGGCGTAGTTCGCGGTGTCATAACCAGAATGGGGTTCTTGCTCATGTTCGGTGGACGCGCCTCGCATTTTAACCGGAGGAAACCTGCGCCTTTGCGCGGCGCAGGCCAAGCGCACCGGACCTGTCAAAACCGCTTGGTCGCACCCACCCGGCTCGGCGATGCTTGAATCTGCCAGCCTTTTTCACGATGCAACTGCTGGCTTGACATGATGGAGCCGACGGCATAGCCCAACAATCCGCCTGCCACCGTGTCAGACAACCAGTGTTTACGCTCCTCGATAAGGCTAATGGCCGTGGTAGCAGCCAATGCATACAGATAAGGCATGTCGTACTGCTGGGCAAAAGGTGTCACCAAAGCAAATGCCGTGGCAACATGGTTGGACGCAAAGCTGGACTGCGAGGCGTTAGCACCAAAACCGTCAAAGGACGAGGCGCCCCTCCCATCTTCGGGCCGGGCGCGGCCTACGGCAAACTTCATGCCGAGATTGGCACCCAAGGTCAGCCCTGCCGCCATCAGCGACGTCTGGGCCGTGTCCGCCGCACGATCACCCGCCACCCCGGTCAATAACGCTCCGGTGCCCACTGCCATCAGCGCCGGCATTGCGTTGCCCAGCTTCGCCACTGACTGCATGCCTCCACCCTGCTGCTCTCTCACCCACTGGTCCGCTTGGGTGTCAAAAGCGCTGGAGGCGAGTATGACTCCAGCAGCAGTCATCCAAGTGGACGCCGGAACGTCGCCCACCCCATGCGGGAGCGCACTCAAGTCCTGCCCGGCCAGCTTGAACCTGTCTTTGGGATCCAACCGGACATAAGACAGATCCTCTCCGGTTACAAAGCGGTTGTTCGCCCTGCTGCCAGGGTTGGAAACATAGCGCCCAGCGCGGGCGTCGCGCTGCCAAGTCACGTCGAACAAAGTCACGCCGCGTGCCAAGCGAGCGCCGCCGTCCCGAGTAAGCGGCGTCCAAGCCGCAGTGCCTGACCAGGGCGAGGACCTTGGCAGCAGCAAATCAAACGGAACGGTGACATAAATGCCTTTATCAAAGCTGCCTTCGCCAAACTGTTGGGTAGACAGGTTCGTCTTGGTAGCCCACGCGCCGATGGCCGTGCCATTCTTAAACACACGCCGCACGTCGAAGGTCGCCCCGACATCTCCAGCCAGATAGCGGCCCGCCTGAACGGTGACAAGCAGGTCGTTCCAACCGGTGTCCCAGTAGGCGGTGGCATGGCCGGTGGTGATCTCGTAGTCTCGCAGCCCAAAATCCTGCGCGAAAGAACGCTGGCGGACCTGGTTCACATCCACACCAAATGCCAGCGGACCTTTCCAGGGCCGGAAAAGCCATTCGCCCCCCACCCCCGCAAACATCGACTCAAGCAAGCCGCCATAAGCGCTGGCGTAGTGCCCTCCGCCTAGGTCTTCGACATGGGTGATTTGAAGGTTGGGAATCGTGACCGCAGACGTTGTCACGTATTCGCGTTGATGTGTACGCACCCTGGGCAGGTTGGTCGGCGCGTCGTACTTAAAACGCTCGTAGTTGTCGAGCACACGGGCATTGGCGTTACCGCTAATCCAGGTGTTGGGTTGCAGGCTGTATTCCATATTGGCCCGCACACCTGCCTGAAAAAGCACAAAGCCGTCCGGCCCGCCCAGAATCTGGCTGTAACTCGGCCCAATTTTCAGGCTGGGCTCGCGACCATCACGCTGGAAACCGTCTGCAGCGGGCAGCAGCTTCTCATCCGCGACGCGCATAGGAGCTTTGTTCACCTCGATTGCGGGCAACTTCAGGGAAGGAGCCTGTCCTTGGGTCTGATCGCGCAGCCATTCCGCCCGATTGATTTCGATACGGGTAAAGGCCAAACCGCGCGCCTGGAGCTCGATGACAAAATTTCGCACCGATGCCGGCGCTAGTCTGTTCAAGACGGCGATGGCACGGTCCATCTGCTCTTGCAGAAACACCCCTTCTGCTTCCGCAACCACAAGGAGTTTGTCTGCCTGCTGCTGCGCGCTCAGAACGGTCCAACCAGTGAACTTCTCCAGCTCATCCGCCAAGGCTGGAGCTGCCAATGCCGTTGGATACAAAGCGGGCATCAAAGGAAAGCGCGGCTGCACCGGATCCAGCGGCTTGGGCATCTCGAGGCGGCTCAAATCAAAGTGCAGCGTAAGGCCCACTCCAATCCGGTTTCCTCGCTCCAGAGAACCAGAAAAATCTACCCCTGGAGAGTAGCGGTAAACAAAACCAAGATTGACCGGGCTGGACTGGGGCTGGGTTGTGCCAAACGGCTCCCGCTGGTAGTTGCTTCCATCCAGCTCAGCCTTCCATACCCACTGGCCGCTAGGCGAGGTCCATTGAACCCCGCCAAAAATCGCCGCATCCCCGCGGAAATAGCTCTGGTCATTGGTTTCGCCGCCAAATGCAGCCGTCTGTGTGCTCCGGGTCTTGTAGCTATTGCTCAGCAGTCCCAGGGGCGCTGACACACCGCCGCGTGAAGCCATGTAACCCCACCCCAAACCCATGCTCGCGTCCCACGCGCCCCAGCGCTTGCTTGCCACCAAGTATTCGCTGCCAAACAGGCCTGTGCCCCCCAGATCTCTGATACCCACTGCCACTTGGGGCAACACAGCGTCCTCCTGCAGCAAGCGCAGCTTCACATCCACCGACTTGTCTTTGTACGTTTGCTCGCCTGCAATTGCGGGGCCGTACAAAGCATTCGCAATGTCGGTATAACGAAAACCAAATTCGAACCAGTCCAAGGGTTGAAGCATTACGCTGAGGCGGGTGTTCGGGTACACCCCCGAAACGTGACTCCGCACCGAACCAGCAGACTCCATCCTGGCCGATGGCGTTTGAATCACACCGATATCTCCCCAGTCTGAAGCGGTCCACTGCTGGACACGGGGCACACCACGACCAATGGATACTTCCTTCGAATGATGGGACGAAGGGGACGCATGGACGCGTACCGGCATACCGGGGTAAAGCGTTTGCGCGGGAAGTTGGGTTGCCAGAAAGCGCGCGATGTTATCGGCCACACTGCCGGACAACGTGCCACGGCGCGGCGCCAACATCCACCCGCCGGGGGCGATGAATCCCTCTGCATCCGCGTTCCAAGCTGCAACACCCAACTTGCGAACCCGGCCATCCGGCTGGACCAGCCAAACCCAATCAATCGATTCCGCGTCATCCATGCAGGCCCGGAGATACGCTCTGACATCCAGACGGGCGGAGGCCTCTGTGAGGCACATATCACCAGCGTCGCTCAGCACCGCCACCGAAGTCAATCCCGTCAAACGCTGCAGGCTCTGACCATCGGCCAAAACCGGGTCGTGTTGCGCAGAACCCTGAAGCCAGCGCGCATCGGTGCTGGCTAGGACCAGGCGCCCTGTCACCGGCATGGCGCCAAGCCGCTCGTTCAGGCCATCCAAAGCCTCACCGCGCTGCCCCAATTGCAGGGCAATAGCCTCTTGGAGACGGAGTTGTGCTCCCCGCTCGCTGGGCGCCCGCCAGTGGATGATTCCAGCATCCCCGCTGGACCCCACATTTCGCATCAGCCACTCGCTCAGGCGTTCTCCGGGCCGGATGTCCATGCCGCTTGACAGGGCGGAAGCATGGATAGCCAAAACCTCCGGCCCAGCCGCCTGCACCACGGCAGCAAAGCTGACGCAGCCCCACAGCAACGCGCCCCGAGCAGCGAAATACATAGCAAATATTTTCTTCACAGCGACTCTTCCTGTGGCGGCCAGAGCTGCATCCGCAAGCACACCTTGTGAGACAAACATTGCCTGGAAAAAACCACGGCGGCTTGACCACGGTACCGGGCTACTGCAAACACAGCATCCGGCAAATGTGAGCCGTCAGCCGCATCGACTTGCTCTCTGAACCAACGAACCCCTGTAGACCACTCACGGCGCAGAGTGACGGGGATCTCAAAAGACAAGGAGGAAAGCGATGAAGGCGACATGGCCGACAGGGTGACACGCTCCTGCACTCCGAAGCGGTAGCTCGGCAGTTCGTCACGCGCTCGCTGGTAGGTGGCAGGCGCCGCCATTGCATCAGTCCATGCGATAGGAGGGTTCAAGTACGTGAGCGCTCGCCAATCGACCGGCAGCCCCACGGTGCCCATAATGCGACCGTTCTGGGTTCTGATAATCTCACCGAGGGCCGAGTACCACACCTCTACAGCACCATGACGATCTTGGTCGATGTAACCCAACACCATGAGCGCCGGCGCCGCACCATCGAGCTCGACACGCATGTAACGGAATGCGGGGTTCAGGTTCTTGAGGGCCTCACCCAACTGTTGAGTATTCAAATCACCCCGCACGAGACTGACCAAGGACTGCATTTCCGGCCCCTGGCGAGAGGCGCACCCCGCCACCAACAGGATCGCGCACATACCCAAACACCGAAAAAGAAGCTGCATGAGAGGAAACAAGAAGAGCAAAAAAAAGGCGCCCGAAGGCGCCTTGGCAGGGTAGACCTGGTTAGTTTGACCCTGTGGAACCTGTGGAACCTGTGGTGGTTTCGTTTTCGCCCGTAGTTGCAGCAACAGCAACACCAATCGCCACAGCAGCACCAACTGCAGCGGCGGCAGTCACGCCACCTACGGCAGCAGCGGTAGCACCAGCTGCGCCCGCAGCGCCTGCTGCAGCAGAACCGGCAGCACCTGCACCTGCACCGGCAGCACCTGCACCTGTACCTGCAGCAGCGCCTGTACCTGCCGCACCGGTCCCAGCCGCACCGCCGGTTCCGGCAGCAGAGCCAGTGCCTGCGGCGGATCCGGTGCCTGTACCCGTACCAGCCGACGCGCCTTCTGCCGTTTGTGCCAAAACAGGTTGTGCCGCGAGAGCGGAAACAGCTGCAATGGCAACCAAGAATTTAGAAACGTTCATACAAACTCCCATCTGGATTG
>NZ_CAMCVG010000107.1 GCF_945881795.1 Rhodoferax sp. OV413
GGGTGCGTGACGCTTAGACGCGCTTGCGGTATTCGCCGGTGCGGGTGTCGATTTCGACCTTGTCTCCCTGGTCCACGAAGATTGGCACGCCGATTTCGAAGCCGGTTGCAATCTTGGCGGGCTTCAGAACCTTGCCGGAGGTGTCACCCTTGACAGCGGGCTCGGTCCAGGTGATTTCGCGCACGATGGTTGTGGGCAATTCCACCGAGATGGCCTTGCCTTCGTAGAACACCACTTCGGTGGTCATGCCGTCTTCGAGGTAGTTGAGGGAGTCGCCCATGTTTTCGGCTTCAACTTCGTACTGGTTGTAGTCGACGTCCATGAACACATAGAGCGGGTCGGCGAAGTAGGAGTAGGTGCACTCCTTCTTTTCCAGAATGATCTGGTCCATTTTGTCGTCGGCCTTGAACACGACTTCGGTGCCGAAGTTGGCAATCAGGCTCTTGAGCTTCATGCGCACGGTAGCCGAGTTGCGTCCGCCGCGGCTGTATTCGGTCTTCAAGACGACCATGGGGTCTTTGCCGTGCATGATCACGTTGCCGGCGCGGATTTCTTGTGCGATTTTCATAGGATAGCGATGTCGAATGTCGCGTTTGGCGACTGTAGGCCGCTTGCAGCGGCGAAGGGCATGAAGTCGGCCCCTGTTTCGGGCGCCAAATTCAGCTGAGCCGTGGATTTTATCGTCTTTTCGAGACGAAGCCGATCAGCGCCGTGGCCAGATCGGGCTGCCGCCACAGGCGCGTTCGCCAGGCTTGAACCTGGACTTGCCACTGGCTTTGCCACGCCTTTAGCGCAAGCTGGTCCCACTGCTCAGACGGTGATTGGCGACCGGCGGGCAGCCCGTTCCATGCGGCGTGCAGCGCTCGCACCGTGGCATCGGCCTGCATCTCGTCCAGAAAGGCGGTGAGTTTGCTTGCATGTGCCCCGTCGTCTTGCGGGTAGATGTGCCACACAAAAGGTTTGCCGGCCCACAGCGCGCGCACCAGAGAGTCTTCACCGCGCACAAAGTTGAGGTCGCAGCAGTGCAGCAGCGCATCAAAGTCCGGCTGCGGCAGGGGTGGCAGGTAGTGCACCCGCAGTGAACCCCGCTCACGACTGGCGCCGGCTTCGATGGGCTCTTGTCCGGCGCTCGAGCCCTGCAACCCGGCATCGCACAGCGCCGCCTCCACCGCCCGCGCCGCGCGGCCCGGCGTTACCAGCAGCAAAGTCGGGGCAGGCGCCCGGGCCCAGGCGGTAAGTGCCTGCTGCAGCGCCGCGGGTTCGTAGCAAAACAGGCTGACCAGCCGCTCGCCCCCCCAGGCCACGCCGTGGTTTTGCAGCCACCGCCTGCGCTCCGGCTCCGTCCATTCCGTCGGCTCGGCACTCAGATCCGGCTCGCGCAGCAGACCTCCCGTGCCGGCGCTAAAGCCGGGGTAGTAAAAATGCTTCACCGCCCCCTTGGCCGGCCCCTGCATCACCGGCGAGGGCAGGCCATGGCAGCGCTCCACATAGGCTTCTGCGCTCAGGTACTCAAGATTGATCCAGACCGGCTTTTTCAGAGGATTTTGGGCATTTCTTCCCGCGGAATATGCGCTTTCAGCTATAAATTCTGTAGCAATTTCACATCCGAAGGCCTCTATCCACACGTCTGCGGGCGGGAACGAGGCGCGCAGTGCGGGCTCGCCGGCCTGTTGCCAGTCCAGCACGCGCACCCCCGGCCACTGCCCTTGCCGTGCGCCCGGCGCCATCCAGTCCAGGGGGCTGCTGTCATCCACCCAGAGCCGCAGGCTGTGGCCGCGCCGGGCCAGATCGGCGCACAGGCGCCAGCACACCCCGATGTCGCCGAAGTTGTCGATCACGCGGCAAAAAACATCCCACACCATGCCCGCATCCGGTCGGGCCCGGGCATGTCCGGCGCTGGATGCATCGCCGGGCGCGGAGACTGGCGCGGAGATCGGTGCGGGCGAGTGGGGTTCTGTGGGGGGCATTGCGTGGATTGTGCCCAAGCCCTTTACGGGCCAAGCCTGTGCCGGCTGGCCGACAATAGGGCGCTATGAGCGAAACCCACTCTGACGAGCTATTGCGCGAGGTTGCTGCGCTGCCATCCCTGCCCGGCGTTTACCGCTATTTCGATGCCGAGGGGCAGGTGCTGTACGTCGGCAAGGCCATCAGCCTGAAAAAACGCGTCAGCAGCTACTTCCAGAAAAACCATGGCGGCACCCGCATCGGCCACATGGTCAGCAAGATCGTCCGCATGGAGACCACGGTCGTCCGGTCCGAGGCCGAGGCGCTGCTGCTGGAAAACAACCTCATCAAGACGCTGAACCCGAAATACAATATCCTGTTCCGGGACGACAAGAGCTACCCCTACCTGAAGATGACCGGAACGCCGCCGGTGCCCAAGAATCTGGCGCCCGCAGATGCCCCCGTGCCGGCCCGCGCCCCGCAGCCCGTGGAGTTTGCGCGGGTGTCGTATTACCGCGGCGCAGTCGAAAAAAAGCACCGCTACTTCGGTCCCTACCCCAGCGCCTGGGCGGTGAAAGAGGCAATTTTGCTGATGCAAAAGGTGTTCCGGCTGCGCACCTGCGAAGACTCGATCTTTGCCAACCGCACGCGCCCCTGCCTGCTGTACCAGATCAAGCGCTGCTCCGGCCCCTGTGTGGGGCACATTCAGCCAGCCGACTATGCCCAAGACGTGGCCAACGCCGAGCGCTTTCTGCGCGGCGAGGCGCAAGACGTGATGCGCGGGCTGGAGGCGCGCATGATGGCCCACGCTGAGAAGCTGGAGTTTGAACAGGCCGCAGAACTGCGCAACCAGGTGGCAGCCTTGTCGAATGTGCTGCACCAGCAGTCGGTGGACAACGTGTCGGACCGCGATGTGGACATTTTGGCCGTCAAGGTGCAAGGCGGCAAAGCCTGCGTGAACCTGGCCATGGTTCGCGGGGGCCGGCATCTGGGCGACCGGCCTTATTTTCCGGTGCATGTTGAGGACGCTTCTGTCATGGGCGCGGCAGAAGAGGATGCCGCCGCTGTTCCGGTGGAGGTCCAGGTGCTGGAAGCCTTTATCGCCCAGCACTACATACAGGTGCCCATGCCCTCGGTGCTGGTGGTGAGCGAGCCGGTTAGCAAGCGGCTGCTGCAAGCCCTGTCGGAGCAGGCCGGCGTCAAGGCGACCGCAGTGCACCAACCCCGCGAACAGCGCCGCGCCTGGTTGGACATGGCCCAGACAAACGCTGCCTTGCAGCTCGCACGCCTTTTGGCCGAGGAGGGCTCGCAGCAGGCCCGTACCCGCGCGCTGGCCGATGCGCTGGATCTGGCGCTGGACGATCTGGACGACCTGCGCATTGAGTGCTTCGACATCTCGCATACCGCCGGTGAGGCCACGCAGGCCTCATGTGTCGTGTTTCAGCATCACAAGATGCAAAACGCCGAATACCGCCGTTTCAATATTGACGGCATTACCGGCGGCGACGACTACGCCGCCATGCGGCAGGTGCTGACGCGCCGCTACAGCAAGCTGGCCGAAGCCCTGCGCGAAGCGCGGCACAGCGGCAGCACCCCTGACGCGGGCCTGCGCCTGCCGCATCTGGTGCTGGTGGACGGCGGCAAGGGACAGGTGTCCATGGCCAGGGAGGTTTTTGAGAGCCTGGGGCTGGAACTGTCGTTGATTGTTGGCGTTGAAAAAGGCGAGGGCCGCAAAGTCGGGCTGGAGGAGTTGGTGTTTGCTGATGGCCGCGAAAAGGTCTACCTCGGCGCAGACTCGGCGGCGCTCATGCTGGTGGCGCAGATTCGCGATGAAGCACACCGCTTTGCGATCACCGGCATGCGGGCCGCGCGCGCCAAGGTGCGCACCGGCGGCAGCAAGCTCGAAGAGATTCCGGGCATCGGCCCCAAGCGGCGCGCTCGGCTGTTGCAGCGCTTTGGCGGGGTGCGTGGGGTGGAACAGGCCAGCGCCCAGGACATTGCCAGCGTGGAGGGCATATCGCGCGAATTGGCCGAGGAGATCTACCAGGCACTTCATTAAGCCGTGCCACAATCCGCGCATGTTTACCACCATCCCTACCATCATGACCTGGACGCGAATCTTCGCGATCCCCCTCATCGTGGGCGTGTTCTACCTGCCGGAGAGCATGGCCAGTGATGCCGAAAAGAACCTGGTGGCCACAGTCATGTTTGTGGTGTTCGCCCTGACGGACTGGCTCGACGGCTACCTGGCCCGCAAGCTCAACCAGACATCCGCTTTCGGCGCTTTTTTGGACCCTGTGGCGGACAAGTTTCTGGTCTGTGCCTGCGTGCTGGTGCTGGTGCATTTGCAGCGAGCCGACGTGTTTGTGGCGCTCATCATCATCGGCCGCGAAATCGCCATCTCCGCCCTGCGCGAGTGGATGGCCCAGATTGGTGCCAGCAAAAGTGTGGCGGTGCACATGATCGGCAAGCTCAAGACGGTGGCGCAGATGGTGGCTATTCCATTCCTGCTTTTCAATGGCGAGCTTTTCGGTGTGATTGACACCAAAGTCTGGGGCGTGTGGCTGATCTGGATTTCTGCCGTATTGACCGTGTGGTCCATGGTCTATTACCTGCAAAAAGCGGTTCCTGAGATCCGCGCTCGCGCCCAGTGATTGAACACTGCCGCGAACTTTTTTTCTCGGCAACCGAATGGCCCTATTTTTACAACTAGAATTTCCTACGCACCGCTCACAAAGCGCTCGCGCCATGTTGCTAGCCCCGATGCATTTCACATGCTTTGCGCTCAAATAGCACATCTAGTCAACTAACCAGACAATCTCTAACTCCGCTTGCTATCTAGGGGATCTTGTGAATAAAACCGAATTAATCGAGCACATCGCTAAGCACGCCGACATCTCCAAGGCTGCAGCCACGCGCGCGCTGGAGTCCACCATCGGCGCCGTCAAGACCACATTAAAAAAAGGCGGCACCGTGTCGCTGGTGGGCTTTGGTACGTTTGCGGTGGGTAAACGCGCTGCGCGCACCGGTCGTAATCCTCGCACCGGCGCTGCGATTAAAATTAGAGCTGCCAAAGTTCCAAAGTTCCGTCCAGGCAAAGCATTGAAAGATGCCCTGAACTGATCTCCGGTTTTCGGGGGGTGATTAGCTCAGTTGGTAGAGCGGCGCCTTTACACGGCGTAGGTCGGCGGTTCGAGCCCGTCATCACTCACCACCCCCACCCAGCAAAGGCGAACACCATGTTCGCCTTTTTTGTTGTTCATTAGGAGAGTTAGCGCATGTTTGATTTTGTTCGCAAGCACACCAAGGTCATGATGTTCGTCATGTTCTTGCTAATCATCCCCGCCTTTGTGCTTGTGGGCATGGACGGATACAAGACCATGGCGGATAGTGGTGCCACCGTCGCCACCGTGGGCAACGCAAAAATCACCCAGGAAGAGTGGGACTTCGCGCACAAAAACGAGGTGGACCGCTTGCGCAGTTCCGTACCCAACCTCGATCCCAAGTTGCTGGACTCGGCCGAAGCCCGTTACAGCACCCTTGAGCGACTGGTGCGCGACAAAGTCATTGCAGAGGCGGTGCAAAGCGCCCACATGACCACCAGCAACGCGCGCCTGGCTCGAGAGCTGCAGCAAAACCCCACCATCGCCAGCCTGCGCAAGCCCGACGGCAGCCTCGACATGGACCGCTACCGCCAACTGGCCGGCAGCCAGGGCCTCACTCCTGAAGGCTTTGAGGCGCGTGTGCGTCGCGACTTGTCGTCGATGCAAGTGGAGTCTGCGGTCACCGGCACCGCGTTTTCTCCAAAAGCCTCGGCAGACATCGCGCTGAATGCGTTTTTTGAGCGCCGCGAAGTGCAAGTGCTGCGCTTCAGCCCCCTCGACTACGCGTTAAAAATCAACCCGTCGGACGCCGATGTAGAAGCTTTTTACAAGGCCAATACCGCATTGTTTCAATCCGCCGAATCTGCAGATGTGGAATATCTGGTGCTTGATTTGGACGCAGTCAAGAAAACCGTCATCGTGAACGAGGCCG
>NZ_CAMCVG010000108.1 GCF_945881795.1 Rhodoferax sp. OV413
AACATGGCCCTGAAATACGCCGACTACGGCTACATCATGGAAAGCGGGCGGGTGGTGATGGACGGCGCAGCTGCCGACTTGCGCAGCAACGAAGACGTCAAAGAGTTCTACCTCGGCGTGGGCGGCGGTGAGCGCAAGAGCTTCAAAGACGTCAAGAGCTACAAGCGCCGCAAACGCTGGCTGGCCTGAAAAATCACACCTAAATCGGCTCTAGCGCTTATGCAGTATGCGCGAGCAGCTCCTAATTCAATAGCATATTTGCCGACGGAGAGTTTATGAATCCCGCCTACGACGCCCTGGAAACGCGCCAACCCGCCGAGCGCGAGGCCGCCCACATGGCGGCGCTGCCACGCCAGGTCGCCCATGCTCAGCAGCACAGCCCGGCATTCGCCGACATCTTGCAGGGCGTGGATGCCGCGTCCGTCGTGGACCGCGCAGCACTCGCCCGCCTGCCGGTGACCCGCAAGTCGGAGTTGCAGGCGCTGCAGCAATCTGCGCGGCAGGCGGGGGGTAACGTGTTCGGCGGCTTCAGCGCGGTGGGATTCGGCAGCGCCATGCCGCGCGTGTTTGCCAGCCCGGGCCCGATTTACGAGCCCGAGGGCACGGCGCGCGACTACTGGCGCATGGCGCGGGCTATTTTTGCAGCGGGCTTCCGGCCCGGGGAGCTTATTCACAACAGCTTCAGCTACCACTTTGTCCCTGCGGGTTCGATGATGGAGACCGGCGCCCACGCGCTGGGCTGTACTGTTTTCCCGGGCGGCACCGGCCAGACCGAGCAGCAGGTGCAAGCCATGGCGGAGCTGCAACCCGCGGGCTATATCGGCACGCCGAGCTTTTTGAAAATCATCCTCGAGAAGGCGCTGGAGATGGGCGTGGCGCTGCCCAGCGTAAAAAAAGCCATGTTCGGCGGCGAGGCCTATCCGCCCTCGCTGCGCGACTGGTTTGCCGCCCACGGGGTGGACGGTTACCAGTGCTATGCCACGGCGGATTTGGGTCTGATTGCCTACGAGACAAGCGCGCGCGAGGGCCTGGTGCTCGACGAGCAGGTCATTGTGGAGATTGTCCGCCCCGGCACGGGAGACCCGGTTCCCGAAGGCGAGGTGGGCGAGCTGGTGGTCACCAGCCTGAACGCTGCATACCCGCTGATCCGTTTTGGTACCGGCGACCTGTCTGCGGCGTTGGCAGGCCCCTGCCCCACCGGCCGAACCAACACCCGCATCAAGGGCTGGATGGGCCGGGCTGACCAGACCACCAAAGTGCGCGGCATGTTTGTGCATCCCAAGCAGGTGGACGAGGTGGCCAAGCGCTTTCCCGAAGTCCAGAAGGCGCGACTGGTGGTGAGCGGTGAAATGGCCAACGACCAGATGACCCTGATGCTGGAGGTGCAAGGCCAGCCTGAGGGCTTGGCCCAGCGCGTAGCCGAGGCGGTGCGCGAGGTGACCAAGCTGCGCGGGGACGTAGAGCTGCTCGCGCCCGGCGGCTTGCCAAATGACGGCAAGGTGATCGAAGACGCACGTAGTTACCGCTAACTTTCTGCAAAACCCCCCGTGACCCGTGGGCTAGGTAGTTTCCTCAGTACGGGTTATTACTGCGCTGGATAGACTCACGCCCTCACTACAGGAGATTCCCATGAAAAAAATCATCGCCGTTGCAGCCGCTTTGGTGGCCATGTCCGCCTCTGCCGACACCTACCCCTCCAAGCCCATCACCATCGTGGTGCCTTTCGCCGCCGGCGGACCGACCGACCGCGTAGCCCGCGATCTGGGCGAGTCTCTGCGCAAGCAACTGGGGGATGTGAGCATCGTCATCGACAACACCGCAGGCGCGGGTAGCTCCATCGGCACCAGCAAGGTCGCCAGGGCCGCGCCGGACGGCTACACCCTGTTGCTCAACCACATTGCCATGGGCACCATGCCCGGCCTGCTGCGCAACATGCCTTTCAAGGTGGAGTCCGACTTTGAGTACCTGGGCATGATCAACGATGTGCCCATGACCTTGATTGGCAAGCCCGACCTGCCAGCCAAGACCTACAAAGAGCTGACCACATGGATTGGCCAGAACGTGGGCAAGGTCAACCTGGGCAACGCGGGCATCGGCTCCGCGTCACACCTGTGCGGTTTGCTGTTCCAAAACGCTATCAAGGTGGACATGACCACCGTGCCCTACAAAGGCACCGCGCCTGCAATGACCGATTTGATCGGCGGACAAATAGACCTGCTGTGCGACCAGACCACTAACACCAGCCAGCAAATCGAGGGCAAGAAGGTCAACGCCTATGCGGTGACCACTTCCAAGCCCCTTACGACCGCCGCGTTGAGGAGCCTGCCTACCCTGCAAAGTCAAGGCCTGGCCAACTTTGAAGTGACCATCTGGCACGGCCTGTACGCCCCCAAGGGCACGCCTGCCGACATTCAGGCCAAGCTGAACACAGCGCTCAAGGCGGCCCTTAAAGACGCAGACTTCGTCAAGAAGCAAGAAGGCTTGGGCGCAGTGGTGGTTTCCGACAAGCGCGTGGAGCCCGCAGAACACAAGAAGTTTGTGGCCTCTGAAATCGCCAAGTGGACGCCCATCATCAAGGCGGCCGGCGTTTACGCCGACTAAACGGGCGCTGCCCCGCGTCTGACACTGCGGACTCCGCGCTGGGGTCAGGCGCCCCAGGTGATGTCTTTGCCCGCCGCCAGGCTGCGTCGCGCCATATCGAGTAGGGGAGCAGCCCGCTGCCGCAGGCTGACGCCGGAGGGGGCGCTGTCTTCCCCCTTTTCTTGTGCCCAAGGTTCAGCCAATGCGGCCTGAACACGGCGCGACTCTTCTTGGGCCACAGCCTCTTCCAGCGCGCTGATGGCTGCGGGTAGGTCTGCAGCGAGCAGGATGCCCTTTTGCTGGCTCGCCGCATCGGTGCGGCCCCACAGCTGCAGAATCTGCCGCCCGTTGGGCTCGAGCATGATCACATCGCTGGCAACTTTGGATTTGAATTTGTACAGCATGGGGACAACCGCCTTTGCTTCATTAAGATGACCGTTTATGCGACCGACAGCTGCGACCGCAATTGCGACCGCAGCCATCACAGCATTAACAACCACAGCATACCCAGAGGAGGCGAACCCCGTGGCGGATTTACACCTATTGCGAGCCCATAGCCTTGGTTTGGAGGCCGCGCGCAATGTAGCCCGCGATTGGGCAGAGCAGGCCTGGCGCGACTTCGGCATGGAATGCACTTACACCGAAGGCGAAGTTCAGGACATATTGAGCTTCAAAAGGTCCGGCGTCAACGGCACATTGAGCGTGGGCCCCGAGAGTTTCGAGCTCAGCGCACAGCTAGGCTTTTTGTTGCGGGCATTCAAAGAAAAAATCGAGGCAGAAATCTCCAAAAACCTCGACGTGCTGCTGGCGCCTTCATCGCCTTCAGCTTAGTGATTCAATCAGGTCGATGTACTGCTGCATCGCGTCCTCTGCGCTCAGGCCTTTGACGCCAATCCAGGCATCCCACTTGGCACGCCCCACCATGTCGGCAAACGCCGGCTTGGCCTCGGCGTTGTCGCCCACGGTCGCTTGCTTGTAGAGCGCGTAAATTTTGAGCAAGGTTGCGTTGTCCGGCCGCTCGCTCAGGTTTTTGGACTCGGCAACGGCGGACGCGAAGGTGGTTTGTAGATCAGTCATTTTGTTCTCTCAAGTGAATCAGCGGCGTAGTAAAAATGCCTTCGCGCCGGTTAAGTCTTCATCTTACGGCGCTCTTCGTTAAGGAGCCGTCCCTGTACGGGGCGGAGCAGAGTCGATAATGCTCAACAAATCTGAATTTGCGAATGAATCCGAAGCCCAAAATCTTTGTAGCTGGCCACCGCGGCATGGTCGGCTCAGCAATTGTCAGGACGCTGCTGGCAGGTGGCGTTGAATCAGCCGATTTGCTGGTTCGCCCGCATTTGGCACTGGATTTGTGCAACCAGGCGGCGGTCAACCAATTTTTTGAAACCGAGCGGCCCACGCAGGTTTACCTCGCAGCAGCCAAGGTGGGAGGAATTCATGCCAACAACACCTACCCGGCAGACTTTATCTACCAAAACCTGATGATGCAGGCCAATGTGGTGGAGGCTGCATTTCGTAACGGCGTTAAAAAGCTATTGTTTCTTGGCAGCAGCTGCATCTACCCCCGCTTGGCGCCTCAGCCCATGGCAGAGAGCGCATTGCTCACCGGCACTTTGGAGCCGACCAATGAGCCCTATGCGATTGCAAAAATTGCTGGCATCAAGCTGTGCGAGAGCTACAACCGGCAGTATGGTCAAAGCCATGGCATCGACTACCGCAGCGTCATGCCCACCAATCTGTACGGCCCGGGTGACAACTACCACCCCGAAAACAGCCACGTTATACCTGCGTTGATTCGCAGGTTTCACGAGGCCAAAGAGCGTGGCGATCCCTCTGTGAGTGTTTGGGGCAGTGGCACGCCAAGGCGAGAATTTTTGTTTGTGGATGACATGGCCGCAGCCTGTGTTCATGTGATGAACTTGCCGCATGAAGAATATGCAAAGCACACATCCCCCATGCAGAGCCATATCAATGTGGGCTGTGGAGACGACGTTCCGATCTCCGAGTTGGCGCACTTGGTGAGCCAGACGGTGGGTTACTCTGGTGCCATCGGGTTCGACAGCAGCAAGCCCGACGGCGCACCCCGCAAGCTGATGGACAGCGCGAGACTCAAAACATTAGGCTGGCAGCCCCGCGTCGCGTTGCAAGACGGCCTTCGCCTCGCGTACCAAGATTTTTTGAGTATCAACTATGAATAGTTCGCAAATGGAAACGCAAACTCAAGTGGCAACAGCCAAAGTTGCCCTGATTACCGGCATTACCGGCCAAGACGGCTCGTACCTTGCTGAGTTTTTGCTGGAAAAAGGTTACACGGTGCACGGCATCAAGCGCCGTTCGTCCAGCTTTAATACCGACCGGGTGGACCATATCTATCAAGATCCGCACATCGAAAATGCGCGCTTCAAGCTGCATTACGGCGATTTGAGCGACACCAGCAACCTGGTCCGCATCGTCCAAGAAACCCAGCCGGACGAGATTTACAACCTAGGCGCCCAAAGCCATGTTGCGGTGAGCTTTGAGAGCCCCGAATACACCGCCGATGTAGATGCAATCGGCACCTTGCGTTTGCTAGAGGCCATCCGCATCTTGGGTCTGGAGAAGAAAACCCGCTTTTACCAAGCCTCCACCAGCGAGCTCTATGGCCTGGTGCAAGAAACTCCGCAGCGCGAGACCACGCCTTTCTACCCCCGCAGCCCCTACGCGGTGGCAAAAATGTATGCGTATTGGATTACGGTGAATTACCGCGAGGCGTATGGAATTTACGCCTGCAACGGGATTTTGTTTAACCACGAGAGCCCGCGCCGCGGCGAAACCTTCGTGACCCGCAAGATCACCCGCGGCCTGGCCAATATCAGCCAGGGCCTGGAGGACTGCTTGTACATGGGCAACATCGACGCCCTGCGCGATTGGGGTCACGCCAAAGACTACGTCCGCATGCAGTGGCTCATGTTGCAGCAAGACAAGCCCGAGGATTTCGTGATTGCCACGGGTAAGCAATACAGCGTGCGGCAGTTCATTGAGTGGACCTCGCAAGCCTTAGCTAAGACCATCCGGTGGGAGGGCGCGGGAGTGGACGAAGTGGGATATTGGGAAGACAAGCCCGTCGTCAAGATCGATCCCCGCTATTTCCGGCCAGCGGAAGTCGAAACCCTGCTTGGCGATCCCGCCAAGGCAAAAGCCAAGCTGGGTTGGGTGCCGGAGATTACAGCTCTGGAGATGTGTGAGGAGATGGTGGCGAGCGATCTGGCGCAAGCCAAGCAGCACGCGTTGCTTAAGGCAAATGGATATAGCGTTAGCGTTACTGTCGAATAAGGGGTCCGTGCTTCAGAAGTGACCCTGCAGTTTTATGTCACGGGTATGCCGCACTCTTCAACAACCGCAAGCAACAAGATTACTC
>NZ_CAMCVG010000109.1 GCF_945881795.1 Rhodoferax sp. OV413
TCGAGCAGGCCCAGGCCCAGCTCAACAGCCAAGGCAATCAGGCCGGCTACACCACCCTGGTAGCTGATGTGTCGGGCGTGGTCACGGCGGTGAGCGCCGAAGTGGGCCAGGTGGTGGCTGCCGGAGCGCCTGTGGTGCAAATTGCGCAGGACGGCCCGCGCGACGTGGTGTTCGCCGTGCCCGAAGACAAGGTCGCCCAGATTGCGCGGGGCTCGATGGTCGATGTGCGGGTGTGGGCCAGCAAGACCCAGTTGACCGGCACGGTGCGCGAGGTGGCAGCCAGCGCCGATCCGGTTACCCGCACCTTCACTGTCAAGGTGGCCCTGGGCGCGAAAGATGCGCTGCCCCTGGGCACGACCGTGACGGTGGCGCCCAAAGCGCTGGAGCGCAGCGGCGAGCAAGTCATCAAGTTGCCCACGTCGGCCCTGCTCAAGGCGGGGGCGGGCAGCAGTGTCTGGGTGCTGGACTCCGCCACCATGACCGTCAAGGCCCAGCCGGTGGTGGTCGCCACGGCCGATGGCAACGACGCCGTCATCAGCAGCGGCCTCACGCCGGGCATGCAGGTGGTGGTGGCCGGTGTGCATGTGCTGTCGCCCGGGCAAAAGGTCGCGATTTATAAGGAAAAAAGCGCCTCAGCGCCCGCTGGATATGCGCCAGCAGCTATGGATTCCGTAGCACCTGCGGCCGCCGCAAGCGCTGTGGTCAAGTGAGGCGGCCATGATGCAGGAACCAAAAACCGGCTTTAACCTGTCCAAGTGGGCGCTGGAGCATTCCGCGCTGACCCGCTACCTGATGGTGGTGTTGATGCTTCTGGGTGCGGCGGCTTACTTCCAGCTCGGGCAGGACGAAGACCCGCCCTTTACCTTCCGCGCCATGGTGGTTCGCACCTACTGGCCCGGCGCCACCGCGCAGCAGATGGCTGAGCAGGTCACCGACAAGCTCGAGCGCACGCTGCAAGAGGTGCAATACGCCGACAAGATCCGCAGCTACTCCAAGCCCGGCGAGTCGCAAATCATTTTCCAGATCAAGGACTCCAGCAAGGGCAGTGAAGTGCCAAACGTCTGGTACACCGTGCGCAAAAAGATCGGCGACATGCGCGGCACCCTGCCCGCTGGCGTGGTCGGCCCGTTCTTGAACGACGACTTCGGCGATGTCTATGGCGTCATTTACGCGCTGGAGAGCGACGGATTCAACTACGCCGAGCTCAAGACCTTTGCCGACGAGGTGCGCCAGAAGCTGCTGCGGGTTCCCGACGTGGCCAAGGTGGAGCTCTTCGGGGTGCAGGACGAGAAGCTCTATATCGAAATCTCGCAAAAACGCCTGGCCCAGCTGGGGCTGGACTTCGGTCAGGTGCTGGCGCAGCTCGGCCAGCAAAACGCAGTGGAGTCCGCCGGCGCCGTGCAGACGCCGCTGGACGTGGTGCAGGTGCGTGTGGCCGGCCAGTTCAACGCGGTGCAGCAGCTCGCCGATATGCCGATCCGGGGTGCCAGCGGCAACCAGTTCCGCCTGAAAGACATCGCCACCATCGGCAAGGGCTACGTGGACCCGCCGGCGGTGAAGGTGCGCCATCAGGGCAAAGAGGTGATCGCGCTGGGCGTGTCCATGGCCAAAGGCGGCGACATCATTGCGCTGGGCAAAGCGCTTACCAAGACATCCGCCGGCATCTCGGCCGGGCTGCCCGCCGGCATCAAGCTGGTGCAGGTGCAAGACCAGCCCAAGGCGGTTGCCACCTCGGTGAACGAGTTTGTGAAGGTGCTGGTGGAGGCGGTGGTCATCGTGCTGGCGGTGAGCTTTATTGCGCTGGGCCTGCACACCAAGGCGGGCCAGCCATTCTGGAGGCGCTGGACGCTGGACGTGCGCCCCGGCCTGGTGGTGGGCATCACGATTCCGCTGGTGCTCGCGATGACCTTTCTGGGCATGTATTACTGGGGCATCGGCCTGCACAAAATTTCGCTGGGCTCGCTCATCATCGCCCTGGGCCTGCTGGTGGACGACGCCATCATTGCGGTTGAGATGATGGTGCGCAAGATGGAAGAGGGCTACGACAAGGTGCGCGCTGCCACCTTCGCCTACGAAGTGACAGCCATGCCCATGCTGACCGGCACACTCATCACTGCGGTCGGCTTTTTGCCTATCGGCATGGCCAAGTCGGTGACCGGCGAATACACCTATGCGATTTTTGCGGTGACCGTGCTGGCGCTGATTTTGAGCTGGTTCGTCTCGGTGTACTTCGTGCCGTATCTGGGCAATATCCTCCTCAAGAACCGGCCGCACCCAGCGGGTGAGTCGGCCCACCAGGAGCACTTTGACACCCCGTTTTACAACACCTTCCGCCGCATGGTGAACTGGTGCGTGAAGTACCGCTGGGTCACCATCGGCGGCACTGTGATGGTGTTTGCGCTGGGCATTGCGGGCATGGGCAAGGTGCAGCAACAGTTCTTCCCCGACTCCAGCCGCCCGGAGATGCTGGTCGATATCTGGTTCCCCGAAGGCACCTCGTTTGCCAACAACCAGGCGGTAACCGAGCGCCTCGAGGCCCGCTTGATGCAGGAGCCCGGTGTGTCCACCGTCAGCACCTGGATCGGCTCGGGCGTGCCGCGCTTTTATTTGCCTCTGGACCAGGTGTTCCCGCAGACCAACGTGTCGCAGTTCATCATCGTGCCGATGGATTTGAAGGTGCGAGAGAGCCTGCGGGTCAAGCTGCCCGCATTGCTGGCCAGTGAGTTTCCCGAGGTGCGCGGCCGGGTGAAGCTGCTGCCCAACGGGCCGCCGGTAGCCTATCCGGTGCAGTTCCGGGTGGTCGGGACCGATCCGCTCCAACTGCGTGAGCGGGCCGACGAGGTCAAGGCGCTCATGCGCCAGAACAGCAACACCCGCGGCGTCAACGACAACTGGAACGAGTCCGTCAAGGTGCTGCGCCTCGAGGTGGATCAGGACAAGGCGCGTGCGCTCGGGGTGAGCAGCCAAAGCATCGCTCAGGCCTCCCGTACCTTGCTCAGTGGCACCACCGTGGGCCAGTTCCGAGAGGGCGACAAGCTCATCGACATCGTGCTTCGCCAGCCGCTGGACGAGCGCAACGCCATCACCGACATCGGCAACGCCTACCTGCCCACCAGCAGCGGCAAGTCCATCCCCATCACCCAGATCGCCAAGCCGGTATTCACCTGGGAGCCGGGCGTGATGTGGCGCGAGAACCGCGACTACGCCATCACCGTGCAGAGCGACATCGTCGAGGGACTGCAGGGCGCCACCGTCACCGCCGAATTGCAGCCCATGATGAAGGCGCTGCAAGCCCAGTGGGCTGAGAAGGGATTCACCGGCTACCGCATTGAAGTGGCCGGCGCAGTCGAAGAGAGCTCCAAGGGCTCGGCCTCCATCGTGGCGGGTGTGCCGGTAATGCTGTTCCTCACCTTCACCCTGCTCATGCTGCAGCTGCAAAGCTTCAGCCGCTCGGTGCTGGTGTTTATTACCGGGCCGCTGGGCATTGCCGGAGTGGCGGGGGCCTTGCTCTTGCTGGGCCGGCCCTTCGGCTTTGTGGCGCTGCTTGGCGTGATTGCGCTCATGGGCATGATCCAGCGCAACTCGGTCATCCTGATTGACCAGATCGAGCAAGACCGCGCCGCCGGCATTCCGGCCTGGGATGCGATTGTGGAGTCCGCGGTACGCCGCCTGCGGCCGATTGTGCTGACCGCCGCGGCGGCAGTGCTGGCCATGATTCCGCTCTCTCGCTCGGTGTTCTGGGGGCCGATGGCGGTCGCCATCATGGGCGGCCTCATTGTGGCCACCGTGCTGACGTTGCTGGCCTTGCCGGCCATGTATGCGGCGTGGTTCCGTGTCAAACGCGAGCCGGCGGCGGCGGCCTAGGGCCGTCGGCAGGCTAAAATACTCGGCTTACCGATTTCAAACGGGCGGTCGGGGTGGGGCGGACGGGTGTCTGCCGTGCCTCCGGCCCCCGTATTTTGTTTTTTGCGCGGGTGGCGAAATTGGTAGACGCACCAGGTTTAGGTCCTGACGCTGGCAACAGTGTGGGGGTTCGAGTCCCCCCCCGCGCACCAACCCTAACTAACAACGGCATCGTCTCGATGCCGCAGGCGAAAGTCCTGCCAAACTAAAAATTAGGAGTAAAGATGGCCGTTACCGTAGAAACCCTGGAAAAGCTCGAACGCAAAATCACCCTGACTCTGCCGGTCGGCGTCATTAAGACTGAAGTTGACAGCCGCCTGCGCAAGCTGGCCCGCACCGTCAAGATGGACGGCTTCCGCCCAGGCAAAGTCCCCATGAATGTGGTGGCCCAGCGTTACGGCTATTCGGTCCACTATGAAGTCATGAACGACAAAGTGGGCGAGGCCTTTGCCACCGCTGCCAACGAAGCCAAATTGCGAGTGGCCGGCCAGCCTAAGATTTCCGAGAACGAAACCGCCCCCGAAGGCCAGATGGCGTTCGACGCGATTTTTGAAGTATTCCCTGAAGTGAAAGTCGCCGACCTGAGCGGCGCCGAAGTCGAGCGTTTGACCGCCGACGTGACCGATGGAGCCATCGACAAGACCGTCGACATCCTGCGCAAGCAGCGCCGTACCTTCGCCCAGCGCTCGCTGGACAGCGCCGCGCAAGACACTGACCGTGCGACCGTGGACTTCGAAGGCAAGATCGACGGCGAACCCTTCGAAGGCGGCAAGGCTGCAGACTTCCAGTTCATTCTGGGCGACGGGCAGATGCTCAAAGAGTTTGAAGACGCCACCCGCGGCATGAAGTCCGGCGAGAGCAAGACCTTCCAGTTGGACTTCCCGGCCGAGTACCACGGCAAAGATGTGGCCGGCAAAACCGCCGACTTTCTGGTCACCCTGAAAAAGCTCGAAGCCGCTCACCTTCCTGAAGTTGATGGCGCTCTGGCCAAGTCTCTGGGCATTGCCGACGGCACCGTGGAAGCACTGCGCGCCGACATCCGCAAGAACCTCGAGCGCGAAGTCAAGAGCCGTCTGCTGGTCCGCAACAAGCAAGCTGCCATGGACGCTTTGGTCGCCAAGTCGGAACTCGATCTGCCCAAGTCCAGCGTGCAAGCCGAGCTGGACCGCATGATTGAAAACGCCCGCGCCGACCTGAAGCAGCGCGGCGTGAAAGACGCTGACAAGGCCCCCATCCCTGAAGAAATCTTCCGTCCCCAAGCCGAGCGCCGCGTTCGCCTGGGCCTGGTGGTGGCAGAGCTGGTGCGCACGAACGACTTGGCCGCCAAGCCCGAGCAGATCAAGGCCCACGTGGAAGAGCTGGCTGCCAGCTACGAAAAGCCCGAAGACGTGATCCGCTGGTACTACAGCGACAACCGTCGCATGGCCGATGTGGAAGCCATCGTCATCGAGAGCAACGTGACCGACTACATCCTCGCGCAGGCCAAGGTGAGCGATAAGTCGATTTCCTTTGATGAGCTGATGGGTCAGAACTAAGACCCGTAGACGGCGCCACCCGTGCGCCGCGGCTGGAATGGGGCTTGCGCGGGACTTGCAGTCCGGCGCCTAAGCCCCATTTGCTTTGAGACAGGTGCTTTTTCTGTACAGTACAACTTAGATTTTGGAGACCCTATGAACGTGAAATACGGAATGTCCGGCGCAATGGAAACCCAGGCCTTGGGTATGGTGCCCATGGTCATCGAGCAATCGGGACGTGGTGAGCGTTCGTACGACATCTACTCACGCCTGCTTAAAGAGCGGGTGATTTTTCTGGTGGGCCCGGTGAACGACCAAACCGCCAACCTGGTGGTGGCGCAACTGCTTTTTCTGGAAAGCGAAAACCCGGACAAG
>NZ_CAMCVG010000110.1 GCF_945881795.1 Rhodoferax sp. OV413
AAGCCAGCCACCTGGCGCACGCCGTCAAAGTCCACGTCGCCGCAGAGTTTGCCAGCGTCGTCGCGGTTCATGCCGACGTCAATCACCACTGCGCCGGGCTTGACCATGTCGGCGGTCAGCACATTGCGTTTGCCGACTGCGGCCACAATCACATCGGCCTGCCGCGTCATGGCGGCGAGGTCGGGCGTGGCGCTGTGGCAGATGGTGACCGTGGCGCTTTGCTGTAGCAGCATCATGGCCATGGGCTTGCCCACAATGTTGGAGCGGCCGATGACCACCGCGTGCTTGCCGCGCAGAGAGTAGCCAATGCTCTCCAGCATCTTCATGCAGCCATAGGGCGTGCAGGGCCAGAAACCGGGCTGCCCCACCATCAGCGCGCCGGCGCTGGCAATGTGAAAACCGTCCACGTCTTTGGCGGGCGAGATGGATTCGATGACCTTGTTGGCGTCCATGTGGGCGGGCAGGGGCAGCTGCACCAGGATGCCGTGAATGCTGGGGTCCAGGTTCAGCGCCTCGACGCGGGCAAGCAGTGCGGCTTCGGTCATGGCGTCGTCGTATTTTTCGAGCACCGAATGCAGACCGGCGTCGGCGCAGGCCTTTACCTTGTTGCGCACATACACCTGCGAAGCGGGGTTGTCGCCCACCAGCACCACGGCCAGGCCCGGGGTCAGGCCGCGGGCGGTGAGCGCGGCGGCGCGGCGGCCGATATCGGCGCGGAGTTGCGCGGCAAGGGCGTTGCCGTCAATGATCTGGGCGGTGCTGTTTGTCATGTCTGTTTTTGAAGTAAAAACGCCCGCAGCGCAGGCTTAGCGGGCGTTAGTAGCTATAGATAAGATAGCGTCAGGTTTTCGGGGCGTTCTGGCCAAGGGCAATTTTCAGCAGATCGGCGACGGTGTTGGCGCTAAGTTTTTCCATGATGTTGGCGCGGTGCGCTTCAACTGTCTTGATGCTGATGCCCAAATCGTCGGCGATTTGTTTGTTCAGCCGGCCGGCCACGATGCGCTCGAGCACCTGGCTCTCGCGCAAGGTGAGCTTGCCCAGCAGCGCGTCGCGGCTGGCGGCGAGCTGCGATTCGGCGAAGGTGTCTTTGGCATGGTCGAGCATGCGTTCCACCAGATCGACCAGGTGGGTTTCGTTGAAGGGCTTCTGGATGAAATCCATGGCGCCTTTTTTCATGCTGTCTACCGCCATGGGCACGTCGCCGTGACCGGTGATGAACACGATAGGCAGGGGGGATTTGGTCTCTATCAGACGGGATTGCAGTTCCAGGCCGGTCATACCGCCCATCCGGATATCGACGATGAGGCAGGCCACTTCGCGGGGGTCGTAGCGGCTGAGAAAGGATTCGGCGGACTCAAAACAGCGTACCCGGTAGCCCTTGCCCTCCAGCAACCACTGAAGGGAATCGCGCACAGCTTCGTCGTCGTCTACGACGTAAACCGTTCCTTTTTTGGGGATCAAGCTCATTGAGTCATCCGAGTATTGGTTTTTTCATGGTCTCCGCCGGGCTGTTTGCGCCGCCGTCTTGCAGGGGTATCCAGAACACAAACCGGCACCCCACAACGTTTTGACCATTGTAGATGTTCTCCGCTGACATACGCCCGAGGTGAGACTCCACGATAGAGCGGCACAGCGACAGGCCGATGCCCATGCCATTGGCCTTGGTGGAGTAGAAGGCCTCGTAGAGCCGGCCCATCACCTCAGGGGGCAGACCGCGCCCGGTGTCTTGTACCGAGAACTCGACGACCGGCTTGTCGTCAATCCGCTTGGGCACCACCCGCAGCTCCACCACGCGCTCTGGTGTGGGGCGCTGCGCGGAGTCGATGGACTCGGCTGCATTGCGCAGTAGATTGACCAGCACCTGCTCAATCAGGATGGGGTCGACCATGGCCTGCGGAATGCGCGCAGCCACGTAATGGTTGAGCCGCACATTGAAACGGCGCAGCTCGATTTCGGCCAGCTCCAGGGATTCGCTCACCATGGTGGCGACGTCGGCCATGGTGCGGTTCGGCTCACTGCGCTTCACAAAGCTGCGGATCCGCTGGATGATTTGTCCGGCCCGCTGCGCCTGGTGGGCGGTTTTTTGCAGGGCGGTGAGCAGGTCTGCCTCGGTGATCTGCTTGTCCTGGATGCGCGAGACCATGCCGTTGCAGTAGTTGCTGATGGCGGTCAGCGGTTGGTTCAACTCATGCGCCACGCTGGAGGCCATCTCGCCCATGGTGATGAGGCGGCTCGAGGTCTGGGCCCGTTCGGTCTGAATAGCCGCCTGTTCCTCGGCTTGGCGGCGGCTGCTGATGTCGGTCGCAATCACCATCTGGGCCAGGCGCCCGTCCACCCAGCTCAGGTAGCGGGAGCGAACCTCCAGCCACTTGCCCAGGGTTTCAACGTAAATTTCTGCGCTCTCCGAATCGCTGTCAGGCAGGCCGGTGGTGGGCAGGCCGGCAAACGAGTCCACGTTGTCCTCGGATTCGTCATTGGTGGGGCTGGGTGGCATGCCGGCTTCCGCCACCAGCCGCAAATGCCCGCCGGCCTGCACTCCGAACCACTGGCGGTACAGCTTGTTGGCAAACACCAGCTCGTCGCTGCCCAGTGGTGCTACAGAAATGGAAGCATCCAACGCTTCCAGCACGGTGGTAAACCGCAGATGGGATGCGGATAACTGCTCACGCACGCGGTTGGGCTCGGTAATGTCGGTCATCGAGGTGACCCAGCCGGTCTGGGTGCCCAAGGCGTCAATCAGCGGTGACACATACAGCCGGGCATCAAACAAGCCGCCGTCCTTGCGTTGCACCCGCACCTGAATGCCGACGGGCGTGGTGTTGCCGGCGAGCTCTTCCTCCAGCAGTGCGGTCAGGTGCTCACGGTCTTTTTCGGGCCAATAAGGAAATGGCGCGGTGCAGCCCACCAGGTCTGCCTCGCCCCAGCCTGTCATCTGGCAGAAGGCAGCGTTCACATAAGTGATCCGGCCCTGCAGATCCATCGCGCGCATGCCGGTGAGCATGGAGTTTTCCATGGCGCGGCGAAAGTTGGTCTCGGACATGAGAGCCTGCTGGGCCTCCTGGCGCCGGCGGGTGTGGCGCCAATTGCCAATCAGCATCCAGGCGGTCAACACGCTCAGCGCGCTCACCAGCCAGAACAGCCCGCTGCCGATGACTCCGAACGACGCGCGGTAGGCCTGCGCGCGCACCACCAGCCCCGAGCCCACCGGAGACACCGGCATTGCGTATTCATGGCTGGGGTGGGACCAGGGAAGGAAGCGGCTCACCAGGTTGCGCCTCGGAATGCTGGTGCCGGCGATCAATGTGCCGCTTGCGTCTTGCAGGGACACGGCATAGCGGGCCGACACTTCGTAGGGCACGCCGTAGCGGTAGAGCCCGTCGATGGAATATTCGGTGATCAGCACTCCGGCGAACTGGCCCTTGTGCTGAAGCGGTATGAACATCTGCAGCAGCGGCTCCTCTTCTTTGCCGGCGGGCGGCTGAATGTAGAGAAGCTGGTTGATCTGCTTGACGATGTTGTAGCCGTTATCGCGGCTGTCTTTGAGGAGCGCATTGCCTGGAAACGAAAGAGAGCTGAAGTCAGAAAAGCCCATCCCCACGCTGGAACGAGTGCGCTTTTTGTCGTCGACCCAGGCCATTGACTGGAGCTCGGGGTACTGGTCCAGCATGCCCGAGGCGCGGCTCTTGAAGTCGGTCAGGTCTATTTCTTTATTTGAGATTTCCCGGCCCATACGGGCTATCTGCTCTTGCCGCTCCAAAAGGCGCAGGCGCAGGCGCTGCTGGGTGTATTCCACATCGCGTTGCACGGCCTCTTGTTCACGGTCGATTTCCTCGATGCGCAGGTAGGCAAACGCGGCGACGATGGCGGCGAAAAACAGCAGCACCGCAAGCAGCGGCGCGAGGATGGCCAGCCGGTCCTGGCGAAGGGGCGGCAGCCGGTACCACCAGTTTCTGGCGCTAGTTACCGAGGGCAGTTGCTTGGGAAGGACTATGGCTTTCGGCAGGGGCATGCTCCGAGTGTAGGGGAGGGTATGCGCGCTGTATGCGGCATGTGCCGCAGCGCAGCATAGAAATTTCACTATATGAATCACTTGGGCATGATTTGAAATTGCAACAAACTTGTGCGAAACTGCGCACACCGCAATAAATTCGGCCAAAACAACAGGAGACTTTGATGGCAGCAGTTCCCCAGAACCCCATGGGCGCGTCCGATGTGGACAGCCAGGAAACCCGCGAGTGGATGGATGCACTTAGCGCCGTCATCGAGGCCGAAGGCCCCGAGCGCGGCCACTTCCTGCTGGAGCAACTTCTCGAGCACGCACGCCAGAAGAGCATTGACATGCCCTTTTCCGCCACCACCGGCTACGTGAACACCATTGAGCCCGAGGATGAAGAGCGCTCCCCCGGCAATCTGGAGATTGAAGAACGCCTGCGCGCTTACATGCGCTGGAACGCGATGGCCATGGTCGTGAAGGCCAACCGCCACAACCCCGCAGACGGCGGCGATTTGGGTGGCCACATCGGCTCGTTCGCATCGCTGGCCAGCCTGTTTGGTGCTGGCTTTAACCACTTCTGGCATGCCGAGAGTGCTGAACCCGGAAAAGAACATGGCGGCGACTGCCTCTACATCCAGGGCCACGTGTCCCCCGGTGTCTATGCCCGTGCTTACTTGGAAGGCCGCCTTTCGGAGGAGCAGCTGCTCCACTTCCGCCAGGAAGTGGACGGCAAAGGCCTCTCGAGCTATCCGCACCCCAAGCTGATGCCCGAGTTCTGGCAGTTCCCCACGGTTTCCATGGGTCTGGGCCCGTTGATGGCGATTTACCAGGCACGCTTCTTGAAATACCTGCATGCCCGCGGCATTGCCAACACCGAAAACCGCAAAGTCTGGGTGTTCTGCGGCGATGGTGAGATGGACGAGGTCGAATCCCTGGGCGCCATCGGCTTGGCCGCGCGCGAGGGGCTGGACAACCTGGTGTTCGTCATCAACTGCAACCTGCAGCGTCTGGACGGCCCGGTGCGCGGCAACGGCAAGATCGTGCAGGAACTCGAAGGGGAGTTCCGCGGTGCCGGCTGGAACGTGATCAAGCTTCTGTGGGGCTCCGGCTGGGACCCTCTCTTGGCGCGCGACAAGGACGGCGCGCTCAAGAAGGTCATGATGGACACGCTGGACGGCGACTACCAGGCCATGAAGGCCAACGACGGCGCTTTTGTGCGCAAGCATTTCTTCGGCAAAGACCCCCGCACGCTGGAAATGGTGTCCAAGATGTCGGACGAGGAAATCTTCGAACTGCGCCGCGGCGGCCACGATTCCAAGAAGGTATATGCCGCCTTCCACAAGGCGGTGAACCACAAAGGCGAGCCCACGGTGCTGCTGATCAAGACCATCAAGGGCTTTGGTATGGGCAAGGCCGGCGAAGGCAAGAACACCGTCCACCAGACCAAGAAGCTGACCGACGAAGACATCAAGGCCTTCCGCGACCGCTTCAATATTCCTGTGCCGGACAGCGAGTTGCCCAAGGTGCCGTTCTACAAACCCGCCGACGACACCCCCGAAATGCAGTACCTGCACGAGCGCCGCAAGGCTCTGGGCGGCTACCTGCCGCACCGCCGCACCAAGGCGGACGAGAGCTTTACCGTGCCCTCGCTGGACACCTTCAAGGCCGTGATTGAGCCTACCGTGGAGGGGCGTGAAATCTCGACCACCCAGGCCTATGTGCGTTTCCTGACCCAGCTGCTGCGCGACCAGGCCCTGGGCCCGCGCGTGGTGCCGATTCT
>NZ_CAMCVG010000111.1 GCF_945881795.1 Rhodoferax sp. OV413
ACGGTGATGCCGAGCACACCCAGGTCGCCCATCTTGCGCCACAGGTCCATCGGGAACTGGTCGCTGCGGTCGATCTCGGCGGCGCGGGGGGCGATTTCAGCTTGGGCAAATTCCCGCACCGCGTCGCGCAGGGCGTCAATGTCTTCGCCGAGTTGGAAATTCAGGCCGGGCAGGTTGCTCATAGGTGTCTCCGCTTTAGGGGGTTTTGGGGGCTGCGTCCGCCCGCTTGGCGGCGCGCTTGCGGGGGGCAGGGGCTTCGTCTGATGAGGCCTTGGCCAGCAGGGCCCGGGCCTCGCGCTGGTGGACTTTGATCTCATCCAGGTTGGCTTGCAGGTCGGCCATCTGTTCCTCGACCTGGCTGCGGTGGGCGGCCAGCACGTCCAGAAACTTCTGCAGCTGGGCGCCGGTGTCGCGCGGGCCGTCGTAGGTTTCGATGATGTCTTTCGCCTCGGTGAGGCTGAGGCCCAGGCGCTTGGCGCGCAGGGTGAGCTTGAGGCGGGTGCGGTCGCGCCCGCTGTACAGCCGGTTGCGCCCGCCGGGGCCGGTGCGCTCGGGCTGGAGCAGGCCCAGATCTTCGTAAAAGCGAATGGCGCGGGTGGTGAGGTCAAACTCTTTGGCCAGATCGCTGATGCTGTAGGTGGTGCTCATGGTCCGTTCGGGGTGCAGGGTGCGGGGAGCTTTTGAAGCTTGGCCGGGCCGTGCAGTGATTGACGTTTACGTAAACGGAAATTATGCGGCAAAAGAACTCTGGGCCGGGCCGGCCTCAGGGCACTGTTTTTTCCGGTAAGGTGCTGGCGTTTCCCCCACCACCGGAGCTTCCCCCATGATCGACCTCTACTACTGGGCCACGCCCAACGGCCACAAAGTCACGCTTTTTCTGGAAGAAGCCGGCATTCCCTACCAGCTGCACCCGGTGCATATCGGGCGGGGCGAGCAGTTCAAGCCCGAGTTTCTGGCGATTGCACCCAACAACCGCATACCCGCCATCGTGGACAACGCGCCGGCCGATGGTGGCGCGCCGCTGTCGCTGTTTGAATCCGGCGCCATCCTGCAGTATCTGGCCGAAAAAATCGGCCGCTTCATGCCGCAGGACCTGCGCGGGCGCACTATGGTGCTGCAGTGGCTGAACTGGCAGATGGGCGGACTGGGCCCGATGGCCGGACAAAACCACCACTTCACCCAATACGCCCCCGAAAAAGTGCCTTACGCGATTGAGCGCTATGTGAAGGAAACCTCCCGCCTTTACGGTGTGCTCAACAAGCACCTGAGCGACGGGCGCGACTTCATTGCCGGCGACTACAGCATTGCCGACATGGCCTGCTACCCGTGGATCGTGCCGTACGAGCGCCAGAGCCAGAAGCTGGAAGACTTTCCCCACCTTGCCGCGTGGTTTGCCCGCATTGCGGCGCGCCCCGCGACCGTCAAGGCCTACGCGATTGCCCAAGCCGTGCAAAACCCGGGCATCGACGACGAGGCAAAGAAGATTTTGTTCGGGCAGGACGCCAAAACGGTGCGCTAAAACGTAGGGGCTTGCTCACCCTTTTCGCCGGCTCACCACTTCGGAATGGCCGGCTCCTTCAAGCTGTTACGCAAGGCTGCGTAGTCGGGCACCACGGTGCGCACGGTGTCCCAGAAGCGGGGGCTGTGGTCCATCACCCGCAGGTGGCTGAGCTCGTGGGCGACCACATAGTCCAGCACCGCGGGGCGCAGGTGAATAAGACGCCAATTGAGCCGGATGGAGCCGTCGCTCTTGGCACTGCCCCAGCGGGTGCCGGCGTTACTCAGGCTCAGCTTCTTCCATTGAACCTGCAGCAGCGGCGCGAAGTGGTCGAGCCGCTGCACAAACAGGGCCCGCGCCTCGCGCATGAGCCAGGCCTGCACCGCATCGCGGATTTGGGCCGGATTGGCGCTTTGCGGCAGGGCCACCCGCAGCCAGCGCACACCCGCGGCATCTGGCTGCCCATCCAGCGCGGCGCCCTTGGCAGCAAACCCGTGGGCCGCGTCGAGCGCGATGCGCACCGGCGCGCCCAGATAAGGAAACTCGGCGCCTGCCGCCCAGTCGACCTGCGCGTGCTGCTGGCGGGTGCTGCGTTCGCGGGTTTCGTGCAGCTTGCGCAATATCCAGTCGGACTTGGTGCGCAGGGCGGCGTCCACCTCGTGCAGGGGTGTCCAACGCGGCGCGCGCACCGCCAGTCCGTCGGGGCCGACCACAAAACCAATGGTGCGCCGCTTGCCGCGGGCAAAGGCGTAGCGCACCACTGCACCCTCTAAGTGCACTTCGCGCGTGGCCTGCGGATGGTGGTAGCTAACAGGGGATAAGGCCTGTGCCAGCGGCTGCCCGGGCTCGAGCGGCCCGGCGGGATACGCTATTTTTTTAGGAGCTGATGGCGCAATAGCGGCGGGCGCCGGAGCCTCAAAAGGCTCAAATAAATCGAGGGTGAAGCGCAACAGCGGGTGCATGGTGCGGGTTCGGGCTTTGCGGGCTCAGTCCGGGTAAGCGTCGGGGTCGAGGCGTCGCATTTCGGCCTCAATCCAGGTCTGGACTTCCATCATCAGCTCTTTGGGGTCTCGGCCCTCGCTGGGGATGGGCTTGCCAATCGAGACTTCCACCACGCCGGCGGTCTTGACGAAAGCCTTGCGCGGCCAGCATTTGGCGCTGGTAACTGCAACAGGAATCACCGGCGCGCCGGTGGCCACGGCCAAACGTGTGCCGCCGAGCTTGTAGGTTCCGGTCTTGCCGCGGGGAATGCGTGTGCCTTCTGGAAACATGATGACCCAGATGCCTTGGGCCAGCAGGCGCCTGCCCTGCTCCACCACCTTGGAAAACGACTCGGCGCGCTGGCTGCGGTCGATATGAATCATGTCGAGCCGGCCCATGGCCCAGCCGAAAAAAGGGATGTAGAGAAGCTCTTTCTTGAACACATAGGCCAGCGGATGCGGCATCAGCGTGGGCATCAGAAAGGTCTCGTAGGTGGACTGGTGCTTGACCAGCAGAATGGCGGGCGCGGTGTCGCCGGTGGGGAGGTTTTCCCAGCCAATCACGTGGGCACGAATGCCCAGCAGCAGGCGAGCGCCGTCAATCGCCCAACGCAACCATCGCACCGCCATCCACCACAGTGGCTTCCCGCGCACGCGCACTGAGGCCACCAGCATCACCAGCGCCCAGGGCATCACGGTGACCAGCATCCACAGCATGTGCAGGCAGGAACGCAGGAATGCCATCACACGGCCCGACGTGGCAGCAGTTGGCGTGCGGGGGCTCGGGCGCGGTGTGAGCGGGGCGTTCATGGCTGGGCCACCAGGTAGTCGGCAAAGGCGGTGAGGTCGTCGTGGACGCGGGTATCTGCGGGGTAGATGTCGGGCAAGGGCAGGCCACGCAGGCCAGCGGCTTTGCCGGTCAACACCAGGTGCGAGGCGCAGCCCAGCGCAGCGCCGGCTATCAGGTCGCGGGGGGAGTCTCCCACGGCAGGCACGCCGCGCAGGTCGATGCCGAAGCGCTCGCTGATTTGCTCGAACAGGCCGGGGTCGGGCTTGCGGCAGCGGCAGCGGTCGTCGGGCGTGTGGGGGCAGTAAAAAATCGCATCCACCCGCCCGCCCACCGCCGCGAGCATGGAGTGCATCTTGGCGTGCATGGCGTTGAGCGCGGCCACATCAAACAGCCCGCGCCCCAGCCCGCTCTGGTTGGTAGCCACCACCACGTGCCAGCCCGCGTGGTTGAGCTTGGCAATGGCTTCGAGCGCGCCGGGCAGGGGCCGCCACTCGAGCGGGGACTTGATGTAGTCCGCGCTGTCGATGTTGATGGTGCCGTCGCGGTCGAGGATGCAGAGTTTCATAGAAGGGCGCGGGTGACTAATGCTGCGAATTCAGGCGGCGGATTCAGGTGGCCAGTTTGGAGAGGTCTGCCACGCGGTTCATGGCCAGATACAGGCTCTTGAGCAAGCCCAGGCGGTTCAGGCGCAGGTCCAGTTGCTCGGCGTTGACCATGACGTCTTCAAAAAACGCATCTACCGGGGCCCGCAGCGCGGCCAGGGTTTGGAGCGACGCGGTGTAGTCGCCAGCCTGCCACTGGCTTTGGGCCTGGGGCAACACGGTTTGCATGGCTGCGTGGAGCGCCTTCTCGGCGCTTTCCTGCAGCAGGATCTCGCTCACATGGGCATCGACATCGTCAGTTTTCTTGAGGATGTTGCTGATGCGCTTATTGGCGGCTGCCAGCGCGGCGCTCTCGGGCAGCGCCGCAAATGCGCGCACCGCGCCCAGCCGCTTGGCCACATCGCCCAGGCGCTGCGGGCGCAGGGCCAGCACCGCATCGACTTCCTGGGCGCTAAAGCCTTGCTCCCGCAAGGAGCCGGCAAGGCGGTCGAACATAAAGTCCACCAGCGCGTCCGACGCATCCGACACCAACGCACCAAACGCTGGCACCGCGCTGCGCACCAGAGCGCTCAGGTCGAGCGGCAGGTCTTTTTCGACCAGCATGCGGATCACGCCCAGCGCATGGCGGCGCAGGGCGAAGGGGTCTTTATCGCCGGTGGGCAGGTTGCCGATGCCGAACATGCCGACCAGTGTTTCCAGCTTGTCGGCCAGCGCCACCACCAGCCCGGCAGCATTGCGCGGCAGGGTGTCGCCGGCAAAGCGGGGCTTGTAATGGTCTTCAATCGCGTGGGCCACGGTGTCGCCCAGGCCATCGTTGAGCGCGTAGTAGCCGCCCATGATGCCTTGGAGCTCGGGGAACTCGCCCACCATGTCGGTGAGCAAATCGGTCTTGGCAAGTTGGGCCGCCGTGTCCGCTTGGGCCACCAAGGCGGCGTCTCCTTGGCCCTGCTGCACCAGCTGAGCGGCAATGGCGCGGGCGATGTTTCGCACCCGTTCGACGCGCTCGCCCTGGGTGCCGAGTTTGTTGTGGTACACGACTTTACCCAAGGCTTCCACGCGCGAGGCGAGTGTTTTCTTGCGGTCCTGGTCAAAGAAAAATTTGGCATCGGCCAGTCGGGGGCGCACCACCCGCTCGTTGCCGCCGATGACAAAACTGGCGTCTTCGGGCTGGATGTTGGACACGACCAGGAACTGGTGCGTCAGCTTGCCCGCGCTATCGAGCAGCGGGAAGTACTTCTGGTTGGCCTTCATCGTGAGAATCAGGCATTCCTGCGGAACATCGAGAAACTGGGTCTCAAATGCGCAGGTCAACACATGGGGGCGCTCGACCAGTGCGGTCACTTCGTCGAGCAAGGCGTCGTCATCAATGGCTTTGAGCGGGCCGCGGGCGCCATCTGTGGAGGCGTTTGATCGGGAATCAGATTGAGAGGCTTGGGCGGCAGCGGCTTCGAGCTGACGCACGATCTCGGCGCGCCGCTCGGCAAAGCTGGCAATCACAGCACCATCTCGCGCCAGTGTGCTGGCATAAGCGTCGGCATTCGCAATCACCACCGGAGACACCCGCGCCTCGAACCGGTGGCCTTCGGTCTGGTTCGAGGACTGCAGCCCCAGCGCCTGCACCGGCACGACTGTGCTGCCATACAGAGCGACCAGCCCGTGGGCGGGGCGCACAAAGCTCACACTGGTCCAGCCGGGCAGTTCGCAATTCTTTTGCAGCTGGTAGCTCATGACTTTGGGGATGGGCAACTTGGCAATGCTCTCGAGCAGGGCCTTTTGCAAGCCGTCCGCCAAGGTGACGCCGGTTGCAATGCTCTCAAAAAACAAGGCCTCGGCCTTGC
>NZ_CAMCVG010000112.1 GCF_945881795.1 Rhodoferax sp. OV413
GCTGCCGGCCTTGGCGGGCTGCGGCAGCGGGCCGGTGGTGCTGGTGGCGCCGCCCTATCTGCCGTTTGTGCCGGCGCTCTCCGGGCTGGGGCTGAGGGCGGGGCGGCTGCTGTCGGTGCAGCCATCGGCGCCGGCCGGCCGCAGCATGGCAGGTGAAGCGGCAAGCCGCTTGTGGGCCACCGAGCAGGTGCTGCGTTGCGCCGAGGTGGACGCGGTGCTCGCCTGGCTGCCGCAAGCGCGTGGCGAGCAACTGCGCCGCCTGCACATGGCTGCGGCCGATCACCACAAGCTGCTGTTTGTCATGCGCCCCGAGAGCGCCCGCGCCCAGGCGTCCCCCGCGGTATTGCGCCTCTTGGTGCAGCCGTACGGTGCTGCCAGTGAGACCGCGGGGCGGCTGATGGACGAGCTTGATATCGACATCCTCAAGCGCCGCGGCCCGCCGCTGCGCCAGCCCCTGCAGGTGCAGGCCCGCAGCCAGCGGCTGGGCATGTTGTTGGCCGCAGGCCATGCACTGGATCGCGCTGCGGCCGCTGCCTGATGCGGCGCCCCACCCACCCGCACCGGCCTTGGTGGATGCATCCACCGCGCTGGCATGGTGGTCCCTGCGCTTCACCCCGCTGGTGGCCCGGGTGGGCGAGGCGCTGGTGCTGGAGCTGTCGGCCAGCGAGCGCCTGTTTGGCGGTCGGGCGGCCCTGCTGCAGCATTTTTTAGGGCCCAATCGGCCGCTGGCGCAGGTGGAGTATGCGCAAGGCGCTACGTCTTTGATAGCGCTTGCCGCGCTGCAAGTGCATCCGTGGCGGCTGGCTCCGGCCCCGCCCGGGCGGGTGGTGGTGCCGGATGCGCTGCCGGTGCATGCGCTGGCTGCGGCCCGCGCCCACCTGCCCACGCTGGCGCGGCTGGGCGTGCGCACCTGGGGGCAGCTGCGCGCGCTGCCGCGCGGCGGGCTGGTGCGGCGTTTCGGCGCGGAGCTGCTGGACGCGCTGGACCGCGCCTACGGCCAACGCCCCGAGGTGTACCCCTGGCTCACGCTGCCCGACGTGTTTGACGCCCCGCTGGAGCTGGCGGCGAGTGTGGATTCGGCGCCCGCCCTGTTGTTTGGCGCGCGGCGCTTGCTGGCGCAGCTGCTGGTGTGGCTGCGCGCCCGTCAGGCCGGCGTGCTGGCGCTGGAGCTGCTGTGGGAGCTGGACGCGCGCCGCGCCAACACCCGCCATATTGACGCCCACCACCACGGCGGCCAGCAGGGCACTCTTACGCTGCGCACCGCCGAGGCCACCCAGGACATGACCCACCTGCAGCGCATCCTGGGCGAGCAGCTGGCCCGCGTCACCCTGCCCGCGCCGGTGCTCTACCTGCGCATGCGCACCCTGCAAACCCAGCCCCTGGGCGGCGAGAGCCACAGCCTGCTGCCCGAAGACGTGCGCAAGGGCGACAGCCTGCACCACACCCTGGAGCGCCTGACCGCCCGGCTGGGGCCGGACAGCGTGCAGTGCGCCACCCCGCAGGCCGACCACCGGCCCGAACGCATGCAGCGCTGGCAGCCGTGGCGGGCAGATACGGCGCGCAAGGAAAGCCTGTCCGCTATGAAATCAGGAGCTGATCGCGCAATATCCGTAAGCGCCAGAGGCCTAAAAGGCCCTGAATCAGAGGGCGCCGTGCTGCCCGCGGCCGACCTGTACCCCACCTGGCTGCTGCCGGTGCCGCAGCGCCTGGTGGTGCGCGAGCCGGCGCCGCAAAGCAGCCTGCACCACACCACTGCGCAGCACCGCGTCCCCTGCTACCACGGCGAACTCACGCTACTCGCCGGCCCGCAGCGGCTGGAGACCGGCTGGTTGGACGGCGAACCCGCCCTGCGCGACTACTTCGTGGCCCGAAGCCCGCAGGCAGGGCTGGTGTGGGTGTACCGCGAGCGCTTGGCGGCGCACCCGGCGTCTGCGCCCCGGCCCGCAGACCCGGACGGGCTGTCCTGGTTTTTGCATGGGGTGTTTGCCTGATGGGGGCTGATCAGGCGGGCGGCTCTGTGGAAGTGTCGTTGCGCCTGTACTGAATTGTTGTCAGGCCACCGCCAGGGTGCGTACGGCTTGGATGCTTTCTTTCATCGCGGCTTCGGTCGTCTTCAGGTCGTAGCTGCTTTGCAGGTTCAGCCAGTACTGCGGCGTTTGGCCAAAGGCGCGCCCCAAGCGCAGGGCGAGCTCTGCCGTGACCGGTCTATGCCCTTTAAGCAGGTGCGAAATGCGCATGGGCGAGACGCCCAGCGCGTCTGCCAGCGCCGACTAGGTCAGCGCCATGCGGCGTCCAATTGTGTAAGTCGCATGGCAGCGCGTTTCAGGATATCGGGTGGCAGTCGGAGCGGATGGTGTTCAACTGTGCGTCTACATCGAGGTCAGCCCGCCGTCTATCGTGTGGGCCAGGCCGGTCACAAAGCGGGCGGCGTCCGAGCTGAGCCACAGCACAGCAGCAGCCACTTCCTCGGGCTCGCCAATGCGGCCTATCGGGTGCAGGGTGGCGCCAGCGGCGGCCAATTGGGGTTCGAGGGCGAGCGCGCGTTCGAGCATGGCGGTGCGAATCCAGCCGGGGCAGACCGCATTCACCCGGATTCCTTTGCGTCCGTACTCCACCGCGGCGGATTTGGTGAGCCCGATGACCGCGTGCTTGCTCGCGCTGTAGGCCGACATCTTGGGCGCACCCACCAGCCCTGCGGCCGAGGCCATGTTGACGATGGTGCCGCCGCCCTGGGCGAGCATCTGCGGGATCTGGTGCTTCATGCATAGCCAGACGCCCTTGACGTTGACCCCCATGATGCGGTCGAAGGTGGCCTCGTCGCAGTCGGCCAGGCGCATGTGTTCTTCCTCGATGCCGGCGTTGTTGAAGGCGCAGTCCAGCCGCCCGAAGTGCGCCACCACCTGCGCCACCATGGACTGCACGTCGGCCGCCCGCATCACATCGGCCGCTACGAACAGCGCCTCGGCGCCCAGGGCGCGGGCTTGCGCGGCCGCTTCTTCCCCCGCAGCCAGGTCGCGGTCGGTGACCGCTACCTTGGCGCCGGCGCGCGCAAACGCCAGCGCGCTGGCCCGCCCGATGCCGCCACCGCCACCGGTGACCAGAACCACTTTGTTGTCAAAACGCATGTCCATGGAGTGCCCCTTGCCGCGAAAAAAAACCATAGTAGGCCGCAGCCGGGTGCTGCGCCGGTAGCGGGGTAACCCGCGCGACAGGCCTTGTACTTATACTGATGTTTTGTACAGTAAAAATGCAATCTACCAAGCCCATCAGGTCCCGGAGGCCGATAGCTCCCGCATCTCCGGCCTATGCGGAGCTGCATTGCCTCTCGAATTTCAGCTTCCAGCGCGGCGCCTCGCAGCCGGAGGAGCTGGTCGAGCGGGCGCACCGCCTGGGCTACAGCGCGCTGGCCATCACCGATGAGTGTTCGGTGGCGGGTGTGGTGCGCGCCCACGGCGAGGCCCGCCGCTTGGGGCTGCAGCTGCTGCCCGGTGCGGAGTTTGCGGTGCCTTATGGCGGCAGTCGATTCACCGTGGTGGTGTTGCCGCACAACCTGCAGGGCTGGGGAAATCTGTGCGAGTTCATCACCCGCGCGCGGCGCGCGGCGCCCAAGGGCGGCTACCGCGTAGCCTGGCTGGGGCAGTCCGATGCGTCGGCCTGGCACACGCTGCAGCATTGCGAGGCGCTGCTGCACATCCCGCTTGCTATCAAAACCGAAGCTGCTTGCGCAATAGCGGCGGGGGCGAAAGGCGTTTTTGGCCCTTATTGCTGGCTCGCGGTAACGGCGGGGTTGGGCGACCTGCAGGCACTCGAGCGGGTGCACTGGCAGCAGATTGCGGCGCTCAGCGGGCTGCCGGCAGTGGCTACCGGGCAGGTGCGCATGCACACCCGCTCGCGCAAGCCCTTGCACGATGTGCTGACCGCGGTGGGCCTGGGCCAGCCGGTGGCGCAGTGCGGCTTTGCGCTGCAGGCCAATGCCGAGCACCACCTGCGCAGCCGCGCCCGGCTGGCTGCCTTGTTCCCGCCCGAGGCGCTGGCCCGCACGCTGGAGGTGGCGGCGCGCTGCAGCTTCACGCTCGATGCGCTGCGTTACCAGTACCCGATGGAGGCGGTGCTGCCCGGCCAGACCCCCGCCCAGACCCTGCGCCAGTACACCGAAGAGGGCGCCCTGGTGCGCTACCCCCCACCCGCCTATCCCGGAGGCATGCCGCCGAGCGTGCGCGCGCAGGTGGAGCATGAGCTGGCGCTGATTTCTGACATGCGCTACGAGATGTACTTTCTCACCGTGCACGATCTGGTGCGCTTTGCGCGGGGGCGCGGCATCTTGTGCCAGGGCCGCGGCTCGGCGGCCAACTCGGCGGTCTGCTACTGCCTGGGCATTACCGAGGTGGACCCGAGCCGCATGAACGTGCTGTTCGAGCGATTCATCTCCAAAGAGCGCGACGAGCCGCCGGACATTGACGTGGACTTTGAGCACCAGCGGCGCGAAGAGGTCATCCAGTACATCTATGCCAAATACGGCCGCGAGCGCGCCGCGATTACCGCCGTGGTCGCCAGCTACCGCCCCCGCAGCGCCCTGCGCGATGTGGGCCGCGCGCTCGACATCCCTGAGCCGCTCATTACCGCCATGGCCAAAGAGCACCCCGGCATGTACGGCCGTACCGTGCTGGCCGAGCGGCTGCAGAATGCTATTGAAAAAGTAGCTGCCGGCGCAGACGTGCCAAGCCCGCGCCGCCTGCAGCTCTGGCTGGACCTGGCCACCCAGCTGCAAGGCTTTCCGCGCCACCTGAGCCAACACGTGGGCGGTTTTGTGCTCACGCAGGGCCCGCTGACCCGGCTGGTGCCGGTGGAAAATGCCTCCATGCCGGATCGCTCGGTCATCCAGTGGGACAAGGACGACTTGGACGCGGTGGGCCTGTTGAAGGTGGACGTGCTGGCCCTGGGCATGCTCAGCGCCATACGCCGCTGCCTGCACCTGATCGGCCAGTGGCGCGGCGCGCCCATGCGCATGCAGGACGTACCCGCCGAAGACCCGGCCACCTACGCCATGATCTGCCAGGCCGACACGGTGGGCGTGTTCCAGATCGAGAGCCGCGCGCAGATGAGCATGCTGCCCCGCCTGCAGCCGCGCTGCTTTTACGATCTGGTGGTCGAGGTGGCTATCGTGCGGCCCGGGCCGATTCAGGGCGGCATGGTGCACCCCTACCTGAAGGCCCGTGCCAACCCGCAGGCGGTGACTTACGCGTCCCCCGGCTTGGAAGAGGCGTTGAAGCGCACCTTGGGTGTGCCGATTTTTCAGGAGCAGGTGATGCAGATCGCCATGGCGGCCGCCAACTTCAGTGCGGGCGAGGCCGACCAGCTGCGCCGCTCCATGGCCGCCTGGAAGCGCAAGGGCGGCGTGGGCAAGTTCCACGACAGGCTGATTGGCGGCATGCTGGCCAACGGCTACACGCAGGACTACGC
>NZ_CAMCVG010000113.1 GCF_945881795.1 Rhodoferax sp. OV413
AGTGGGGCGATGGGTGGCGCGGCGTTGATTGGCACGCCTACGGCGGTTGATGTAACACAGGGTGGAAAGAAGCTGCGCCGAGGCATCAAGCTGTATTCGGTGGCGGTGGGCATGGCCAAGATGGAGCTTTACAACAACCTACGCAAAGCGGCTGATGTGGGCTCGGACGGCAGCACACCGCTTTACCCAGCCGGATTTGTCCACCTGCCCAAGGTGGACGCGGAATACGTGCAGCAGTTGTGCGCCGAGAGTTTGATCACACGGCACGACCGCAACGGCTTCGCCCACCGCGAGTGGCAAAAGATGCGCGAGCGCAACGAAGCCCTGGACTGCTATGTGTACGCCCGGGCTGCCGCGTCAAGTTTCGGTCTGGACCGCTTTGAGGAGCGCCACTGGCGCGAACTCGAAAAACAACTCGGGCTGGCGCGGCCACCCGACCCCGAGGTGCATGCCACCTCATCAAATTTGTCCACAGATTCCATTGATGCCAGCCCAACTGATCCCAGTCGCGCTGGCATCAGTGCTTCTGGACAGCCCAAATTCGGTCGACGTGTGATCCGCAGTCCCTGGCTCAAACGCTAGGGGCAGAGGTCACTTGTTGGCTGTCTAGCCCTGGCACTTCGGTGCCATTTTTATTGCCTTTTCATTTCTTTTTTGCTTCGTCAGTAAAATCTGTGGGCGAGTTGTGGCTCAGGAAGCTTGCCAAGTACGTGATACAGGGCGAGTTCTGTGATTCGGAACGTGCGAAACCCGTAGGATTTTCTCATGGTCACTTTGACCTTGTTGTTCAAACCCTCCACAACGCCACTGGAGAACTGCTTTTTGGCTCGGAAGTAGTTGAGGATCAATTCACGGTGGCTGCGTAGCGTCTTGGCAACCTTCTTCATCGGCTCGATGCGCGAACGCATGACCAAGGCTGTCCACTGATCCAGAAATTTTCCCGCCCAGGTGGGCGAGTCGTAATCCCAGAACTGTTGGAACTGCTCCTTGAGCAAATAGGCCCTCACCGTCTGCAGGTTGTATTTCAAAAGGTCACGCAGACGCACGCCTTGTTTCTCGGTGAGGTTTTCTTTGCGCTTGAGTACGCACCAACGTGACTTTGCGAGCACGGGCTCGTAACCGTCGGCCACCAGCCTGCGTGATTCTGCTGCGCGCACATCGTTGAGTGCGTCATTCATCTTGGCCACGATGTGAAAGCGATCCAGGATATTGAGTGCATTGCTGCAGCGCTCACGGATCACCCGCAGGTAGGGCTTCCACATGTCGGAGCAGACGAACTCAATCTTGCCCGACAAGTCTTCTCCGATCATGTCAAAGAATCCCTCGAACGTCTTGACCGTGCGCTCCTTGCCAACCCACAGCAACCGGGTGCATTGCGCATCAATCTGGTAGACCAGCGTCAAATACTTGTGACCCTTGCCGTAGGCCACCTCATCAACCCCGATGGCCTGAATCGGCCCCAGCGTGCGATGCTCAAGCCCCCATGCCACCACCACTTCAACCGCCTGACAGACCTTGTCCCACGAGGTGCGAAACGAAAGGGCGGTTTCCTTCCACGACAACTTCTTGGCCCAGTGCGCCAGGAACAGGATATAGGCGGTGGTCATCTGGTGTTTGCCGCAACCCCACGGCACCGCTTCGATCTTCACGCCGCACTGTGGGCAACTCACCCGACGCATACGGTACAGTAGAAAAACCATGAAGCCCCAGAAGGGTACGAACTCGAAGCGCCTGACAGTTTGATGGTCGTAGGTCGGAGCTGGCTTCATGCAGATGGAACACTTCCCTTTGGAATTGCTGCGTTCGCGCACCTCGACTTCGATACTGTTGCTGGACTTGTCCAGACGTGCGACGACGTAGACGAAGCCGGGGAAGTGGTAACACTGGTTCAATATCGAGATCAGACGCATGGCAAAGAAACTCCAGCAAGAATCGACCACCATCCTAGCCGCGCCGACCTTGGCAAGCTACTGCCCGGATTTGGCAACCTGGGCGGCAAGTTGGTGTGGCGAGGAGCGCGATGTCATCCCCGGCGCGCAAATCGTTGCAATGTTCACGCCGTTCCTGCTGGACCTCCTCGCTCAGGGGCTGTCGCGTAAGACCCGTAACCTGCACCGCGACAACCTGTGGCTGCTCGGTGGCGAAATCATCCGAGACATCAATGACACGCCCAAACTCATAAAACGACCGGCCGCAGAACTGGTTCGAGAGGCCATCGCCAACGACGAAGGGCCTCTAATCCATGGCGGCTTCTCCGAGCAGGAGCAACGCTCGTTTGACTCGACTTGCAAAAAGCTCAACCGATTCCTCGCTACTCAGGCCCATACCAATTTGAAGTAGACCACGACCGACATCGCACCGGTGTTCCTGTAATGGTTGTTCAGGGCGATTTCTATTTCAACGGCTGTTGGCAAGCGCCAGCGCGTCAGGCCAACGGCTCCACGCCGGGGAGCGGTGGTCAAGTCACGCACCGCGCAGCGGCTGTCCACAGGCTCGTCCTGTGGGCGGGTGGCTTGTCCACGGCGGACGCGCCATCAAATATGTAGTGGTGGTGAATTCCGCCGCTGGCCACAAAAAACCATCAAAATCTACCCACAGATTCCACGGACGAACCTATTTTTTATGTCGTTGGCGTGAACCAGGCAGCCCATTTATGGATTCACGCGACCCCGCACGGGCAGCAAAATACCCAAGATTTGCAGAAAGCGTGCTCGCCACGGGATGGTGGGCGCTGCTGAGGTTGAATCTGCATATACTGTGTTTTTAATCAGTATTTGTGTTTTTGGCCCATGGAGCCGACTCTTACCCCATTGCCCCCCGCCTACGCCGAGCTGCATTGCCTGTCCAGTTTCAGTTTTCAGCGCGCTGCCTCGCAGCCGCAGGAACTGGTTGAGCGTGCCGCCGCCTTGGGCTACAGCGCATTGGCCATCACTGACGAATGTTCGGTGGCCGGGGTGGTGCGTGCGCACGGGGAGGCCACCCGCCTGGGGCTCAAGCTGCTGCCGGGGGCCGAGTTTTGGGTTGCACTGGGGCCGCAAGCGCCAGGTGCAACGGCGCAAAGTAGCCGCAATGCCGGGGCGGATGCAGGTGCAGTCGCGGGGTTTAGGCTGATCGTCTTGCCACATGACCTGCAGGGCTGGGGCAACCTGTGCGAATTCATCACCTTGGCGCGGCGCGCCGCCCCCAAAGGCCAATACCGCGTGGTTTGGCAGGAGGCCCGATGGGAGCTGCTGGCGCACCGCGAGGTTTTGCTGAGTATCCCTATTGCAGCGCCACGACTTCCAGCACTGACGCCGCGTAAGCCTCCAGCTTCTTAGCCCCAATCCCGCTGATACCCTGCAAGTCCGAAATCGTTTGCGGCGCCTTCTGGGCAATCGCCGCCAGCGTAGCGTCATGAAAAATCACATAGGCCGGCAAGTTGTGTTGCTGCGCTACCTCTGCCCTCCAGGCCTTTAGCGCTGAATAGCGCATCAAGCCCTCGCTATCGAGCTGAATCGGCGCCTTCACCACCGCGCCCAAACGGGCATCCCGCCGCCCTTTGCGCTCCGCCGGCGCCGAGACCGACTCCCGCAGCATCACCGACACTTCACCCTTGAGCACCGCGCGCGACTCCGCAGTGAGTTGTAAGGTGTTGAAAGCCTGCGCGTCTACCGCCACAGCGCCCATGGCAATCAGCTGGCGCAACACCCCGCGTAACTGAAGCTCCGAAAAATCCTTGCCGATACCGAAGGTACTCAGGCTCTCGTGCCCGTACTGCGCTACCTTTTCGGTGGCCTTGCCGCGCACGATGTCCATCAGATGCCCGGCTCCAAAGCTCAGGCCGCTCATTTGCTGGATACGGTAAATCGTGCTTAAGAGCTTGCGCGCGGCGTCGGTGCCGTCCCAGACGGCGGGCGGGTGCAGGCAGTTGTCGCAATTGCCGCAGCGGCCGCTTTTTTCGCCAAAGTAGCCCAGCAGGCGCACGCGGCGGCAGTCGGTGGCCTCGGCCAGCGCCAGCAGCGCGTCAAGCTTGCCGCGCATCACCTGCTTGAATTCGTCTCCCGCTGGGCTCTCGTCAATCATGCGGCGCTGATTCACCACGTCCTGCAGGCCATAGGCCATCCAGGCCTGGGCCGGCAGCCCGTCACGCCCGGCGCGCCCGGTTTCCTGGTAGTAGCCTTCGATGTTTTTGGGCATGTCGCGGTGGGCCACAAAGCGCACGTCCGGCTTGTCAATCCCCATGCCGAAGGCGATGGTGGCCACCATCACAATGCCTTCCTCGCGCAAAAACCGGTTCTGGTTGGTCTGCCGCACCTGCGCGTCCAGCCCCGCGTGGTAGGGCAGGGCCTTGATGCCGGCATCCTCCAGCGTTTGCGCCATGTCTTCGACTTTCTTGCGACTCTGGCAATACACGATGCCCGCTTCGCCTTCATGCTCCCGCCCGATAAAGCGCAGCAGCTGGGTAGTAGCGTCCTTCTTTTCAACGATGGTGTAGCGGATGTTTGGCCGGTCAAAACTGCTGACAAAGGCCCGCGCGTTTTCGAGCTGCAGGCGCTCCAGAATGTCGGCGCGCGTCAGGTCGTCAGCGGTGGCGGTCAGCGCGATGCGCGGCACGCCGGGGTAGCGCTGGTGCAAAACAGTGAGGTTGCGGTAGTCCGGCCGGAAATCGTGGCCCCATTGGCTGACGCAATGTGCCTCGTCAATGGCAAACAGGCTGAGCTTGCCGCGCTCAAACAAGGAGTCGAGCAGCGCCAGAAATCGCGCATTGGCCACCCGCTCCGGCGCGGCATACAACAGCGTGATCTCACCGCGCAACAGTTGCTGCTCAATCTGGTAGGCCTCATCGCTGCTCAGGGTGGAGTTTAAAAACGCGGCGCTCACGCCGGCCTCGTGCAGCGCGCCCACCTGGTCGTGCATGAGCGCAATTAGCGGGGATATCACCAGCGTGGCGCCCAACCCGGCCTGCTGGCGTGCAATCGCCGGCACCTGGTAACACAGGCTCTTTCCGCCGCCGGTGGGCATCAGGACCAGCGCGTCGCCGCCGGCAATCACGTGTTCCACGATGGCTTGCTGTGGCCCGCGGAATGCGGGATAGCCAAAAATATCTCGGAGAATCTGCGAATGGGGCACGCGCCTATTGTCGGGCAAGCCACCGCTGCCACACTCGTCTAAAATCGGCGGACCCAAGGGGCGCTGCAGCCGGGGTCTGCCATCCACGCAGAACCGGTCAGGCTTGGGGACTCCAACTGCGCTCACTTGTTTCAATCCACACAGTGAGCCGCACCATGAAGCCCATCCATTACACCCGCGCGCAGGCGCTGCCAGGCATTCTGGAGCGCCGCATCGCCATTCTTGATGGCGCTATGGGCACCATGATCCAGCGCTTCAA
>NZ_CAMCVG010000114.1 GCF_945881795.1 Rhodoferax sp. OV413
ACCGTGGTGGCGGGTATGCAGCTGGATAACATTGTGGTGCGCCCCCAGCGCCGCTGGGTGGAGCCTTGGAGCCAGGCAGACGCGTGGCACAAGGTCACCAGCGACCAACTGGCGGACTTGGCGCAACACGTCTCCGGCCTGCCCAGCGCCGTGCGCGACGACGATGAAGAAGCCAAGCGCTTCGATTTGTTGATGCTACGCACCCAGCTGGGAAGTGCGCGCGGCGATGTCGGCTTTGCCCGGCTGCGCAAGCAAGTGCGTGGGCTTGCTGACGGGTTAAGCGAGCTAGGCAGCATCCCGGATGTGAAAAAGCATTTGGTGCTGATTGAGGCGGTGGCCGGCGAGGAGTGGTGGCAAGACGTGATGCTGCCCATGCTGGAGCAGGCGCGCAGGCACCTGCGTGGGCTCATCAAGTTGCTGGAAAAGACCCGCCGCAAGGTGGTCTACACCGACTTTGAGGATGCCGTAGGGAAAACCACCGAAGTAGCCTTGCCCATGGGCGGCAGTGCGGGCGACTTTGAGCGGTTCCGGCTCAAGGTGCGGGCCTTCTTGCGCACGCACGAAAACCACATCACCCTGCACAAGCTGCGCCGCAACCAGCCACTCACCGCGACCGATTTGGCCGAGCTGGAGCGCCTGCTGATCGATAGCGGAACCGCCACTGCCGAAGACGTGGCCCGCGCCGGTCAAGAGTCCCACGGGTTAGGCTTGTTTGTACGTGGGCTGGTCGGCCTAGACCGCGAGGCGGCCACCCGGGCGCTCAACCGCTTTGTTGCCGGCAAAACGCTGAGCGCCAACCAGCTAGAGTTTGTGAACCTGATCGTCACCCACCTAACCGAGCGTGGGGTGATGGAGCCAGGCTTGCTCTACGAGCCGCCTTTCACTGGCTATGCACCACAAGGACCCGACGCGCTATTTACGTCTGCCCAGGTGGAAGAGTTGTTCGGGGTGTTGGACGAGATCAAGGCCACCGCGCTGGCCGCCTGATGCGGTAGTCCCCTCACGAAAGCGCAATCACATATTGCGCCGGTACTGCCCGCCCACCTCGAACAGCGCATTGGTAATCTGACCCAGCGAGCAGACCCGCACGGCGTCCATCAGCACCTCGAACACGTTGTGGTCGTCGATGACCGCCTGCTGCAGGCGCTGCAGCATGGCAGGCGCAGCGTTAACATGGCGCGCGTGGAAGTCGCTTAAACGGTGCAGCTGGCTTTGCTTTTCTTCTTCGGTGCTGCGGGCGAGTTCTAGCTTGTCCAGCACCTGGTCGCCATGTGGGTTGCGGAAGGTGTTGACCCCGATGATGGGCAACTCGCCGGTGTGCTTGAGCATTTCGTAGTGCATCGACTCGTCCTGAATCTTGCCGCGCTGGTAGCCGGTTTCCATCGCGCCCAGCACGCCGCCGCGCTCAGCAATGGCCTCAAATTCTCGGAGCACCGCTTCTTCCACCAGCTCGGTGAGTTCTTCGATGATGAAGGCGCCCTGGTTGGGGTTTTCGTTTTTGGCCAATCCCCATTCGCGGTTGATGATGAGTTGAATCGCCATGGCGCGACGCACTGAGTCTTCGGTAGGCGTGGTGATGGCCTCGTCAAACGCATTGGTATGCAGGCTGTTGCAGTTGTCGTAAATGGCAATCAGCGCCTGTAGCGTTGTGCGGATGTCGTTGAACTGAATTTCCTGCGCATGCAGGCTGCGACCGCTGGTCTGGATGTGGTATTTGAGCTTTTGTGAACGTTCATTGGCGCCGTATTTTTCTTTCATAGCCACCGCCCAGATGCGGCGCGCCACACGGCCCATCACGGTGTATTCGGGGTCCATGCCGTTGCTGAAGAAGAAGCTCAGGTTGGGCGCAAAGTCGTCAATGTGCATGCCCCGCGCCAGGTACGCCTCCACAAAGGTGAAGCCGTTGGACAGCGTGAAGGCCAGCTGGCTGATGGGGTTGGCACCCGCCTCGGCGATGTGGTAGCCGCTGATAGAGACGCTGTAGAAGTTGCGCACGTCGTTTTGCACAAAGTACTGGGCAATATCGCCCATGACCTTGAGGCTGAACTCGGTGCTGAAGATGCAGGTGTTCTGGCCCTGGTCTTCCTTGAGGATGTCGGCCTGTACCGTGCCGCGCACATTGGCCAGCACCCATTTTTTGATGGAGGCAGCTTCATCAGCGCCCGGTTCACGGCCTTGATCGGCCTTGAACTTGTCGAGGTTCTGGTCGATGGCGGTGTTCATGAACATGGCCAGGATGCTGGGCGCCGGGCCGTTGATCGTCATGGACACCGAGGTGGCGGGGTTGCACAAATCAAACCCGCCGTAGAGCACCTTCATGTCGTCGAGCGTGGCAATGCTCACACCGCTGTTGCCCACCTTGCCGTAGATGTCGGGCCGCAGGTCGGGGTCGTGGCCGTAGAGGGTGACTGAGTCAAAGGCGGTCGAGAGTCGCTTGGCTGGCATGCCGCTGGAGAGCAGCTTGAAGCGGGTGTTGGTGCGGAATGCGTCGCCTTCGCCTGCGAACATGCGGGTCGGGTCTTCCCCCTCTCGCTTAAAGGCAAAGGTGCCTGCGGTATAGGGGTAGCTTCCGGGCACGTTGTCGAGCATCAGCCACTTCAGGATCTCGCCATGGTCTTCGTACTGCGGCAGGGATACCTTGCGGATGGTGGTACCGGAGAGGGATTTGGTGGTGAGTGCGGTGCGGATTTCCTTGTCCCGCACGGTGACCAAGAACTCATCGCCCGCATACGCCTTTTGCAGCTCCGGCCAGTAGTTGAGCAACTTGCGCTCGCCGGCGCCCAGGCGCTCGGTGCGCTCATCGGCCAGCTGGCCTACCGCATTGACCGCGTTGGTCTTGGCGGGGTTGGCGTCTTGCAGCATCTGTCCGGCGGCGCGCAGCTGCTGGATTTCGCGGGCCAGGCGGGCCTGCTCGCGGGCGCGCTTTTTGTAGCCGCGTACGGTGTCGCTGATTTCGGCCAGGTAACGGGTGCGCGCAGCCGGCACCACGGGAGATTGGTTGGAACTGTGGCGCACTTCAGCGCGCGGCAACATGCCCGCCCGCATGGGCACCCCCAGGGCCTGCAGGCGGGGCACCATCGCTTGGTACAGCGCGGTCACGCCGTCATCATTGAAGCGGGCGGCCATGGTGCCAAAAACAGGCATCTGTTCGGTGGGCGTGGTCCAGGCCTCGCGGTTGCGCTGAACTTGCTTGGCCACATCGCGCAGCGCGTCGCTGGCGCCCTTGCGGTCAAACTTGTTGATGGCCACGAACTCGGCAAAGTCCAGCATGTCGATTTTTTCGAGCTGGCTGGCCGCGCCGAACTCGGGCGTCATCACGTAAACGGGCAGATCCACCAGCGGCGCAATCGCTGCGTCGCCCTGGCCTATGCCCGAGGTTTCCACCACCACCAAATCAAAGCCGGCGACCTTGCAGGCGGCGATTACATCGGGGAGCGCCGCGCTGATCTCGGAGCCGAAGTCGCGCGTGGCCAGGCTGCGCATGAACACGCGCTGGCTGGAAGCCGCAGCAGCGTCTTGGCCCGCCGGCTTGTTCCAAGGGGAGATGGCGTTCATGCGAATGCGGTCGCCCAGCAGGGCGCCTCCGCTCTTGCGGCGGCTGGGGTCGATGGAGATCACCGCCACCCGCAGACTGTCGCCCTGGTCCAGCCGCAGACGGCGGATGAGTTCGTCAGTGAGGCTGGACTTGCCGGCTCCGCCGGTGCCGGTGATGCCGATAGTTGCTACTTTTTTTGTAGCTGCTTGCGCCCGTATCTCCTGGGCCAACGCCGGATTGAGCTTAAAAGCCTCGATGGCGGTAAGTAACTGGGCGAGTGCGCGCCAGCTGGTCTCGGTATGGCCCTGAATGGCGGCCAAGTCGGTAGGGGCGAAGGCGCTGAGGTCTTTGTCGCATCTCATCACCATCTCGCCGATCATGCCCTGCAGGCCCATACGCTGGCCGTCTTCGGGGCTGTAGATCCGGGCTACGCCATAGGCGTGCAGCTCGCGGATTTCGGGCGGGACAATGACCCCGCCGCCGCCGCCAAACACCTGAATGTGCGCTCCGCCCCGGGCCTTGAGCAGGTCGACCATGTATTTGAAATACTCGACGTGCCCGCCCTGGTACGAGCTGATGGCAATGCCCTGCACGTCTTCCTGCAGGGCGGCGGTCACCACCTCGTCTACGCTGCGGTTGTGGCCGAGGTGAATGACTTCGGCCCCCATGCCCTGCAGGATGCGGCGCATGATGTTGATGGCGGCATCGTGTCCATCAAACAGGCTGGCAGCGGTGACAAAACGCACCTTGTGGGTCGGGCGGTAGTTGGCCAGGGCTTTGATGTCGGCAGACAGGTCGGTCATAGGGCGCTCACAAAACAGGTTGCCACCGGAGGCAGCGGGCTGGACCTAGGCGGTCCGGGTCACTTCAACTATGGTCAAGGTTGGTTTGACGTTAACGTAAACGTCAACTGTAAACCACCGCGTCGGAATGTGCCTGACAGCCGGCCGAATCCGGTAGAGTCCGCTTCCATGACTTTTCTTGCCTTGGATATCGGCAACACCCGGCTGAAGTGGGCGCACTACGCCGAGCCCCGCCCGGGTGCGGCCCTGCTGGCCCAGGGCGCCGAGTTTCTGGAGAACATCGACAAACTCGCCGATGGCGCCTGGCGCCATATGGCGCCGCCCTCCCAGGTGCTGGGCTGCGTGGTGGCCGGAGATACCCTGAAGCGGCGCGTACAGGAACAGATGGACCTGTGGGACGTGGTGCCGCAGTGGGTGGTGGCGAGCGACCAGGAGGCAGGCCTGCGCAATGGCTACGACTACCCGTCGCGCCTCGGCGCAGACCGCTGGGTGGCCATGATTGGCGCCTACCACCACCTGCGCAAGCGCGGACAGGCGCTGCCGTTTGTGGTGGTGATGGTGGGCACGGCGGTCACGGTCGAGGCGGTTGACGCAGACGGCAAGTTCCTTGGCGGTTTGATCCTGCCCGGACACGGCATCATGCTGCGGGCGCTGGAGTCCGGCACGGCCGGCCTGCATGTGCCCACCGGCGAAGTCCGCGAATTCCCCACCAACACCAGCGATGCGCTTACCAGCGGCGGCACCTTTGCGATTGCCGGTGCGGTGGAACGCATGGTGCAGCATGTGCATTCCCGCTGTGGCCAGGAGCCGGCCTGCATCATGACCGGCGGCGCAGGCTGGAAGATGGCCCCCAGCATGACTCGCCCTTGCGAGCTGGTCGACAACCTGATTTTCGAAGGGCTCCTGCAGATGGCGCAGGGTCGCTACGCAGCAGCAGCCGGCTGAGGCGCAAGCCACGCCTCGGCCAGCTTCACCCAGTAGGTGGCGCCCAGCGGC
>NZ_CAMCVG010000115.1 GCF_945881795.1 Rhodoferax sp. OV413
GGGTGTCCAGCGGCTCGTTCAGCAGCCACGCGCCGAACACCATGCCAAAAAGCGGCGTCATGAACGAGAACACGCCGAGCCGGGACGCCTGGTAGGTGCGCAGCAGCCAGAACCACGCCAGAAAGCTGGCAAACGACACGATGACCACCTGAAACGCCAGGCTGGCCGCCACCTGCGGCGTGAAGTTCACCTGCGCCTGCCCGCTCGCAAAGGCCACCAGCAGCAGGACCGCGCCGGCGCTCATCAGCTGGTACTGCAGGGTCTGGGTGGCCGGCGCACTGGCCAGCCGCGAGCAGCGCACCACCACCGTGGTAGCCGCCCACGACAGGCCGGCCAGGAGGCCCAGAAAGTCGCCCCACAGCATGGACGCTGCGCGCTGCGCGGAGGGCCCGCCCGGCGAGCCGGGCTCCGGCCCCAGAAAACTCAGTGCCAGACCGCCGAACGCCAGCGCAATACCCGCCCACTGCCGCAGGCCCAAGCGCTCGGACGGCAGGCGCCAATGCAGCCCCAGCGCCGCAAACACCGGGGCGGTATAGAGAAACACCACCATGTGGGAGGCGCTGGTGTGGCGCAGCCCTTCGGCCACCAGCACAAATTCGAGTGCGAACAAGGCACCCACTGCCAGCCCGGGGCGCAGCGTGCCATCGCGCAGGTCCATCGGCTCCGCCCGCCAGCGCATCAGCCCGGCAACCAGCAGCGCCGCCAGCCCCGAACGCAGGCCGATCTGCATGACCGGTGCGATGTCTGCCGCGGTAGCTTTCAGAGCGACCTGCTGCATGCCCCAGGTGGCGCATAGCACCACCATCACCACGATGGCCTGCCCATCGATTGCCTTGCGCGTATCCATAACACCCCAATACTGATTGAATGAGACGATTATTGGGCTGACGGCTTTCCTTGATATAGTGAAAAACTGACAAGCTATACGCGATAGCCGACAAGCATGCCCATCCTGCGTCCCAAACTGGAGGTGCCCCTCTCCAGCTCCACACTGCCGGCGCCCCTGATGTTCCGCAGCGCTTATGTGCCGGACCACGGGCTCTACCCCGAGCACCAGCACGCCTGGGGCGAGTTTGTGTATTCCTTCAGCGGTGTCATGGAGGTCAAAGTGCTGGGGCACCACTATCTGGCGCCGCCGCAGTACGGCATCTGGCTACCGCCCCATCTGGAACACGTGGGTCTGAACCGCAAGGCCGCGCACCATTGCTCCTTGTATGTGTCCACGCCTTTGTGCCACCAGTTGCCGGCCGATCCCTGTGCTCTCACGGTGAGCCCGCTGGTGCGGGCCATGCTGGAACATCTGCGCCTGCAGCCCGCCGGCATGCCCGCAGCGGGAGCTGAAACCCGGCTGCTCAAGGTCCTGCTGGACCAGCTGGTGGTAGCGCCCCGTGCCGGCAGCTACCTGCCTGGCTCCGAAGACCCCGCGCTGGGTGCGGTGCTGCGCATGCTGGAAGCAGAGCCGGGCGACAACCGCTCCCTACCCGAACTGGCCCAAGCGGTGCACACCACGGAGCGCACCCTGATGCGCCGCTGCCAACGGGATCTGGGAATGACATTCGCCGAATGGCGCCAACGCCTGCGGGTGGTGCGGGCCATGCCTCTGCTGGAAGCAGGGCAAACCGTGGAGACGATTGCTCTGGATTTGGGTTACGGCAGTGCGTCCGCCTTCATCACCATGTTCAAAAAGCTCACCGGCAGCACACCGGACGAACTGCGCAAAGCCGCCCTGGGCTGAGGTCCGTCGGCGTGGACCTTAGGCGCTCACAGGAGCGCCGCCGAAACGGCTCTCCGCTTGCTTGCGGAACTCAGAAGGCGTCATGCCCTTGAGTTCCAGAAAGCGCCGGTTGAAATTGGCCACGTTGTTGAAGCCGACGTCGTAGCAGATGTTGGTGACGTAACGGTCTGAAGTCATCAGAAGCTGACAGGCCCGATTGATGCGCACACGGTTCACAAAATCGGTATAGGTGTTTCCGGTCGCCCGCCGGAAGAAGCGCGAAAACCGGCTCTCGCTCATGGCCAGTTCTGCAGCCACCTCAGCGGCCGACTGTGAGTGCGACGGGTTCTCGGTAATGCGGTTGACGATAGTGTTGATCTGGTCCAACTCGGTATCGTTCTCTACACCACGCATCTGAACGTTGGACAGCAGGCGGTAGTCGCCCCAGCGGGACAGGTCCGTCATGAAATCGCAAAAAGCAGCCAAGCGCTTGAGTCCGCGGGAGCCCTTCACCGCATGCCAGTGATCTTGGGCCCGATCCGCCCAGCCGAAAAACTCGATCCCATGCCGTGCACGCTCCAGCAAGGGCATGATTTCCTGAAACTCGGGGATGGCCTGACACGCCAGTTGCAGGGGCTCGTGGCGGAACTGAATCACCAGGTCCCGCCGGGCAACGCCCTCTTCCGGAACATCCAGCGAGATCCAGTTATGGGGCAGCCGTGGGCCACAGAGCACCAGCTGACCGGCCGCAAACGGACCGATCCAGTCGCCCACAAAGGCTTTGCCAGTCGTGGCGGTGATCAGGTGCAGCTCGTACTCGTCATGGCAATGCCAACGGGCCAAGGGTGTGGGGTAGCCGTGATCGAGGCAGCGGATGAAGCCGACCTCGTCGGTAGGCTCATAGCCCAGCGATGGATTGCGGTTGTAGTCAGCCTCCAGCTCCGGCGCCTTGCGGCGGCCGGCGGCCTGTGCACTCATGGGCGTGATCGATGCGTGGGTGGCGACCATGGCAACTTCCCTCTGAAAAACGTCAACACATCACATTACCAGCATTCGCTCGGCGCTCAGCCCAGGTGGTTCTTCACAAACAGGCCCACCCGCTCATGCGCCACACGCAATGCACCCAAGAGCTGCGGGTTGGATGCCAGCGGGCCCCAGAGCACCGGGTCTGCCGCAAAGGCCGCGACCGGGTCGGCCGACTCACAAATGGCATGCGCTGCAGCCGGGTCCATGGCTTGGTCCTGGTAAGTGTAGGCAATCTGCCCCCGGTGCCAGCGTTGCAGGTACGCCAGAAACAGCGCAGGCAACATGGCCACGCTCGAGATGGACTCACCCCGGGCTAGACGCTCGCGGATTGTGGGCGCAATGAAGCCGGGGATTTTGGAATAACCGTCCATGGCCACGCGCTGGTTGGTGTCGCAAATGGCGGGGTTGCCGAAGCGATCCAGCACTACGTCGCGGTAGGCGCGCAGATCCAGCGGACTGGGTTTTTCGGGCGTGTCCAGCACAGGAATGGTGTCGTCCGTCACATAGTCAAACGCAATGCGGCGGATGACAGAGTCATGCGTTCCCTCGTGGATGTACTGATAACCCACCAGGGTGCCGGCCCAAGCAATGCAACTGTGGGTGGCATTAAGCAGGCGGATCTTGACTTCCTCATAGGCATCGACCGAGCTCACCATCTCCACGCCCACCTGTTCCCAGGCGGGGCGGCCGGCAATGAAGTTCTCTTCAATCACCCACTGGATAAAGCTCTCACCCATGATGGCGGCCTGGTCGTCCCAGCCGGTAGCGGCCCTCACGCGCTCAGCCACATCGGGCGTAGGGCGCGGGGTGATGCGGTCCACCATGGCATTGGGGCTGCTGGTGTTTTGCTCCACCCAGGCCTTGAGCGCGGTGTCGCCAAGTGCGTCAATGAACTGCAGCAAGCCGGCGCGCGAGCGCTCGCCGTTGTGGCGCAGGTTGTCGCAATTCATCAGGGTCACCGCACCGGCGCCGCCGTGCATGCGGGCCCGCAAGATGCTGACCAAGCCGCCGTAGATGGTGTGGCCGGCGCGGCCTGCCTTTACCGCCTCCAGGTCAGCTCGCAGGTCAGCAAAAGTGGCCCAGTCCAGCTGATTTTTCGCGTCCAAGTAGTAACCGGCTTCGGTCACCGTGAACGAGATGATGCGGGTGGCGGCCTCAGCGCCTGCTGCAATCAGTGGGGCCAGGTCATCCTGGTACGGAATGACTTTCTGGATCGACTCAATGCGGGTATAGCTGCGCTCGCCTTGGGGAGTGACGGTTTCCAGCGTGTACGCGCCGTCTTGGGCCTTTAGGGCCTCCATGGTGGCCAGCATGTCCGGGCGCAAATTGCCGCCGGTGATGGACCATTCGGCATCGCCACGCTGTCGCAGTTCATGGATGTAAAGCGCTTGGTGTGCGCGGTGGAACGAGCCCAGTCCGAGGTGAAGAATCGTGGTCATGGTCAGGCGTGAATAAAGTGGATCAGGGTTCGCTGGGGGATCGCTTAAAGATCAAACTGGGTGGGCATCATCACAACGTCGCGGATCGTCATGCCGCGTGGGCGGGTCAGCATGAAGATCACCACGTCAGCGACCTCCGAGGCTTCAAGCAGACTGCCTTTGGCCTTGGCTTCTGCCAGCTTGTCGGCGGGCCAATCTGCCAGCAAAGAGGTAATGACCGGCCCCGGCGAGATGGAGCCCACGCGCAGGCCGTGTTTGAACACCTGGCGGCGCACCGTCTGCACAAAGCAGTCGATAGCCCACTTGGACGACGCATACACGGGCTCCCAGGGTGTAGGAAAGTGCGCAGCCAGTGAGCTGGTCACGATGATGTCGCCTGAACCCCGCGCGATCATGTGCGGCAGCACGTTGTGCACGTTCTTCATCACCACATTGATGTTCAGGTTGAGCATGCGGTCGATGGCGTCCGGATCACTGTCCACCAGATCGCCGCCCACATACAGGCCGGCGTTGGCGTGGAACACATCCAAACGCCCTTCCAAGGCCAACACTTGGGTCAGCAAACTGGCGCACTGGTCGCGGTCCAGCAGGTCCAGCACCAGGGGCACGGCTTGCGACCCCAGGGCTGCGCAGGCTTTGTCCAGCGCGGTGCGATCACGGTCAATCAGCACCACGCGGGCACCGGCTTGGACCATTGCGCTGGCACTGGCAAAACCGATACCTGATGCGGCACCCGTGACAGCGGCCACCTGGCCGTGAAGGGGTTGCTGTGGATGAGGTGTCATGAGGGCGGACATCAAAGTGCGCCCGCGGCAACAACACGGCCGTTGGCATCAAACAGGTGGGCGGCATCTGAATCGATGTGCACGCCTACGTCGGCGCCCACATTCAACTGGGTGCGGGTGTTCAGGCGGGCTACCAGTTGGGCGCCACTCTGGGTAGTCACGTAGATCAGGGTCTCGGCGCCAAGAGCCTCAATCA
>NZ_CAMCVG010000116.1 GCF_945881795.1 Rhodoferax sp. OV413
AGCGTCGGGTCACCGGCCTCGTCCACGAACCAAGTCACTGCACCCGAATCCTCAGGCTCAGAATTGACGCTCTCCCTTTCAATAGTCATCACTCATCCAATCCGTTCATGTCATTCACTGCACCGTAAATGACACAAGTATTGCAGTCAATCGAATCGCAATTTCATCCCGCTCCGCTGCATAGTGAGCACGGCGATGGTCCTGCGGGCAAATGGCCACCACATTGGACGGATGGTCCAGGCCGTTATTTGCGAGCGGCACCACATGGTGGGTTTCCAGGTAGATGGAACCGGCTGCAGTAACAAACCCCGGTTCATTGCAAAGCTCGCACAGACCTCCTGCCCTTTTCAGCACCGCTTCGCGGACGGCAGCGGACCGGTCGCGAAGTAGTACGGTTGCCTCTCGCATGGTCGCTGGCGCGGGCGCTGAAAATTGATCTACATACTTTGACCTGTCCAATTCCGGACTCGCCTGATCTGGCGTTTTCAATGGGGCGTCAACGTCACCTTCAGCAGCAGGCAACTCAACGGACGCAAGCACAACCCCGCGCACCAACAACACGTTGCCCGTGTCGTTGTCGTACCCATGCATGAACCAGTTTTCCGCGTCCAACTTGCGCGCATCTACCGTCGAAGATGCTTTACCCAACTCTTCACGCTGCCTTCGATCACCCTCAAGAACAATAACCCTGACAGGCATAGCACGACGAAATGAGAGTTGCAATGCCCGATCAAAGGCCCTTGCACGATGCGCCTGGCTGCGCGCTCTGTTGCGCTCCTCACTGGGTTGTGTGCGGTCAATGGCCTTGCGATCCAACCCCAACGCCAAGTCGCGAAAATTCTCGTTGTAAACAATTGCCTGGCCAGATGGGAAATCCAATAGCTTCAAAGACCCATGCCAAATGCAGACCAAAAAGCCCTCTTTTTCTGAACCAAAGGCCCAGTCATAACAAAAGGACGGGTTTGCTTTAGGGTTCTTTACCGGCCTGCCCTCGGCAGTGGTGTGCCAAGGCGTTACGTCTATCCCAGCCTGCTCGACCAAATGCATCACTGAGAGGCGCTGCGTTGGCAGCAGGCTAGCTAAGGTTTCGAGGTCACTCATACCGCCACACCCGCGCGAACGACCTGAATCTGCCCTGCCCTGGACTCCACTTGTTTAGTTCTGACCATACTGCGCAACAGCGACTCCACCACTGCGGCAATGCCAGCGCCCGTTCGCGCAAAGCCCAACGCACGGGCCAGCAGCATGGGGGCTTTAGACTTGGCACAAGTGCCACCCGTTTCCCGAATTGCAGCCAAAAGCTGGGCCTTGAGGTGGTCGCGGTCGTAACCGTCGATGTCTTTGACCAACACGGTCAGCACACCGCCCGAGTTTTCGGCAATGCCACGGCGCACGGCGCGACGAATAGCAGTGTCCAGCTTGATCTTTAGCGCCGGGCTGGTGCGGGCATACCCCAACTCTCGCGCGGTGGATCGAATCAAGTCGTCCCGACTGAGCCCGCCGCTACCGGCGCTTGCTAAGACACGCCGAATGGCGCACATCACCTGGCCATCATTCAAGCTACGCATCTGCGCCGCGCTGCCAGAAGCTTTGCCACCCGCTGCCTTGGCAGGGGTGGCCCTAGATTTTGGGCGGTCTGGCCCTCCCGCTGCGCCAGCCATGTCTTCCAGGTCGTCAAAAAGGCTACTAGCCCCCGTGGGGCTTGCGTAAGAAGCTCTTTTTTTTGTAGCAGTTGCCGCCTTCTTCTGCGCCTTGAGCTGCTCTTTTTGCACCATTTGCTCGGCGGCCAGCGTGGCGGCGTCGGGCGGCGGGTGGTTCTGGCTAAAGGCTCCGGGCCAGCCCCCGTTGGCCTCAATGGCCACGTCCACCTGCAGCATCAGTTTCTGCGTGGCCTGCAGCGCCGCGTAGACGCGCAGCCAGTGGGTGATGTCGTCCTGGCTCAGGCTGCGGCCCGCCTTGTGCCGGTCGTACAGCCACTTGTGCAGCACCTGGTAGGCGCCAATGGTGTGTTGCCAGATGGACTGGTGCACGTTGGCAAAGCCGCTGGTGGCGTTGATGAACACCTTGCCCACCTTGTCAGCGGTGCCCTGCACCTCTGCCAGCTCGCGCGACTTCTCTGCCACCTTGATCAGCGAGAAATCAGTGCCAAACCAGGCTGTAGCCCTCGGAGAACGTGTGCAACCAGCTACTATATTTATAGCATCTTGGTGCTCCAGCAGATGCCAGGCAACCAACTCTGCACCCAGTTTGGCGAGTGCGTCGAACACCTTCCGACTACCGGGAATGGGAATGCGGGGGAAGTCGGTACGCAGAAACGCGGCGTAGCGCTGGCGGTAGGCCGGGCTGTGCAGCACAGCGTAGAGGTAATGGAAGATTTTCTCTGCGTGCAGAGCGGCTGTGAGGTCTTCGGGGCGGTACTCGGCGGGAGTTAGTCCGAGCACGGACTTTAAGGCATCCAAGAAGCTCTGTGAGAAGTTGGCGGTTCGGTTCGTTCCGCTACTGCCCCAGACCGGAAACATATAGGTTCGTTCTTTTGTCCGGTTGGAGACATAGGAATCATCCTGGACGGCATCGGTCAACAAAACATGCTCCCATGGCAAAGCAGCAAGTTGCTTACAAACACTGAGTGCAATATTCTTGCCCTTTGACATTTGGCTCATTACGTCTGAGCGCGGCCAATCCACGACATCCGAGCGATAGAGAATTTTTCGCGTGTCAAAAGGGCGGTAAAAAATGTCAGTGATGTCGGCGCGCCATTGCTTGCCTTTCAAGGCCTTCCGAGCGGCTGGCAGCTTCCAGCCTCGGCTGTCACCATCAGGGTATTTGTCGGAGCCCATACCTTTGAACATGCTCTCTCGAATTTGGTCATCGGAATACCTGCCGTCAACAAATTCACTAATCTTGGCCTCCAGAGCAGCCTGGTCGAAGTTGATTGCCAGATGATCACGGGCGGTCACTATGCCGGGGGTGTTGACTGGTTGGACTTGCACAAGAGGCCATGCCTTGGCGTACTCATCACTAAATGAATCGTCTTTTGGCGAGAAAAAATAGAGTGGCCCTGTCAGCGGCAGTGCGACGGCGGTAAGTCCTTGGAGCAGTTGTTCATACTTTTCGCTACGGGCACCAAACAGGTCTTTGTGCCGCAGCAATGTGTTTTGTGCGGCAGTAGTACGCATCAGCCCAACAGCAACGCCCTGCTCAATATCGAAAACATTCTCGTCTTTGCCTCCATCAATCGCAACCTCTTTCTTCTTGGCGTTGCCATGCAGATCGACAACGGTGATAGTTGGGAAAGTGCTGGTAAGACACTGACGCATGCCACGAAAAGTGGGGTTATCGAGGTAGCCATGATTGGTGACGTACCCCAACACGCCCACGCCTGCACATTCAACTCGCCATTGGCCAAAACGAATGAACTTGACATAGTCATCCTGGAGCCAGAGCTTCTTTTCACCCAAGGGCTTGCCGTCCACTTGGTAATAGCTTCTCACCACCGTGCCGTCCGGCAACTGCCCTTTTAACAAGCCATCAATCCACGGGAACATGTTGTTGGAAACACCCGAGTACGGCGGATTGCCCACCACCACCGTCGCCGCCAATTGCTCCTTCACCCGGTTCGCTGCCGCCGCCTCGTGCGCCAGCATGGGAGCCTCAAACGCCAGCCCCGGATTGATAGCATGCGCTGGCTCCAGCGCATTGGTCAAAAACACATTCACACGCGGCCCGTCTTCGGGGAAGGTGTAACCCGTCTCGGCCAGCTTCAGGCCGATCTTCATGTGCGCAATGGCATAGGGGGCCATCATCAACTCGAAGGCATACAGGCGCGGCAGCAAGTGCTGCTTGACGTATTCCACCCACAGTGGCTGCCATTGGGCCTTGGTCACTTTGCCTTGCTTGGCCCACTTGGCCAGCATGTGGGCGTGGATTTGGGTGATGACTTCCACGATAAAGGTGCCCGTGCCGGTGGCCGGGTCCAGCACCTGCACAAAGGGCGTGGCGGCGGTGCAGAACTTGGGCAGTTTCAGCTCGGGCTTACGCGCCATCATCTCGCCCCAGGTGATGGTGCTGGCCAAGCCATCTTCAATGCCGAACTCGGTTTTCAGAATCTCGTCCACACTGCGCACGATGAACTGCACCACCGGGCTGGGGGTGTAGAACACGCCGCGCTTGGCGCGCATGGCTTTGTCGTAGGCTTTGAGGAAGTCTTCGTAAAAGTGGATCACCGGGTCATCGCCGGGCTTGCTGGCATTGAAGCTGCGTAGTACCGCATCCATGGGTACTTCGCGCAGCACGGTCACCACTTCGTTGATGCCAAGTTCATCAAAGTCAACGCGCTTGCTCTTCTTGCGGTCGCGGCCAGCGGCATTCAAGAAATCGGCCAACAGCTCTTTAAGGAATGGGTTGGTGCTGGGCACCATGGCTGAAATGTCATCCGCAACCAGCGCGCCGCTGCTGCGGCTGGCGCGGGCGGTGAACAGGCCGTAGGTGATGGTCTGCGCAAACATGTCGGCAAAGCCGTCGTCAGACAAATCGGCGATGAGGTTGTCTTTGAAAGCCTTGTGCATTTGGCGCAGGTGGCCTTTGTCGCTTTCCAGCGCCAACACGGTGTTGACGCGCCTGCGGATGCGCTTGGCCAGCTCTGCCATGGCTAAGGCCAGGGTTTTTGCGTCATTGATTTCTTGGCGATAGCCCAGCGCAAACGCACCGGCCCATTGCTTGCGCCATTTGGCCAAGTCGTCTGCCGTGCGGGTGTTGGCCGGCCAGCGCAGTTTGTCGCGCAGGGTTTGCGCCACATAGCCCAATTGCATGGGGGTGTCGTCATCGTCCCAGCCCAGCACTCGCAGCGTGGGCAAGTCGCCTTTGGCGGACTCGTCGGTGAAATGGGCTAGCGCAATTTCGCGGGCGTTGCTTTCACCAAAGCTTGAGACAAATAGCAGGTCGTGCGCAGCCCAGGTCTGATGGCCGCCACTGGCTGCACGGCCTTTGGGCACCAATCCATTGAGCACGCGACGCAGTGCAGTAATAGGCAGGCGACCTTTGTTGAACTCCACAAAGAAGATGCCCCAGGGCTGGCCGCTGACCAGGGGACGCAACTGTTTGATGGAATTGACCTTGACTACGTGTTCGGCCTTGAGGTTGATTTCCTCCGG
>NZ_CAMCVG010000117.1 GCF_945881795.1 Rhodoferax sp. OV413
CGTCTTTCCCGCGAGGCGGCCACCCGCCACCTGCTGCGCGCGGTGTACAGCCCGGCCCAGGTGCAGGAGCAGATGACCTGGTTCTGGCTAAACCACTTCAATGTGCACCTCTACAAGCACAACCTGCGCGCCATGCTGGGCGACTATGAAGAAAGCGCGCTGCGGCCCAACGCCTTGGGGCACTTCCGCGATTTGCTGGGCGCCGTTGCCCTGCACCCGGCCATGCTGCGCTACCTGGACAACGATCAGAACGCTGCCGGCCGCATCAACGAAAACTTTGCCCGCGAGCTGATGGAGTTGCACACGCTGGGCGTGGACGGCGGCTACAGCCAGAAAGATGTGCAGGAACTGGCGCGGGTGCTGACCGGGCTGGGCGTCAACATGAACGCCGGCAACCCGACCCTGCGCAAGGAGCTCAACCGCCTGTATGTGCGCCGTGGCGTGATGGAGTTCAACCCGCAGCGGCACGACATGACGCCCAAGACCTTGCTGGGCGCGCCCGTGCGCGGCGAAGGACTTGGCGAGGTGGAGGCCGCGCTCGACACCCTGGCCCGCCACCCCGCCACCGCACAGTTCGTGAGTCGCAAGCTGGCCACCTTCTGGCTCTCGGACAGCCCGCCACAGGCTCTGGTAGACCGCATGGCAGCCAGCTGGAAGGCCACCGACGGGCAAATTTCCAAGGTGCTGGAGACACTCTTCACCTCGCCCGAGTTCAGCCTGGCGCGGGCGTCCAAATTCAAGGACCCGATGCGCTACGTGGTGTCCTCCGTGCGGCTGGCCTATGACGACAAGGTGATTTTGAATGTCGGGCCGATGCTGAACTGGATCAATCGTATGGGCGAGCCGCTCTACGGCCGCCAGACGCCGGACGGCTACCCGCTGGTGGCCTCCGGCTGGGACAGCGCAGGCCAACTCACCACGCGCTTTGAGATTGCCAAAGCAATCGGTTCGGGCAGTGCCGGCCTCTTCAAGACCGACGGGCCCCAACCCACCGAGCGGGCTGCATTCCCGCAGCTTGCCAATGCGCTGTATTTCCAGGCCATCCAAACGACCCTGGGGCCGGCCACCCTTACCGCGCTGGACCAGGCGGGCTCGCCCCAGGAATGGAACACCTTCCTGCTGGCCGCCCCCGAGACTATGCGCCGCTGAATCGGCACGACCCGTTCAAGACAAGCCCACCGGAGTCCACCATGCAACGTCGTCACCTCTTACGCGCTGCCCTGCAAAGTGGCGCTGCTGCCGCAATGGGCCTGCCCGGCGTCAGGCTGCTGGCCGCCACGCCCGGGGCCTCTCCGATTTCAGCCACCGGTGCCCCGAAGTTTTTGTTCGTGTTTCTGCGCGGCGGCTTGGACGCAGCCAGCCTACTGGTCCCTACCAGCAGCAGCTTTTATTATGAGGTGCGCCCCGAGATTGCGATTGCCAAGCCCTCGGCTGACCTTGCCAGCGCTCTGCCGCTGACCGCCGATTGGGGCCTGCACCCTGCTTTGCGCGAAACGCTTTTTCCGCTTTATCAGCAAGGCGAGCTCGCCTTTGTGCCCTTTAGTGGCACCGACGACCTCTCCCGCAGCCACTTTGAAACCCAGGACAGCATCGAACTGGGCCAGCTCAACGCGGGCAGCATCCGCTACGGCTCGGGTTTCCTGAACCGCCTTGCGGCCCAGCTGCAGGGCCACAAAGCGGCCGCGGTTGCAAGCCTGGCGCCCATGTCCTTTACCGATCAGCTGCCCATCGCCCTGCAAGGCAGCCTGCGGGTACCCAACACCAGCCTGCGCAACCTCTCGAAACCTTCGGTGGACATGCGGCAGAGCAAGATCATTGCCGCCATGTACCAAGGCAGCGCGCTTGAGGGCACGGTGCAAAGCGGCTTCGCAGTGCGCGAGCAGGTGATGCGTGAGATGTCGGCGGAGATGGACGCGGCCAGCCGCGGCGCCATCACGGCCAAGGGCTTTGAACTCGAGGCGCGCCGCATTGCCCGCCTGATGCGCGAGCACTATGCGCTGGGTTTTGTGGATGTGGGCGGCTGGGACACCCACGTCGCACAAGGCGGCGCCACCGGCTACCTGGCCAGCCGGCTCGATGAGCTGGGCCAGGGGCTGGCAGCCTACGCGCAGGAAATGGGGAGTGCGTGGAGCAACACCGTGGTGGTGGTGATGAGCGAGTTCGGCCGCACCTTCCGCCAAAACGGCAACCGCGGCACCGACCACGGGCACGGCAGTGTGATGTGGGTGCTGGGCGGCGCGGTGCGCGGCAAGCGGGTGGTGGGTGAGCAGGTACCAATGAGCGCGGCAACCCTGTTCCAGAACCGTGACTATGCGGTGATGAACGAATACCGAAGTGTGTTGGGCGGCATTTTCAGGCGCCAGTGGGGCCTAAGCGATGGGCAACTCAAGACTATCTTCCCGGGCTTTGCCGGCGCGCGCGATTGGGGCCTGGTGTAGCGAAAGCCCCACAGCCTTGTCACAGGGGGTTCACGGGCCGGCCCCAACCTGTGGGTCGCGGCATGTCGCCGTGTTTCACAGAAAAGCGAGTCCTGTAATGACCCAAGACACATCCCCCGTGGCTGACGACCTGGAAAACGACCTGATGGACGAAGACTTTGAGACCATCGGTGACTACCACCGCATGGCCGCCCACCACTTTCAAGCCGCTGCCAAGCACCACCTGGCCGCTGCAGCTGCCGACGACGAGGGCGATGACCAAGCCAACGCCCGCCACGCATTCCTGGCCTACCGTCACCAGCTCAATGGTGTTCAGTGCGCCGAAATCGCGATGATGGAGAGCGACAGCCTGGACGACGAATTCGACGTCCCGTCCGAAGACGACGCGCAATAAGACAAGCTCTGCGCCGCCGACAGGCCGGCGCATGCTGCAAAGCCGGCTCTACCTGGGTAGACCGGCTTTTTTGCTTTCAGCGCCCGTGGAATATGCGCACACAGCTATCAAAACAGTAGCGTTAAGCCTGATTCCAGTAGCCGGGAGCGCTGTAGCGCTCCTTGATGAAATCGATCCAGAGCCGCACCCGCAGGGGCAGATGCTTGCGCTGCGGAATGACGGCGTAAATGCCGTTGGGCGGCGCGGCAAAGTCCTCCAGCACCGCCACCAGCAGGCCGGCGGCAATTTCACTCTCCACCTCCCAGGTGCTGCGCCAGGCAATGCCGTAGCCGGCCAGGCACCATTCATGCAGCACCTGGCCGTCGCTGCAGTCGAGCGGGCCGCCCGGCTTGAGGTACACCACCTCGCCGGCGTGACCCCGATCGTCAGCGCTTCCTGCCAGGGAACCGGGCATTCTGAAGGCCCAGCCCCGTGTTTGCGACGCGTCGCTGGAGAGCGTGAGGCAATGAAAACGGGCCAGGTCGGCCGGCGACTTGGGTGCACCGTGCCGCTTGAGGTAGGCCGGCGTGGCAACGCACAGTCGCCGGTTGTCGGCCATGCGCACGCTCACCAGCGACGAGTCCGGCATGTCCCCCACCCGCACGGCGCAGTCAAAGCCTTCGCCGGCGATGTCGACCACCCGGTCACTCAGGTTGAGCGAAATCGTTACATCCGGATGCAGCTCGCGGAACTTGGGCACCAACGGCGCGACATGCCGGCGGCCGAAGCCGGCCGGCGCGGTGATGCGCAAATGACCTGCTGCCTTGACCCCGCCGGCGCTCACGCTCGCCTCTGCGTTGGACACGTCGGCAATGATGCGCTGGCAGTCCTCCAGAAACGCGCTGCCCTCGTGGGTCAGGGTGATGCGTCGCGTGGTGCGGATCAGCAGCTTCACACCCAAGCGCTCCTCCAGCGCGTCCAGCCGTCGGCCCATGATGGCGGGGGCCACGCCCTCGGCGTGGGCCGCCGCAGTGAGGCTGCCGCGGGTGGCGACCGACACAAAAGATTCGAGTTGTTTGAGTTTGTCCATCGCTAATTCCGTGAGGTCTGAGTGGCAGAGCGGTCTGCTCCGTGGGATATGCGCGAGCAGCTCTCATTTTCATAGCACTATGCCCTCGGCATGGAGCGCTGCCACATCGTCCGCGGTGTAACCCAGGCTCTGCAATAGCGCGTCGGTGTGCTCGCCCAGTTTGGGCGGATCCAGGCGCAGGCCCAGGCGTTCACCCGCCAAGGTGAGCGGCAGCAAAGGCACTTGGGTCTGACGGCCGTCGGGCAGCTCCATGGGCGCGAGCCCTCCCGTAGCTTGCAGGTGCGGGTCGTCAAACAAATGCTGCGGATCGGTAATGGGGGCAAACGGCAGACCGTGCTGCTCGAACACGGCAGACAACGCTGTCGCACTGTGCGCCGCCAGACGCTTACGCAACAGCGGAATCAGCCAATCGCGGGCCAGCACCCGGCCGTTGTTGGTGGCAATGCGCGCGTCTGCGGCCAGGTCGGCGTAGCCGAAAGCCTCGCAAAACGTCTTCCATTGCCCGTCGCCCACCACCGCCAGAAAAATCTGCTCGTTGTCTTGAACGCTGAACACGTCGTAAATGCCCCAGGGCGAGATGCGCTCGGGCATGGGTGCGGCGGCCCGGCCGGTCACGGCGAACTGCATCATGTGCTGCGCCACCAGAAAAATATTGTTCTCAAACAGCGCGCTTTACACCTCCTGGCCGCGGCCGGTGTGCTGGCGCTGCATGAGCGCGGCCATGGCGCCCAGCGCCCCGAAGATGCCGCCCATGATGTCGTTCACGCTTGACCCAGCGCGCAGCGGGTCGCCGGGCCGCCCGGTCATGTAGGCCAGGCCGCCCATCATCTGCACCACCTCATCGAGCGCGGTACGGTGGTCGTAAGGGCCCGGCAAAAATCCTTTGTGGCTTACATAAATCAGGCGCGGGTCGAGCTTGCTGAGCGAGGCGTAGTCCAGCCCCAGCTTTTGCATGGTCTGGATTTTGAAGTTTTCGCTCACGATATCGGCACTGGCAATCAGCTTGAGCACAATCTCGCGGCCCTTTACGCTCTTGAGGTCTACCGCGATGCTCTTCTTATTGCGGTTGAACAGCGGGAAAAACCCCGCCCCGCTGCCCAGCAGCGTGCGCGTGCTGTCGCCCGCCAGGGGCTCGACCTTGATCACGTCCGCGCCCAAATCACCCAAAGTCATGCCGCAGGTGGGGCCCATCACCATGTGGGTGAATTCGACAACGCGGATGCCGGCCAGC
>NZ_CAMCVG010000118.1 GCF_945881795.1 Rhodoferax sp. OV413
ACCACTGCGTGTGCCCCGAGCAGTGGAACTGGCTGCGAAAGCCCACTGGGCTGGTCCGCAACTGGTAGCCGCCGGAGGCAAACACTCCGGAGAGCATGGACTGCGGATTTCCCTCGTTCAGGGGAATCGTCTCCTCGCGGAACCTGGCAAAACCGTCGGTGTCGGTGAAAAGCGTGACTTTGGTGAAGGTGCTCATAGAGGCCTCTTGAATATGGCTGGATTATGCGAGGCCTGGTTATGCGAGGCCCGGTTATGCCAGGCCACATCCAACGAATCCGCACCCGCGACCCCACCGAATAGTGGAGCAATCAAAGTGCTACGAAATTCATAGCTATTAGCGCAATAACCACGGGCTTCAGAGTGCCCTTTGGTACTTAATTTGCCGTGTGGCTTACTTTCGCAAGGCCTGCGTGTCCCTGGCCAGCTGGGTGATTTTTTGCCACTCGCCCTTGAGCATCGTATCGGCCGGCACGATCCATGAGCCACCCACGCAAACCACGTTGGGCAGCGCCAGAAACTCAGGCGCGTTGTGCAAAGTCACGCCGCCTGTGGGGCAGAACTTCACATCAAAGAACGGACCGCTCCAGGCCTTGAGCATGGCCGGGCCGCCGGCTTGCATGGCGGGAAAGAACTTGAGCTGGGTGAAGCCGTCTTCCTGCGCCATCATGATTTCGCTGCCGGTGGCCACACCGGGCAAGAGGGGCAGTCCCAAGTCGCGGCAGGCCTGGCCCACCTCGCTGCTGTAGCCGGGGCTGACGGCGAAGCGGGCGCCGGCATTGGCCGCAGCCTGCGCGTCTGCCTTGCTACGCACGGTGCCGGCGCCAAGCACCGCTTCCGGCACATCACGCGCAATTGCTTCCATGCAGGCCAGCGCCTGGGGGGTGCGCAAGGTCACCTCCAGCATACGCACGCCACCTGCCACCAAAGCGCGGGCCATGGGCACGGCGTGCGCCACGTCGTTCAGCACGATCACGGGAATAACGGGCGCGTCCTGCATGACTTGCAGGGCGGTAAAGGTGGTCAAGGTGTTCAGGGCGGGGGCGTCAGACATTGAAATATTCCAGTTTGGCGTGTCGGGTGGTGATTCAGAGCCAGGTGCAGGCGCCCTCTTCCGCAGCCAGCGCGTTGCGGCGGAAGTTGGCAAACAGCTCGCGCCCCATACCGATGCCGTTCTCAGCGCGCAAGACGTCGGGCATGGTGTCCAAGGTGCGGGCATCCCACGCGTCGTCAGACACCAGCACCTGCAGCGTTCCGGCGGTGGCATCAAGGCGGATGATGTCGCCATCCCGCACACGGGCCAGGGGGCCGCCGGCAGCCGCTTCGGGAGACACGTGGATGGCAGCCGGCACTTTGCCGGATGCGCCGCTCATGCGGCCGTCGGTGACGAGCGCCACGCGGTAGCCCTTGCCCTGCAGAACCGCCAGCGGCGGGGTGAGCTTGTGCAACTCGGGCATGCCGTTGGCCTGCGGGCCTTGCCAGCGCACCACGCAAATCAGGTCGCAGTTGAGCTCGTCGGCGTTGAACGCGTTGTGCAGCGCGTCTTGCGAGTCAAAGACACGGCAAGGGGCTTCGATGATGTGCCGGTCTTGCGGCACCGCAGACACTTTGATGACGCTGCGGCCCAGGTTGCCCTTGAGCAGCTTGAGGCCACCGCTGGCGCTGAATGGCGCACTGGCCGGCCGCACCACGGTGTCGTCTTTACTCGGGCCGGCGTCAATCCACTGCAGGGCGCCATCTGCGCGGGCAGCAGGAATGGCGGTGAATTCGCGCAGGCCGCCGCTGCGCACGGTTAACGCATCGGCATGCATAAAGCCGGCATCGAGCAGCTCGCGAATCACGTAACCGGGGCCGCCTGCCGCCTGGAACTGGTTCACATCGGCGCTGCCGTTAGGGTAGACGCGGGTGAGCAGGGGCACCACGTCGGACAGGTCGGAAAAGTCGTTCCAGTCGATCACCATGCCGCCCGCCCGGGCTACGGCCACCCAGTGAATCAAATGGTTGGTGGAGCCGCCGGTGGCCAGCAGCGCGACCATGGCGTTGACGATGCAGCGCTCATCCACCACCCGGCCGATGGGCGCGAAGCGGTGCGCTTTGGTGATTCCCAGCACGGTGCGCACGGCTTCGCGTGTCAGCTCCTGACGCATGCCGTCGCCGGGGTTAATGAACGCGGTGCCGGGCACATGCAGGCCCATGGCTTCCAGCAGCATCTGGTTGCTGTTGGCCGTGCCATAAAAAGTGCAGGTTCCCTCACCGTGGTAGGCGGCGCTCTCAGCGGCCAGCAGCTCGGGGCGACCGACCAGACCCTGGGCGGCTTTCTCACGCACCTTGGCTTTTTCGTTGTTAGGCAAGCCAGAGGTCATGGGGCCGGCCGGAACAAACACGGTGGGCAGATGGCCGAAATGCAGCGCGCCAATCAAGAGCCCGGGCACGATCTTGTCGCACACGCCCAGCATCAGGGCTGCGTCAAATACATCGTGGCTCAAGGACACCGCCGTGGCCATGGCAATGGCGTCGCGGCTGAAGAGGCTCAGCTCCATGCCTGCGGTGCCTTGCGTCACGCCGTCGCACATGGCCGGCACGCCGCCTGCGACCTGCGCAGTGGCGCCGTGCTTGCGGGCTTCTGTCTTGATCAGGTCAGGGTAGTGCTGCAAGGGCGCATGGGCAGAGAGCAAATCGTTGTAGGCGTTGACGATCCCGATGTTGGGGGCCTTCTCCGCCACGATCTTGAGCTTGTCCAAGCCAGTCACCCGGGTTTTGTCCGCCTCTGGCATGGCGGCAAAGGCGTGGGCTACGTTGGCGCAGCCCATGCGGTCCGCACCGGGCTTGCGTTGGGCCATCTTCTCAATCTGGGCCAGATAAGCCGTGCGGGTGGGCGCGCTTCGCTCGACGATGCGACGGGTGACAGCCTCCACAACAGGGTGCAACACAGGGTTTGGCGCGGCGGGGGCGGTGGGGGTGGTGTCTGGCATGGTGCTTTGTAACAAAATTACACGACTGATGGTAACTTGTAAATCCGCCTTCGTGTACTGCCCGGGTTACCAGACAGGTACCAACTGATTGCAAAAAGCGGGCAGCTTGCAAGGCGGGTTGGGGGCGGATTGGGAGTGGGTTGTGCTCCGCGTGCGTCCGCGCTCCCATCGCATGGGCCTTACTGCAAAGAACTTCGGGGAGCCTGCCTATACTGGTGGCTAAACAGCGAGAACCCATGACCTCCATCGCAGATCTCCGAAAGAGTTACGAACGCGCCGAGCTCGACGAGCACGCCTCCAACCCCGATCCCCTGCAGCAGTTTGACCGATGGCTGCAAGAAGCCATTGGCGGCGAACTGCCCGAACCCAACGCCATGACGCTGGCCACCGTGGGCAGCGACCTGCGTCCCTCCACGCGGGTGGTGCTGATCAAGGGCTATGACGAACGGGGCATCGTCTGGTACACCAATTACGAAAGCCGCAAAGGCCAGGCCTTGGCCGGCAACCCTTATGCGGCACTGCAATTCCACTGGGTTGAACTCGAACGCGTGGTGCGCATCGAAGGGCTGGTAGAGAAAGTGAGCGCCGAGGAGAGCGACACCTATTTCCACAGCCGTCCGCTGGATTCGCGCATTGGGGCATGGGCCTCGCCCCAGAGCGAAGTGATTGCTAACCGCTCCGTGCTGGTCGGCAACGCCGCCAAGTACGCAGCGCAATTTTTGCTTCAGCCGCCGCGCCCTCCGCACTGGGGCGGCTACCGCCTCAAGCCCGACCGATGGGAATTCTGGCAGGGCCGCAGAAGCCGGCTGCACGACCGGCTGCGTTACACCACGGTTACCGGCGGCCAATGGCTGCGCGAGCGACTGGCCCCCTGACAGCGCACCGAGCCGCGGATCCCCGGAGCAGCACCTGCACCTATGCCGGATTTACTCGCCCGCAATGCGTGGCAACAGGGTCATGACCAGCGTGACACTGATCAACGCCAGCAAGGTCGACACCGCCACACTGGCGGTAACCAGGTCTTCCGCCTTGCGATAGCGCTGCGAAAACAAAAATACATTGGCGCCTGTCGGCAGGGACGCCGCCACCACCAGCACCGTGAGCGATATGCCGCGCAACCCTAAACCGTAGCCCGCCAGGGCCATGAGCAAGGGGTGCAAAACCGTCTTCACCCCCGATATGGCCAACGCACCCGCCAGGTTGCGGCCTATCGCCGCGTTGGCCAGACTGACCCCGACCAACACCAGCGCCACCGGACCGAAGGCGTTGGCCAGCAACTGCAGCGGCCGGTCCACCACCTCGTGCAGGCCCCAGCCGGTTTGGGCGTACAGCAGGCCGGCGATGATGGGCAGCGGAACCGGGTGGAGCACCGCGTTGCGCACGGCCAGCCCCACCGACTTCAACGGATGCCGCGGTTCACCATCACCCAAGGCCCCCTGTTCACGCGCGCTGAGTAACTCAAGCACCACGGTGGCAAAAGTGAGCAGCACCAGGGCATGCAGGGATATCAGGGTGAAGAGCAGCACCAGCGCCTCTTTGCCGTACGCCAGGCCCACCAGCGGAATGCCGATCATCACCGTGTTGCTGAAGGTGCCGGAGAGCGCAATCACCGCCGCACGGCTGCTGGCGCCTTGCATCAGCAGCAGCGCGGTAAACAGGCCCGCCGCCACCGCAAAGTAGAGCGAAACGGGTGCGAAATCCAAATCCTGCACCTGCACGCTGCTCATGGTGCGAAACAGGAGCGCCTGAATAAGCACCAAAAACACCAGGTTAGTAAGGTCGCGCACCGCCTCTGCACGAACGAATTTCATCTTTCCGGCAACAACGCCCACCAGGATCAGCAAGACCACCGGCAGCAGGGAAGAAAGAACAGGGTGGTCTAGCGACATGCGGCGAGTGGGACACGAAGACCCACAGTCGAAAAGGCGGGGGGACAGGACAAAGACACAAGAGGTGGCATGCAGCAATAAAAACAGAGCGCAGTGTAGTGGCCGCCTTCCGCACCGCTGCCGGACCGGAGGGCGCTCAACCCGGCCTTGGGGCTTGTTTCAGGGCCTTTGCAAGCGGGCGAAAGTCTTGCGGAATTTGGCAACCTTGGGAGCCGCCACCGCCACGCAGTAGCCCTGGTTCGGGTTGCGGGCAAAGAAGTCCTGGTGATAGTC
>NZ_CAMCVG010000119.1 GCF_945881795.1 Rhodoferax sp. OV413
TACCTCACCTCGGCCCCTGAGACCTTCTGGCTGGCCCTGCCGATGTGGTGGGTGCTGTGGCAGCTCCTGCGTCGGACGCAGCCTGGCGTTGCAAGCGCCCCCGGCCCCATTGCCTACACCTTGTTCGGCCTGGCCATGGGGCTTGGCGCGGCCTACAAGTCCTTTGCGCTGCTGGCGCCGGCGGCGGCCTCGCTGTGGCTGGCGGTGCTCCTGAGCGCGCCTTGGTCCTGGCGCACCACCTGGCGCGCCGCCCTTGGGGCCACCTGGTCTGCGCTGCTGGGATTGGGCATTTTTGCGCTCTGGTTTGCGCTGGACCCGGACCCCGCCGCCGTCTGGCAAGAGTTTGTGCTGGGCGAAAACGCCGGCAAGATGAGCAGCACCATCGGCTACTGGCAGGCGGCCGTCTCCGGCCCCTACCCGATGTGGACGCAACTCTTCGCCTACCCCGCCAACGGCGGTTTGCTGGTGCTGCCGGTGCTGGGCTTTTGCCTTCTGGCCCTGTGGACGGGTGCGCGCCAAAGCTCCCCCATCCGGCCGGAACACCGGGTGCTACTGGCATGGGCCGTGGTCTGGCTGGTGGTGTTTGCGATTCCTAACCAGCGCTCCGAGCGTTACGTCATCCCCGCCATGCCGGCTATTGCAATCGCCATGGCGCTGGTGTGGGACCGGCTGCCCCGCGTCTGGTTCTGGCTGACCCTGGTAATAGCAGTGCCGGCGCTGGTCATGTTGGCGCGCATCGGCTGGGTGATGGGCGCGCTCGACATGGCTTCCAGCGCGGAAGTTGCTATGACTTTAATAGCTGCCTGCGCAGGATTGGCGGGGGTAATCGCCGGTTTTTATCGAAAAATGTGGGCGGGCAATGCCTCGCTGGTGGTGGTGCTGGCGGTCTACGCCAGCTTTAGCCTGATGGTGCAACCCATCTCCAAACAGGAGGCCGGCTACAGCGCTGCCGTGCAAGCCAGCCTGCGCGGACAGCGGCTGGCCGTGCCCAACGGGTTTACCGGCCAGTTTGAGCGCTACCACTTTTTGCTGCCTGGCGCCCGCATCACGCCCTACGACGCCGAAGGCCGCAACACAGGCGCCCTCTACCCCGGTATGACGCCCGCAAAGCGCCAGGCCCGCCTACTGGCTGAATTTGATGCAGTGGTCTGGCTGCAGGAAGATCTGAATGAAGCTCCGGCCTGCCTGCCCGCTTGCAGCTTGCTGGCGCAGCGCTGGCATGTCAAAAGCCGCCACAAGGAGGGCGAGGTCACGCTGGCCAATGTCTGGCAGGTGCAGGACTGGCTGTTCCGGCGCGAGTGGTTGCTTGCCGCTGCGCGCTAACGCCAACCGCTAAGGCCAGCCGGTCAGGCCTCAAAGGGGTAAGGCCTTCTAGGCCCTCACAGCCTGTGCCGCCGACACTGCCGCGCGCAGCGCGAGCAGGTAGCTGTCCACACCGAAGCCGGTGATCTGCCCTTTGACAATGTCGGCAAACACCGACTTGTGGCGGAACTCCTCGCGGGCGTGGATGTTGGACATGTGCAACTCGACGATGGGGCAGGTCAATATGGCCAACGCGTCACGGATGCCGTAGCTGTAATGCGTCCAGGCGCCGGCGTTGATGAGGACTGCATCCACCCCGTCGGCAAATGCTTGGTGAATGCGTTCGCACATCGCGCCCTCGTGGTTGGTCTGAAAGGCCTCCACCTCCACACCCAGCTCCTGGCCCAGCGCTGACAAGCCCGCATCGATTTCTGCCAGCGTGACGGTGCCGTACTGCGCCGGATCGCGCTTGCCGAACATGTTGTGGTTAATGCCGTGGAGCATCAGGACTTTCATACGCACCTCTCGAAAAATTAGGCCCGCACGCGACCGGCCTAGGGCAGCCGCCGAACCCTGCGCGGGGACTGTTGCATCTTAGCCATCCTGACACCGCGCACAATGGTGCACCATGAAAACTATCCGCTCCATCGCCCCCCTGGGTTTCCCTTGGCAAACCCTGGACCCGTTTTTGTTTTGCGTGCACCACAACGACGCGTACCCCGCCGGGAACGCCCGCATGGCCCCGGATCCGGCCTTGCTGGCGGGCCGCAACATCGGGCAAGACTTTGCCGGCCAAGGCGGCTGGAGCATGTACCACGGCGACACGGTGCCGGGCTTTCCATCCCACCCGCACCGGGGGTTTGAGACCGTCACCATTGTGCGCGAGGGCCGCATTGACCACTCCGACTCGGCCGGCGCCACCGCCCGCTTCGGTGGCGGGGATGTGCAGTGGCTCACCGCCGGCAAAGGCATCGTGCACTGCGAGATGTTCCCCCTGCTGCACACCGAAGCGCCCAACCCGACCGAGCTGTTCCAGATCTGGGTGAACCTGCCGGCCAAAAACAAGATGGCCGAGCCGCACTTCACCATGTTCTGGAACGAGGACATCCCGCGCATCCGCGCCACCGATGCACAAGGCCACAGCACCCAGGTTGTCTGCATTGCCGGTGCGCTGGCCGGGCCCGGCGCCCTGCCCCCGCCGCCCGACTCATGGGCGAGTGAGCCCGACAGCGACCTGGGCATCTACACCATCCAACTCAGCCCCGGCGCGCACTGGACGCTGCCCGCCGCACGCAGCGCCGACACGCGCCGCATGCTGTATTTCTTCAAAGGCGGCAGCCTGAACATAGCGGGCGAAGCGGTGCCGGTGAAGTCCGCCGTCGAGGTGCAGGCCGACCATGACTGCAGTTTTGTGAACGGCGAGAGTGAGAGCGAACTGCTGGTGCTGCAGGCCCGCCCGATCGGGGAGCCGGTGGCGCAACATGGCCCGTTTGTGATGAACACCCAGGCCGAAATCCACCAGGCGTTTGCCGACTACCGCCGCACCGAGTTTGGTGGCTGGCCCTGGGGCGCCCGCGATCCGGTGCACCCCCGCAGCCAGGGCCGCTTTGCGCGCCATCCCGACGGACGTGTAGAAGAACGGGGCGGTTAGACAACGGGGCGCCAGGACGAAAAGCGCACAAACACGGATCCAGCCCCCGCGGGCCGACTCAGGCGTCGCGCTTGACCAATGCGCTCATGGCGAGCGCCGCATCGCTACCCAGCCCGCCCAGCGCCTGACGCACGGTCGCCTGATTGGCGGGGGGCTGGTTCTGGCTGACCTTCCATTTGCCGGTCCACGATGTGACGGCAATCTCAATGCCAACCACCGCCGAAATCATGGTGTCGGTGTAGTCGCGCGGAGCGTCTTCCACCGCCCAGGGCTTGGGCAAGGGCGTCTCTTGCTGCGCGGTCATCTGCTGCATCTGGCTGCGCACCCAGGCCGCATCGTCATGCACCGTGAGCAGGCCTTTGGCATGCACCACCGCGTAATTCCAGGTAGGGACCACCTTGCCATGCTCGGCCTTGGTGGCGTACCAGCCGGGGCTGATGTAGTGCTGCGGCCCCTGAAAAATCGCCAGCACCGGCACCGACACGTCGGTCTCGCGCCAGACCGGATTCGCTCGCGCCACATGGCCCACCAGACGCCCGCCACCGGACGCATCCAATCGCAGCAACAAGGGAATGTGGTTCGCATCCAGTCCCTGCGGCGACAAGGTCACCAGCGTGCTCAAGGGGTGGCTGCGCACCAGCGCGTGCAGCACCTCGGGGCGGGATTCAACGAAATGGGAAGGCTGGTACATGGCTCGGATCCTTTATCAACCAGCATAACCGGCGCTTGTTTGGCTGCAGAGCGCAGCAAAATTCACAAGCCGCTCACCGTGTGCAGCCACACCCGCGACAGGCTGTCGCGTTGCCAGGCGCCTTCTTTCACCAGATACCACTTACCCGCCGGGCCTTTCACCATGACAGCCTTGCCACCGCCCGACGCAATCACGTTCGAGAGGTCGGACTTGGCCGTGTCGCGAAAAGTCTTGTCGGCCTGTTGAATCAGCAGGGTGGACGACTTATGCCGGCCACTACTGAAGAAATCGGCGTCGCTCACGAACAGGTCCAGACGGCCGTCCCCGTTAAAGTCCCTGAAGGCTGGGGCATACCCCACTTGCCCCGTGTTGTCATAACCCACGCGCACGGTGCTGGTCACGTCAGTGAAGACGCCCGGGCCCAAATTGCGCAAGAACTGAATCTCGCTACGGTAAGCAGACTCTGCGGCCGGCGCGGGCCAGAGCCAGCTAAACACTACTACGTCCAGTCGCCCATCACTATCAAAGTCGACACTGCGGGCCCGAATGTCATGGCTCGCATACACCCCATTTTCCTCACTAGTCAGCGGCGGCTGGGGCAAGGCCGCAATCCGGTTAAAGCTGATAGTTTGATTATTGTTATCCACAACAATTTCGAACAAGGCAGTGTCGTTAGGCCCGGACCGGCCGCCAGGCTGGCCATCCGCATCGGTAAAAACTGCTTGTACCCTTGCGTCGCCCAGAAAGTTGCCCAGCGTGACACCCGAACTTCCGACCATTCCCTGGTACGGCCGCAAGCCCGTTGCTGATCCCAGGTATTGCGGCGAAGTGCTGGAATACCCCGCCACCATCACGTCGGTGTACCCGTCACCGTTAACGTCTGCCGCCGCCACCGCGTGTTGCCAATCCTGCGGCCCCAGGGCTACGCGGACAAAATATCCGCCGCGGTTCATGAGCGCATACGCTTGCACTGGATGCACCATGTCGGTGTAGGCAGACAGAAACACATCCAGCCGGCCATCCCCATCAAAGTCGCCGAATGCAATGTCCCCCACACCACCCACCTGGTCGATCCCGCCGGGCAACCAAGTGGAAGTCAGGTCTTGAAAGACACCCGACCTCCAGCCCCAAATACGCACCCCGGTGTTGCTGTAATCGGCGGGCGTATTGGGCTGGGTCTCAAAGGCCACCATGATCACCTCGTCCACGCCGTCGCCATCCAGGTCTTGCGCGTGCAAGAAGCTGACTGGGTTGTTGGTGCTGCCGTCGCGGTAATAACTGAACGTTCCCGCCAAAGTAGCCGCGCCAAAAACGCCGCTGGACGTCGCACCCGAATTTCCGCCACTGCCTCCGCCCCCACCGCCGCAGGAGAACAACAAAAACACCACCAATCCGATACATGCTTTGCGCATTGAATCCTCCCTTCAAGTCCTCGCTGCGCAGCCCCTAAGGCACGCCGGCAGCCGCTCGCTTTGTCACACTT
>NZ_CAMCVG010000120.1 GCF_945881795.1 Rhodoferax sp. OV413
CCCAGCATGGTCTCAGGCCGGGTGGTGGCCACGGTGATGGACTCCAAGCCTATGGCTTTAAGCGCGCCGTCTGCGTCCACCAGCGGGTAGCGGATGTGCCAGAGCGAGCCTTCTTCCTCTTCGCTCTCCACCTCCAGATCGCTCACGGCGCTCATCAGCACCGGGTCCCAGTTCACCAGGCGCTTGCCGCGGTAAATCAGACCTTGTTCATACAACTGCACAAAGGTTTCGGTCACCGTTTTGGACAGCTTCGGGTCCATGGTGAAGTACTCGCGGCTCCAGTCCACGCTGTCGCCCATGCGGCGCATTTGGGTGGTGATGGTGTTGCCGGACTTTTCTTTCCACTCCCAAACCTTCTGGGTGAAGGCCTCGCGCCCCAGGTCGTGGCGGCTGATGTTTTGCTCTTGAAGCTGGCGCTCCACCACAATTTGTGTGGCTATTCCGGCGTGGTCGGTGCCCGGAATCCACGCGGTGTTGAAGCCCGCCATGCGGTGGTAGCGGGTCAGGCTGTCCATGATGGTCTGGTTGAAGGCGTGGCCCATGTGCAGCGTGCCGGTCACATTGGGCGGCGGCAGCTGGATGGAGAAGTTCTTGCCCTTGGCGGCGGCTGCCGCATCGGCCGCGCTGGTGCCGCGGTAGCCGGCCACCCCGTAGCCCCGCTTTTCCCACTCGGGGCCCCAATGCGCCTCGAGCGCTGCGGGTTCAAACGACTTGGAGAGGGACTGCAATCCCGGTTGATCGGGAGCCGTGGCGGTGGGTGCGGGGGATGGTGCGGAGAGGGGTGCGTTGTCAGACATGGGGTTCTCTTAAGAGCGAGCGGCGATTTTACCGGCGGGTCAAAAGTACGGACTTCACCTCGATCTGAACCCCAAAGCGATGCCTAGCGGCTGTACAGCAGCTGCCCCACGCGCTCAACATGTGAGCGCAAAGAGGCGTTGTCGATCTGCTCAAAGAGTGACAGGTCGATCGCGTAAGGCAACAACAACTCTTCGAACTCTTCGGCAATCGTCATCAGCTCTGTAGCGCTAAGGCCGGCACCGTGCAGCGTGAGGTCGATATCAGAGCCGGACTTGTAGCTTCCTTTGGCGCGTGAGCCATAGATGACGGCCGATGCCACTGACGGATGTTGTGCCAGCACCTCGCGGATTTTCGCGAGGGTTGTGTCGCTTAGCCCGAAGTGCGCAGCCTCGTTCATTGGGTGGTCTACTCAAGCGCAGAAAAGGTTGCAGCCAGTGCGACAAAGGCAGGGTAAAACCGGGTCAGTATGTCGTGCCCGATGCGTTCTGCAACCGCTAAGTTGTAGGTGTGGGATGTTTGATTGCGGTCTTTGATCATGTCCATCCACACTTCGCCATCAGCAATCAGCGCGTTACTGAAGGCGGTGCGGGTTGCGTCCCGCGAGCCAATCAGACCGGTGTAGCCCTTGTGCTCCAAGAAATCTTTGAGCAGGTTCCACGCGAGTTCGTGGGTGAATTCAAAACCTTGAATCAGGCCTTGCATTTCGAGCTTGCTCAGTGGGCGTTGCGCTGCCAATTGCTCGGCCTCCGCCAAGGTTTGCAATGCGCTCTTGAAGTTTTGGAAACGCTGTTTCCAGCGAATATCTTCAAGCACGCTGCCCGCCCGTTAACTCCGCCACATAGCTCCCGCTCTTGCCCCCATGCTTCTCGAGCAAACGTACATCCGTCATCGTCATGCCGCGGTCTACCGCTTTGCACATGTCGTAGATGGTGAGCAGGGTGACATTGACGGCGGTCAGGGCTTCCATTTCTACGCCGGTTCCGCCGGTGGTCTCGGCAATCGCCAGGCACTGGATGGCGGGCAGGGTGGTGGTGGTGGCTTTCACCACCTCAAATTCAATGGCCACGCGGGTCAGCATGATGGGGTGGCACAGGGGAATCAGCTCGCTGGTTTTTTTGGCGGCCATGATGCCTGCCACGCGGGCCACGCCCAGCACGTCGCCCTTGGCAGCCTGCGCGCTTTGAATCAGGTCCAGCGTGTGTTGCTGCATTTCGATGCGCCCGCCGGCCACGGCCTTGCGGTGGGTCATGGCCTTGCCGGCGATGTTGACCATGTGAGCGTCGCCCTTGTTGTCAAAGTGGGTCAGCTCGGAGCCGGTTCCGGGGGGGGTGTTATCGGGGGTGCTGTTGGCGTTGCTCATGGGGTTCCTCTTTTGGGTAAACAGGTGTCCTGTATCTGGGGCCATTTCGCCCCGAATCAACATAACTGCCATTGTGCATGGGTGCCACGCCGCCAGACCCTTCGCGATAAACTGACCGACACCAACCCATCCCATCTGCCATGCTGTTACTGCTCTCCCCCGCCAAATCGCTGGACTACGACAGCCCCTTAAGCGGTCAGCCGCACACCGCTCCCCTGTTTGTGAAGCAATCCAAGGCGCTGATTGCCTTGCTGCGCGACTATTCCCCGCAGGATATTGCGGGCCTCATGGACCTGAGCGACAAACTCTCGGCGCTGAACGTGGCCCGATATGCCGCTTGGTCGGTCAAGGCTACCAAGAAAAACGCCCGCCAGTCGGTGCTGGCCTTCAATGGCGATGTGTACGACGGGCTGGACGCCAAGACACTCTCGCCGGACGACTTGGCCTGGGCGCAAGACCACCTGTGCATCCTCAGCGGCCTATACGGCGTGTTGCGGCCCCTGGATTTGATGCAGCCCTACCGGCTGGAGATGGGCACGTCGCTTGCCGGCCCGCATGGCAGCAACCTCTACCAGTTCTGGGGCAGCCAGCTCTCGGATTACCTGAACACCCGCCTGCAGGCCGACACCACGCCGGTGGTGGTCAACCTCGCGTCCAACGAATATTTCAAGTCGGTGGACCTCAAAGTCCTCAAGGGTCGGGTGGTGGAGTGCGTGTTTCAGGAATTGAAGGATGGGAACTACAAAATCATCAGCTTCTTCGCCAAGAAAGCCCGCGGCCTGATGGCCCGCTACGCAATCACCCACCGCCTGCGAACGCCCGAGCAACTGCGGGCCTTTGATGCTGAAGGCTACGCCTACGCCCCCGAAGCCTCCTCGCCCGAGCGCCTGGTTTTTAGACGAAAAACCGCCTGAGAGCCCGTGGATATTGCGCGAACAGCTATGAAAAGATGAGCAATCTGTTGCATCAGCCCAGAATCATCATCATTGCCGGCCCCAACGGCGCCGGAAAGACAACCTTTGCGCGTGAATTTTTGCCCAACGAGGCAGCTTGTCCAGTGTTTGTGAACGCGGATTTAATTGCTGCGGGCCTATCACCCTTTGCGCCCGAGCTGGCGGCGGTTCGCGCGGCCCGTTTAATGCTTGAATCTATAGCCATCCTAGTGGAAAAGCGGCAAAGCTTTGCCTTTGAGACCACCTTGGCGGGACGTGGGTACGCTAGGCAGATTCCCGTGTGGCGCACTCTGGGGTACCGGGTGGAACTGATTTTCTTGCGCCTTACCCAACCTGACTTGGCTGTGCAGCGTGTGGCCGAGCGAGTCAGGCAAGGCGGGCACCATATCCCGGAGGACATCATCCGGCGTCGATTTCAGGCCGGGCTGATCATGCTGCAGACGGTGTACCAGCCCTTGGTGGACCAATGGGCTGTGTATGACAACGCGGGTGATGCGCCACAACTTATTGCAGGGGGTGCCAAGCCATGAAAGATTCTCATCAAGTAAACGAACCTCAGGCGGTTTACAGCACTACGGCCATGGCTCCAGTGTTGGAAATGCCGGGTGTGCAGGCGGCTATGCTGCGTGCAGCCCAAAGCGCCCGCCGCATCGCGCGGCAAACCGGCACGCATCTCATCGTCATTCGTGATGGGCGTATGGTGCGCTTGCCGCAAGGGCCGCAATAACACCGTAGCCCTCACCTGCACACCTGAGAAGCAGACCATGAACACCCCCGAACACTCCCAACTCGGCAAATCGTCGGCGTACGTCGATCAGTACGATGCCTCGCTCCTGTTTCCTATACCGCGCGCGGCCAAGCGGGCGGAAATTGGTATTGCGGCGGGAGCGCCTTTTTTTGGGGCCGATATCTGGACGGCGTTTGAGTTGAGCTGGCTTAACCTGCGGGGCAAGCCGCAGGTGGCGCTGGCGCATTTCACCATTCCGGCCGAAACGCCCAACATCATTGAGAGCAAGTCCTTCAAGCTCTACCTCAACAGCTTCAATAACACCCGCTTTGCCGATGCGGCTGCGGTGCTGCAGCGGCTGCGTGCCGACATTGCCGAGGGGGTCTGGCGTGGCGGGCCGGCGCAGTCGGTGGGGGTGCGGCTGATGGGGCCTGAGCAGTTTGACCGCGAGCCGGTGTTTGAGCTCGACGGCCTGAGCCTAGACCGGCTGGATGTGGAATGCACCCATTACCAACCTGCGCCCGAGCTGCTGCGCACTGCGCCAGAAGATGGCCCGGTAAGCGAGGTGCTGGTCAGCAACCTGCTCAAGAGTAACTGCCTGGTCACCGGCCAGCCCGATTGGGGCAGCGTGCAAATCAGCTACAGCGGCCTGCCCATTCTGCAGGAAGGGCTGCTGCAGTATCTGGTGAGCTACCGCAACCACAATGAGTTTCACGAGCAGTGCGTGGAGCGCATCTTCATGGACATCTGGACCCGCTGCAAGCCCACCAAGCTCACGGTGTATGCCCGCTACACCCGACGCGGCGGGCTGGACATCAACCCGTTTCGTACCAGCCATCCGCAGGCCCTGCCCGGCAACACGCGCACCGCGCGCCAATAAATCCCGACACTTCAGTGACGGCGTCAGGGCGGCGCCTAGGCCGGCACTTCTTCGCGCAGCATGGCGTTAAAGGCCTGTGCCGGCATCGGCCGGCCAAACAGGTAGCCCTGGCACAGCTTGCAGCCGTGCTCCGCCAGAAAAGCGCGCTGCTCCTCGGTTTCTACGCCCTCTGCCAGCACCTCGATCCCCAGGTTGTTGCCCATGCCGATGATGGTCTGGATGATCATGGAATCGGTCACCTGCAGGCCGATATTGCGCACAAAGGACTGGTCGATCTTGAGCTGGTCCAGCGGCAGCCGCGTGAGGTAGGACAGCGACGAATGCCCGGTGCCGAAGTCGTCCATCGAGAAGCTC
>NZ_CAMCVG010000121.1 GCF_945881795.1 Rhodoferax sp. OV413
GGAGGATGGCCGCACGCTGAAAGAGATTCAGGAGGCAGAGGCTGCGCAGTAAACGCTTAGCGGTCTGAGGTCACAATTTTTGACTTCAAGTTTGATAGCTGCTTGCGCAATCTCCGCGCAAGCTAGCGGCCTATTGATCCCAAGGATTAACCAGGTGAACCCCGGTGCTTACAAAGTCCTGTGTGTTGCGCGTGGCCACGGTGAAGCCATGCTCCAGTGCGGTAGCAGCAATCATGGCATCGCGCTCAGATCGCGGGTCGGGCACGTGGAGGGCTGCGCACAAGCTTGCGGCCTGTTCTGTGAACGGCAGGATGCGCCCTGCGAAGGCTGCACGAATACCAGTTAGCCAAACCCGTAGCGCCGCGCCTTGCGGTGGGGTTCGCCTCTCCAGTAGCAAGATGCCTTTTTCCAGCTCCAGAATGGTAATGGAGCTCAGGTAAAGCTTGCTGGCGCGGTGTTGTGCAGCCCAATTTCGTACCTCGGCAGACTGATTGGCCTTGCCTTGGCGCAGTTCAGAGATGACATTGGTGTCTAGAAGAATCATGCAGCTCGCCTATTCCAGCTCGACCGCGCGCGTGTTGATGTCTAAGCGTGACCCTTCAAATTCGATAACGTCACCCCCATCGATGTCGTCCATCACCGCCAATAGCGATGGCTCGCCTTGCCCGGCCATGCGGTAGTAGTCGTCGATAGTTAGCAGTGCATAAGCAGGGCGCCCGCGGTCGGTGATGAACACAGGACCCTTTGCGGCGGCGCGTTTAGCGCTGGACACATCGCGGGTGAAATCGCGGCTGGAGAAGGTGTGAACAGACATCTTGGGTCCCGTTGAATGGTTGTTTGTATGTTACGACAAAAGTGTGGTGAAATCAAAAACTGTAAGGCTCACACCATGCGCGTGAATCGTATGGCGGGAGATTCCAATGCCAGCCCCTGTTGAGCAATCCTGCAAACGCCCCGTCAACCAGATCGCGGGGTTAACGTCCACTTTTGCCCCTGTCTTTTTTCCCCTCCCCGTCCATGAAAACCTTCTACAACCACCTCCACGCCCAGCACCATGGAAAGGTCGAGATGTTTCGGGGCGCGCTGGTGCCCTGCTTTGAGGTGCCAGCCCGTGCCGACCATGTGGTAGCTGAGTTGCAGCGCCGGCAATTGGGCGATGTGTTGGAGCCGCAGGCGTTTGACGATGCGGCACTGGCTGCCATTCACAGCCCGCGCTACCTGAACTTTTTGGCCACCGCGTGGGAACAGTGGGTGGCTCTGGATGCGGCCCATGCGGCCAAAGACATCCTGCCCTCGGTGTGGCCCACCCGCACCTTCCGCACTGACATAGAGCCCGACAACTTTGCGGCCAAGGTGGGGCTGTATTCGTTTGACGCGGGTACCCCGTTCACCCGCGGCACCTGGGTGGCGGCGCGGGCCGGCGCGCACTGCGCCTTGGGTGCGGCAGAGCGAATCGTGCAGGGGGATCGAGCCGCCTTTGCCCTCAGTCGCCCGCCCGGCCACCACGCCGGCGCCGACTTTTTTGGCGGCTACTGCTTTCTGAACAATGCGGCGCTGGCGGCGCAACACCTGCGCGATGCCGGCCTGGAGCGGGTGGCGATTCTGGATGTGGACTACCACCACGGCAACGGCACGCAGGCCATCTTTTACGACCGGCCCGATGTGTTCTTCGCCAGCGTCCACGGCGACCCGCGCACCGAATACCCCTTCTACCTGGGCCATGCCGACGAGTCCGGCGCCGGCGCCGGCCAAGGCGCCAATCTGAACCTACCGCTGCCCCGGGGCACGGACTACGCCACCTGGGCCCAAGCGTTGGAAACCGCTCTGGCTGCTATCGGCCGTTTTGGGCCGGACGCGCTGGTGGTATCCCTCGGGGTGGACACCTTCGAAGGCGATCCGATTTCAGGATTTGCGCTGGCGACCGACGACTACCTGCGCATCGGCGAGCGCCTGCACCGCGCCGGCCTGCCGACGGTTTTTGTGTTTGAGGGCGGTTACGCGGTGGATGCGGTGGGCATCAACGTGGTGAATGTGCTGCAGGCGTTTGCTTGACAGAGCCGCTTTTGTGCAAGGTATGTCGTGGATTCACACGGCCCGCCGGTGCGTCCTCAGCAAAGCCGCCAATCCCATCCCCGCCACCAGAATAAGCACCGCCGGGAAAGCCACGCCGGCAGACCACTCAATCAGGGCGCCGCTGATACCAGAGGCCACCAGGCCGCCCAGGGTGTAGTTCAGCACCAGCACCGCGGTGCTGTTGACCAGCGAGCTGCCCTTCTGGCGGGCGCCTATGTCGGTCATGCACAGGGTGTAGAGCGCGCTTCCCGAAGCGCCCAGCAGGAAAACCAGCGGCCAGGCCAGCCATAAAGCGTAGGGCACCAAGGGCATGGCCGCGGTGCACACCAGGGCCAGCCCTGCTACCGCCACCAGCAAACTGCTGCGCCCCCGCACCGGGTTGGCAAAGCGGTCGGCCATCATGCCCACCGGAATGGCAATCAACGTGCTGCCAATGCCGCTTACCGAAATCAACAATGCCGACGCACTCTCGCTCATGCCCAGGTTGAGGCCGTAGAGCGGAAGGATGGAGGCCAGGCCCAGCTCAAAAAAACCGCCGATAAAGCCCGCCAGCATGAGGGCCGGCTGCAGCTGCACGGCCTGCCAGAGCCCGCGCGGGCCCACTGGGCCGGTGTCGGACCCGGGTGGCGCGGGAATGGGCGGAATCAAGGCGGTCCACAGCAGACCCACGGACATCAGCGCCGTGGCCAGCCACAGGCCCAGCGAGCCCTCGCTGCCCGTCCAGGCCAGCAGGGTGGGGCCGATGACGAAGGTCATGCCGACCATGGTGGCGTACATGCCCATGGTGCGGCCTAGCCGGTCGGGCGGCGAAAACTCGGCAATACACGACTCGGCCAACACCCAGCGCAGGCCGCCGGCAATACCCGCCAGCAGCTGCAGCGCAAACCACAGGGCGACGGAATCGCTGCTTAAATACCCCAGCGCGGCCAGCAGCGGCACCACCGAGGCCAGCCACATCGTGCGCCGGCGGCCGAGGCGCCGGGTGATTGCCGAGGCAAACGGGGTGATGATGAAAATACCCAGCCAGTTGGACGCCGCAAATAGCCCCGCCACCGTGGCCGACACCTCCCGCCCGGTCAGCAGCACCAGCATCAGTGGCGCGAGCATGAACACACCCGAGAGCTGGAACAGGGTGGAGCCGAACACGGCCAACAAACCCCGGACCGAGCCGGGCGATCCGGCCGCGGCACCTTGGCCGCTTGCTTGCTCAGCCATGGTCCCGCGCGTCCAAAATCGCGCGCGCCACTTCGGCAAAGCCGGCGCCATATTCCGAGGGCGCCACATAGCGCGGCAGGTGCTTGAGCTGATGCGCACAGTGCGCAATGTTGGCCACGCCCACGCTGTGGGTAAAACGCTCGAACAGGGCCTCGTCATTGCCCGAGTCGCCGACAAACACCCAATGCTCCAGCTCCCGGGGCAGCTCGCGGCCCAGCAACTCGCGGGTGATCCAGCAGGCGCCGGTCCATTTGTTGAAGTCGCCAAAGCAGCCGTGGATGTGGATGCTGCTCACCGTGGTGCGCATGCCGTGGCTTTGAAGCAGGGCCAGCACCTGCTGCACGACCTCGGGCGGGTGCTGTGCGAATTCGGCATAGTCAAACGCGAGGTCGGTTTCGCGGCCGGCGCTGTCGCGGCTTTGCGTCACGCCGGGCAGGGCAGCGCCCATGTCACGGGCAATCGCGTCCATCCGCAAACGGTTGGCTGCGCGGGCTTCAGGGTCTTCTTGGTATATTTTTGATAGCGCCTCGCGCAATACCGGCGGGCTCTGGCGGCCTAAAACATAGGCAACCGCGCCGTTTTCGGCAACCACCGCATCCACCGGCCACGCCGGCCCCGCGCTGCCGTTCAGCCAGGGCGCGCACCAGCCTATAGGCCGGCCGGTGATGGCAACCACCGTCAATCCCGCAGCCTTCAGTTCGGTCAGGGCCTGCAAGGCTTCGGGGGCAATGCCCCCGGCGTGGATCAGGGTGTCATCAATGTCGGTGAATACGCCCCGGATACCGCGGCGGCTTTCGGCCGGCCAGTCAGTTAGCGGCTGCACCGCGGGGCCCCGCTGCTAGCCGGCGCTTTGCAGCGCCAGGCCGGCGTGTTCGCGCAGCGGGTGGAAGTGGATTTTCGGAAAGCGTTCCTGCGCCAGCCGCACATCGTAGGGGCTGGTGCACAGGTAGGCCAGCGTGTCGGCCGCATCCTTGGCCATGCGCATGGGGTAGGCGTTGACAAACTCCTGCAGCTCTTTCGGCGTGTCAGCGGTAATCCAGCGCGCGCCGGTGTACTGGCTGCCCTCCAGGCGGATGTCGGCGTCGTACTCGCCCTTGAGGCGGTGCTGCACCACCTCAAACTGCAACTGTCCCACTGCGCCGAGCAGCATGTTGCCGCCCATCTCGGGCTTGAAGACCTGAATGGCGCCCTCTTCACCCAGCTGGGCCAGGCCCTGCTGCAGCTGCTTGGTACGCAGCGGGTTGCGCAGCACCACGGTCATGAACATTTCGGGCGCAAAAAAGGGCAGCCCGGTGTACATCAGGTTGACGCTGCCATCGGTAATTGTGTCGCCTAGCTGCACGCCTCCGTGGGTGGTAAAGCCCACGATGTCGCCGGCGTAGGCCTCTTCCACCGCCTCGCGGCGCTGGCTCATGAAGGTGACCACCGAGGTGGGGCGCAGCTCCTTGGCGGTGCGCATGACCTTGAGCTTCATGCCCGGGGTGTACTTGCCGCTGGCCATGCGCACAAAGGCGATGCGGTCGCGGTGGTTGGCGTCCATATTGGCCTGCACCTTGAACACCACGCCCGAGAACGCGCTGTCTTCGGGCTGGATTTCTTTGACCACGGGCTGCTTGTTGACCAGCAGGCTGCTGGTGCGGGGCTTGGGCGCGGGGGCCAAATCCACCAGGGCGTCGAGCACTTCCATCACACCGAAGTTGTTCACGCCGGAGCCGAAGAA
>NZ_CAMCVG010000122.1 GCF_945881795.1 Rhodoferax sp. OV413
CGCCCGCTGTACACCACGATGCCGTAGAGCGTAGCCCGCTCCAGCGCCACGACTTCGGCCGCTTTTTTCTCCCAGTGCGGATCGAGCAGCTGCTTTTTGAGCAAATGCCCGCCCACCTGCTCCAGCCACTGCGGCTCGATGCCGGCAATGCCGCGCCCGAAAAGTCGGGTGGTCTCGACCAGCTCGGAGGCCACAATCCACCTGCCCGGCTTCTTGGTGAGGTGGGCGCCGGGGTGGGCAAAAAACTTGATGCTGCGCGCCCCCAAATATTCACCGTTCTGCCCTTCTTCGAGCTTGCAGCCCACGTTGCCCAGCAGGCCCGCGAGCATGGACAGATGCAGCTGCTCGTAGCTGGCAAGCTCGGTGTTGAGCCGCCACTTGTGCTCGGCCACCACGGTGTGGAGCTGGCTGTAGATGTCTTTCCACTCCCGCACGCGGCGGATGTTGACAAAGTTCTGGCGCAGCAGCTGCTCGTATTGGCGGTTAGAGAGTTTGTGGGTTGACTCGCCTCCGCGTCCATCGTGAATCCACTTCCACAGCTTCAGGTAGCCGGTGAACTCGCTCTTGTCGTCGTCAAACTTCTGGTGCGCGGCATCCGCCTGCTGCTGGGCCTCCATGGGCCGATCGCGCACATCTTGCACGCTCAAGGCGCTGGCAATCACCAACGCCTCGTCGAGCGCGCCCCGCTCGCGGGCCTCGAGCAGCATGCGGCCCACCCGCGGGTCCAGCGGCATGCGGCTGAGTTCCTGGCCCAGGGGCGTGAGTTCGTTGGCGTCGTCGACTGCGCCCAGTTCATTGAGCAGCTGGTAGCCATCGGCAATGGCGCGTCCGCTGGGCCGCTCCAGAAACGGAAACTCCTCCACCTGCCCCAGATGCAAAGACTTCATCCGCAAAATCACGCCCGCCAGCGAGCTGCGCAGGATTTCGGGGTCGGTAAAGCGCGGGCGGCCGTCGAAGTCTTGCTTGTCGTAGAGGCGGATGCAAATGCCGTTAGCCACGCGCCCGCAGCGCCCGGCGCGCTGGTTGGCAGCGGCCTGGCTGATGGGTTCGACCAGCAACTGCTCCACCTTGCTACGGAAACTATAGCGCTTCACGCGCGCGGTGCCTGCGTCAATGACGTATCTGGTGCCTGGAACGGTGAGCGAAGTCTCGGCCACGTTGGTCGCCAGCACGACACGGCGGCCGGTGTGGCCGTCAAAAATCCGGTCCTGCTCGGCCGGACTCAGGCGGGCAAACAGGGGCAGCACTTCGGCGCTGCGCATAACCGGTTGGTGGCTGAGGTGCTTGCGCAGGTGGTCGGCCGCCTCGCGGATTTCGCGTTCGCCGGGCAGGAAAACCAGAATGTCGCCCTGGTTGTGCGGGTCGCGCCAGAGCTCGTCGACGCCGTCGGCAATCGCGTTGTTCAGGTCGTAATCGCGGCTTTCTTCGAAAGGACGGTAGCGCTGCTCCACCGGGAACATACGGCCGGACACCAAAATGACTGGTGCGGGCCCCTTTTTGGATGCGAAGTGGTCGGAAAAGCGCTGCGCGTCAATCGTCGCCGAGGTGACGATGATCTTCAGGTCCGGGCGGCGCGGCAGGATCTCCCGCAAGTAGCCCAGCAGAAAGTCGATGTTCAGGCTGCGCTCGTGCGCCTCGTCAATGATGATGGTGTCGTAGGCCTTGAGCAGCGGGTCGGTCTGCGTTTCTGCCAGCAAGATGCCGTCGGTCATCAGCTTGACCGAGGCGTCCTTGCCCAACCGGTCGTTAAAGCGCACCTTGTAGCCCACCACATCACCCAAAGGCGTTTTGAGTTCCTCGGCTATGCGTTTGGCCACGCTGCTGGCGGCAATCCGGCGCGGCTGGGTGTGGCCGATAAGCTGGCCGCGTTGGCCTGCCGGGTAGTTCAGCTTGCCCCGCCCCATAGCGAGCGCGATTTTGGGCAGCTGCGTGGTCTTGCCCGAGCCGGTTTCCCCGCAGACGATGACCACCTGGTGCGCCGCAATGGCATCCATGATCTCCTGCCGTTTTCCCGATACGGGCAGGGACTCGGGAAATTCGATCGTCAGCCCGGTCGCAACCACCGGGGATTCGGGCCCCGCACGGCGCTTTTGCGTTGCAGGGTTTGGAACAGCAATGTCGTTGACTGAGCCGCGGGCAGGCACTGGGGCAGGTGGAATAGGAGCGTCAGACATTGGGGGCGATTATCCTGCCAGCGGTTGGTGCGTCAGCCCTCCACAAACGGATCGGCACAAGAATACACACGTACACGTGCTACACTGGTTCACGTTAATCTGACATGTCTGTCATCGGGAGAACACATGGCAAACCTGACTATTTCTATGGACGAGGCGCTTATCCGCAAGGCGCGCATCCGTGCCATCCAGGAGGGAACTTCAGTGAGCGCCAAAATCCGCGAATTCCTGGTCCGCTATGCAGGCGCTCCGGAAGCAGATGCAGCCGCAGTTGCCATTGCCCTGCCGGTCTTCGATGGCCGCTCCGGGCTGCAGGCGGGGATTGACGGCACCAGCAACCAGTCCTTGTTGCGGGCTGTCAGCGAATGACACCGGACGTCAACGTCATACTCGCCGCCTCGCGCAAAGATCACGCCCATCACACAGTCGCACTGGGCTGGCTGGTTCAGGCCCTCGAATCGGCCCGGCAAGGCAACCGTTTGAGCCTGCTGCCCGGTGTTCTGGCGAGCTACCTGCGGCTGGCAACCCACCCGAGAATTTTCAGCCTTCCGACGCCTGCGCAGCAGGCAGTGGGCTTTGTGGATGCCTTGTTGGCATGCCCGGGCGTCGACATCCTCGCCGTGCAAGGCGAGTGGCAACATTTGCGCAGCCTGTGTATGGAGCAAAATCTCAGCGGGAATGACTTGCCGGACGCTTGGATAGCGGCTTGCGTCCTCCAACAAGAAGAGACTCTCGCGACCTTCGACCGAGACTTCGAACGCCTTTTGCCGGCCAACCGACTCCTTTTATTGCAGCCAACTGACCCATGACCTCTGTCTTCAACTTCACCTTTGTGCCCTGGTTCCGCTCGGTTGCGCCTTACATCCACAAGTTCCGTAACCAGACCTTTGTGGTGGGCATTGCGGGCGAGGCCATTGCGGCGGGCAAGTTGCAGCATCTGGCGCAAGACCTGGCGATGATCCAGAGCATGGGCGTGAAGATTGTGCTGGTGCACGGCTTCCGCCCGCAGGTCAATGAGCAGCTTCTCGCCAAGGGCCACGAGCCGCGTTACAGCAACGGCATCCGCATCACCGACGAGGTGGCGCTGGACTGCGCGCAGGAGGCCGCCGGCCAGCTGCGCTACGAAATCGAGGCCGCATTCAGCCAGGGGCTGCCCAATACGCCTATGGCGGACTCCACCGTGCGGGTGATTTCAGGCAACTTCATCACCGCGCGGCCTATCGGCATCGTGAACGGGGTGGACTTTCAGCACAGCGGGCTGGTGCGCAAGGTGGACACCGCCGCCATCATGAAAACGCTGGACATGGGCGCCATGGTGCTGCTGTCGCCGTTTGGCTTTTCGCCCACCGGAGAAGCCTTTAACCTGGCCATGGAAGAGGTCGCCACCAGCGTGGCCACCGCGCTTCAGGCCGATAAGCTGATTTTTCTGACCGAGGTGCCGGGCATCCTCATGGACCCGAACCAGCCCGCCAGCGAAGACAACGCAATCGACACCGAGCTGCCGCTGGCCGCCGCGGAGCGCTTGCTCAAAGAGCTGCCCGCCGCCAACCAGCCCACCGATGTCGCCTTCTACCTGCAGCACTGCGTGAAAGCCTGCAAGTCCGGCGTGGAGCGCAGCCACATCATCCCCTTTGCGGTGGACGGTGCGATTTTGCTGGAGGTGTATGTACACGACGGCATCGGCACCATGGTGATTGACGAGAAGCTCGAAGAGCTGCGGGAGGCCACCGAAGACGACGTGGGCGGCATTCTGCAACTCATCGACCCCTTCGAGCGCGACGGAACCCTGGTCAAGCGCAGCCGCACCGAGATTGAGCGCGACGCCGGCAACTACACCATCATCGAGCACGACGGCGTGATCTTTGCTTGCGCCGCGCTCTATCCCTACCCCGAGGCGCGCACCGCCGAAATGGCCGCGCTCACCGTGTCACCGGATGTGCAAGGCCAGGGCGACGGCGAACGCGTGCTCAAGCGCGTGGAGCAACGCGCCAAGGCCGCGGGGCTGGACAGCATCTTCGTGCTCACCACCCGCACCATGCACTGGTTCATCAAGCGCGGATTTGTGCAGATGGACCCCGATTGGCTGCCCGAGGCCCGCAAGCGCAAGTACAACTGGGACCGTAAGAGCCAGGTGCTGGTGAAGAAGCTGGGTTAAGCCGGCTGCCGCACAAGTTGGCGGCGAGTCAGGCGCCAAGCCATTAAGCCGCCAAACAAGGCCAGCGCGCAAAAGCAGACGAAAGACCAGTTGGCAATCGTGCCGCCTAGAAATGTCCAGTCCACCTTGCTGCAGTCTCCGCCACCGCGAAAAATCATGGGCAGCGCCCGCTTGAGCGGAAAGGTTTCGATCATGCCGTAGAGGTCGCGCCCGCAAGTCACCACCTCGGGCGGGTACCACTGCAGCCAGCTCTGCCTCGCCGCCACATAGGCGCCGGCCAGCGCCAGAACCAAGAGCACTACCGAGCCCGTGATTTGCAGGCCTTTTCGGCCGCTAGCGCCCGTCAGTGCTACGCAAACAGCTATCAAAACAAGAGCGTAGCGCTGCACAATGCACATCGGGCATGGCTCCAGCCCCACCACGTGCTGCAGATACATCCCAAAGGCCAACATGGCCGCACACACCAGCGCCACCGTGGCGAAAGCGCGTCGCGGCGCGCGGTCCAGACGGGTCAAAAGCAGTTCCAACATCATGTCCTTTTCAATGGGCCGCGCGCCGCAGGGGCCAACGCGGAAGCGAATAAGATTCGGG
>NZ_CAMCVG010000123.1 GCF_945881795.1 Rhodoferax sp. OV413
GAATCCACCGACGAGGTAGCCTCATCCAGAATCAGAATGCGCGGGTCAATCAGCAAAGCCCGCGCAATCGAGATGCGCTGACGCTCGCCGCCCGAGAGGCCCTGCCCGCGCTCGCCCACCATGGAGTCGTAACCCTGCGGCAACCGCAGGATGAACTCGTGGGCGTGGGCCGCGCGCGCGGCCGCGATGATCTCGGTGCGGGTGGCGTCGGGCTTACCGTAGGCAATGTTGTCGGCAATCGTGCCAAAAAACAAAAACGGCTCCTGCAATACCAGCCCGATGTTTTGCCGGTAGTCGGCAATGGCATACGAGCGGATATCGACGCCGTCTACAAAAATCGCCCCTTCGGACACATCGTAAAACCGGCAAATCAGGTTGACCAGCGTGCTCTTGCCCGAGCCGCTATGGCCCACCAGACCCACCATTTCCCCCGGCGCAATGTTCAGGCTGATACCGCGGTTGACCTCGCGGTTGCCGTACCGGAAGCCCACATCGCGCACCTCAATGCGCCCCTTGACTTTGCCCATGGGCACCGGGTTGGCGGGCTCAGGCACGCTGGATACGTGGTCGAGAATGTCGAAAATCCGCTTGGCCGCCGAGGCCGATTTCTGGGTGACCGACACGATGCGGCTCATCGAATCCAGCCGGCCGTAAAAGCGGCTGATGTAGGCAATGAAGGCGGTCAACACCCCCACCGTGATCTCGCCCTTGGACACCTGCCAGATACCAAAGGCCCACACCACCAGCAAACCCAGCTCGGTCAAGAACGACACGCTGGGCGAGAACAGCGACCAGATCCGGTTGATGCGGTCGTTCACCACCAGGTTGTGCTTGTTGGCCTCCCGAAAGCGCCCCGCCTCGCGCCGCTCCTGCGCGAAGGCCTTAACCACCCGGATACCGGGAATAGTGTCTGCCAGCACATTGGTCACCTCGCCCCAGACGCGATCAATCTTCTCAAAGCCGGTGCGCAATCGGTCGCGCACAAAGTGAATCATCCAGGCAATGAAGGGCAGAGGCACCAGCGTCACCACCGCCAGCCAGGGGTTGATGGAAAACAGAATCACCGCGGTCATGGTGAGCATGATCACGTCGGTCGCAAAGTCCAGCAGGTGCAGTGACAGAAAGACGCAGATGCGGTCGCTCTCGCTGCCGATGCGCGACATCAGGTCGCCCGTTCGTTTGCCGCCGAAATACTCCAGGGACAAGCGCAGCAAATGCTCATAGGTCGCAGTGCGCAAGTCGGCGCCTATGCGCTCAGACACCAGCGCCAAAATGTAAGTCTTGGCCCAGCTCAACACCCACGCCAGCAGGGCCGAGCCCAGGAGGCCTGCCATATAAAAGCCAACCAGCCCGGAGTCGATCTGCTGCCCGTTCTGGAACGGAATCAACACGTTGTCCATCAGCGGCATGGTGAGGTAGGGCGGCACCAGATTGGCGGCTGTGCCCAAAAGCGTCAGCACAAAACCCAACAGCAGCTGGCCCTGGTAGGGCTTGGCAAAGCGCCACAGGCGAAACAGCGTCCAGGTGCTGGGCGGCGTGTGGACGACCTTGGTGCACACAGGGCACTCTTCCTGATCGGGCTCCAGGGGCGCCTTGCAGCTGGGGCACAACTGCGTGAGCGCCTGCTGCAGTGGCCGGCCCGAGACAGCGCTTTCAAGCTGCGCCTGAAACTGATCGACCAGCCGGATGGCGTGCAGATTCTGGCCTAGCGTAAAACGCCAGCTGCCCAGCAGGGCAGAGGCATTCATCAGATTGAGGTGCCCCACGCCGGCATGGTCATGGTGCTGCAGGCTTTGGCCTTGCTGTAAGTCCCAGCCCGTCCACTGGCGGGCCGGACCATCACATGCCAGCAGTCGCTGGTTGGTCAGCAGCACCAGGCCTTTGACGAAGTGCAGCTGCCTGTCCAGGTCAACCTCCAGCATGGCGAGGACGTTCTCTTGAGTGCGGAGTTCTTGTTGAACTGCTTCACGCCAGATGGCCGGCAGCTCGCCGGAGAGCGTGGGTACAGCACTAACTTCGGTGGTCATGGATAGCAAAAAAGGTGAATGTGAATCTGATTCTCGGCAAGCAAAGCCCTGCGGCAGGCTCCGCCTCCGGCCATGGATACTACGCTGTCGCGCAGCGGCCCGGAACCGCTCTCTTAGTGAGCGAAAATACATAACGCGTACAACGCAGCATTGGTGCACCGCTTATTCCAACCAGCCATGACAGACAAGAAAAATATCGAAATTCTCAAGGTGACATACCTTCGCGGGCCCAACATCTGGACTTACCGCCCCGTCATCGAAGCCTGGGTGAATATCGGCGAATTGGAGGACTTCCCCTCCAACACCCTGCCCGGCTTTTATGAGCGGCTCACCGGCTGGCTGCCGGGTCTGATCGAACACAAGTGCAGCCCCGGCGTTCGCGGAGGATTTCTCGAACGTTTGCGCGAAGGCACCTGGGCGGCCCACATCCTCGAGCATGTGGCACTCGAAATCCAGAACCTCAGCGGCATGCAAACCAGCTTCGGCAAGGCGCGGCAAATGTCTACGCGCGGCCACTACAAGATTGCATTCCGCACCCGCCAGGAGCAAGTCGGGCGCGCCGCGCTGGTGGTCGCACGCGACCTGATCGTGGCAGCCATCAACGACACCGGCTACCTGCTCGAAGAGCGCCTCACCGCGCTGCGCGACATGGTGGACTCGCTGTGCCTGGGCCCCAGTACCTCCAACATCGTGGACGCGGCGACCGACCGCGGCATCCCCTCCATACGCCTGACCAGCGGGAATTTGGTGCAGCTAGGCTACGGCATTTCGCAGCGCCGCATCTGGACTGCCGAGACCGACCAGACATCCGCCATTGCCGAAGAAATCGCCGGCGACAAAGACCTGACCAAGAGCCTGCTGAAGTCATGCGGCGTGCCGGTTCCCGAGGGCGCGCTGGTCAACTCGCCCGAGAAAGCCTGGGAAGTCGCGCAGGACATCGGTCTGCCGGTGGCAGTCAAGCCGTATGACGGTAACCACGGCCGCGGCGTCACACTCGATTTGTCGGACCAGGCCAGCGTCGAGACCGCCTTTCATGTTGCCAAGGAGCAAAGCGGCGGCAGCGTCATCGTAGAAAAATTCATCCCTGGCGACGAGCACCGCCTGCTCGTGGTGGGCAAGCACGTGGTGGCGGCGGCCCGCGGAGAGTCGGCCTGGGTGGTGGGTGACGGAAAGTCCACCATTACCGAGCTGGTCAATGCGCAAATCAACTCCGACCCCCGCCGCGGCGAAGCGGAGGAGCTGCCCCTCTCCCCGCTCGAGCCCGAAAAGAGCCGGGAAGTGCAGTTGGTGCTGCACCGCGCGGGCCTCACACCGGCATCCGTTCCCGATAAAGACAAGCGTGTACTGATTCAGCGCAACGGCAACATGGCCTGGGACGTGACCGACGAACTCCACCCCACCGTGGCAGCAACCGCAGCCCTGGCAGCCCGCGTGGTGGGGCTGGATATTGCCGGCATCGACATGGTGATGGAGGACTGCTCCAAGCCCATGAAGAGCCAACGGGGCGCGGTGATTGAAGTCAACGCAAGCCCCGGCTTGCTCTACCACATCAAGCCCGCCATCGGCACCCCGCGCAATGTCGGCCAGGCCATCGTGGAGCACCTGTTTGCGCCGGAAGCCCACGGCCGGATTCCCGTCATCGGGGTCACCGGCTCACAACACACCGGCCGCTTGGCGCGCCTGATTGCCTGGCTGGTACACATCAGCGGCAAGCACGTGGGCTTGGCCTGCAGCGAGGGCCTGTTCCTCGACGGCCGCCAGATCGATGCCCGCGACAGCGCGCAGTGGGAACCCAGCCAGCGCCTGCTGATCAACCGGTCGGTGCAGGCTGCGGTGTTTGAGAACAGCAGCCGCATGATCCTGGCCGAGGGCCTGGCCTACGACCGTTGCGCGGTGGGCGTGGTCACCGACATACGCTGCACACCCGACTTGGAGGAGTTCGACGTCCTCGATGCCGAGCAGGCATTCAAGGTCGCGCGCACCCAGGTGGACGTGGTGTTGCCCGGTGGCACGGCGGTGCTTCCAGCGGCGGACCCGCAGGTGCTGGAACTGGCCGCGCTGTGCGATGGCAAGATCATTCTGTATGCCACCGATGGCCAGAACCCGGCCCTGCAAGACCACCGCGCGCAAAGCGGCCGCGTGCTGTTCGTGCGCAACGGCGAAATTGTGCTGGCCCAGGGCGCGGATGAAATCGCGCTGCTGCCGCTGGCCAGCCTCAAGCCTGCCAAGGCCGCCAAGCCCGAAATGGTGATGGCCGCCATCGGCGCGGCCTGGGCGCTCGACATTCCGGTGGAGCTGATCGGCGCCGGACTGCACACCTTCGATTCCAACCCCAAAAAAACCCCTTACTGAGCCCCTCATGGAAGTATCCCGAATCCGCGCCCTGCGCGGCCCCAACCTGTGGAGCCACCACACGGCCATTCAATCGGTCGTGATCTGTACGGACCAGGAGGCCGCTGTGTCCTCCCTCCCGGGGTTTGAAGCCAAGCTGCGTGCGCGCTTTCCGGAAATCAGTCCCTTCCAGCCGGTCGGCCATGCGGAGAGCGTGTCGCTGGCCCGCGTGCTGGAGTTGGCGGCTTTGGGCCTGCAGGCGCAGGCCGGCTGCCCGGTGACCTTCAGCTGCACCACTCCCACGGTCGACGCCAATACCTACCAGGTGGTCGTGGAGTACAGCGAGGAAGAGGTGGGGATGCTCGCCATGGAGCTGGCCGAAAATTTGTGTAACGCCGCGCTGCATGACACGCCCTTTGACCTGCCAGCGGCCCTGGAGGCCCTGCGCGATCTGGACGAAGATGTTCGCCTCGGCCCCAGCACCGGCTCCATTGTGGATGCCGCGGTTGCCCGGGGCATTCCCTACAGTCGCATGACCGAAGGCAGCATGGTGCGCCTG
>NZ_CAMCVG010000124.1 GCF_945881795.1 Rhodoferax sp. OV413
CAGTCCTACGTGATGATCCAAATCAGCGCTGATTGAAGCGCTGTTTCAGTATCCTGTGGTGCCCGAGACCGGAATCGAACCGGTACGCCCGTTATTCACGAAGCGGCGGATTTTAAGTCCGATGTGTCTACCTATTTCACCACTCGGGCGCTGCAGGAATCTTACACCTGAACGCACAGCAACTGCCCTCGAGCGAGCCTGAAAACGGCTCCTGCACATCCGACTCGGACTGATGAACTTTCAGGGAAATTGATGGAGGCGCGGTCCGGAGTCGAACCGGACTAACCGGATTTGCAATCCGGGGCATAACCGCTTTGCTACCGCGCCAAAGTCGTCACTCTTCAGCCGTGGGGCCGAATAATAAAAAAGGGAAGCTTGGGCTTCCCTTTTTGGAACTGGAGCGGGAAAAGAGTCTCGAACTCTCGACCTCAACCTTGGCAAGGTTGCGCTCTACCAACTGAGCTATTCCCGCGTTTCAAGCCTTAAATTATAGCGTCAAATTTCAGGCGTGGTGACCTGCTCCCCATTTTTTGCGTGCCGGCTCTTTGCTAGCTCAGTGCTTGACGGCGGGGGCTGCTGCGTCTGCCACAGCCGCCGGCACCTCTGCAGCTGGTGCCTCGTCGTCGGGCAAGGGCACGGGCAAAGACTCCAGAGCCAATTCGAGGACCTTATCGATCCAGCGCACGGGCACGATCTCGAGTCCGTTTTTGACGTTCTCTGGAATGTCTTGCAGGTCCTTCGCGTTCTGCTCTGGGATGAGCACCGTCTTGATACCTCCACGCAACGCGGCCAACAGCTTCTCTTTCAGGCCGCCGATTTCGGTCACCTCGCCGCGCAAGGTGATTTCGCCGGTCATCGCCACATCGCCACGCACAGGAATGCCGGTCAGCGCGGAAACAAACGCGGTCGTCATGGCGGCACCCGCGCTGGGGCCGTCTTTGGGGGTGGCACCATCGGGCACGTGAATATGGATGTCCTTCTTGTCAAAGGTTTCATCCTTGATGCCCAGACGGCGGGCGCGGCTGCGCACCACGGTGCGGGCAGCTTCCACCGACTCTTTCATCACATCGCCCAGGGAGCCGGTGCGTGTGATGACGCCTTTGCCTGGGGTCACTGCAGCCTCAATGGTGAGCAGATCGCCACCCACCTCGGTCCACGCCAAGCCGACCACCTGACCCACCTGATTTTGCTGCTCCGCACGCCCATAGGTATAGCGGCGCACGCCCAGGTAATCGTTCAAGTTGTCTGCATTCACCACCACTTGGGGCAGCATTTTCTTGAGCAGCAAGCCCTTGACCACCTTGCGGCAGATTTTGGAGAGCTCGCGCTCCAGAGACCGTACACCGGCTTCGCGGGTGTAGTAGCGCACGATGTCGCGGATGGCGTCTTCAGCCACCGACAGCTCCGCATCCTTGATGCCGTTGTTTTTCATCTGCTTGGGCAACAGATAGGTGGTGGCGATATTGGTTTTTTCGTCCTCGGTGTAGCCCGAGAGGCGGATGACCTCCATCCGGTCCAGCAAGGCCGGCGGGATGTTCATGGAGTTGGAGGTCGCCACAAACATAACGTCGCTCAGGTCGTAATCGACCTCGACATAGTGGTCGCCGAACTTGTTGTTTTGCTCCGGGTCCAGCACCTCGAGCAAGGCGCTGCTGGGGTCGCCGCGGAAATCGGTGCCAAGCTTATCGATCTCATCGAGCAGGAACAAGGGGTTGCGCGTGCCAACCTTGGACAAGCTTTGCAAGACCTTGCCCGGCATCGCGCCGATGTAGGTTCGACGGTGGCCGCGGATTTCTGCTTCGTCCCGCATACCGCCCAGCGCCATGCGCACGTACTTGCGACCGGTGGCCTTGGCAATGCTTTGACCCAGCGATGTTTTACCCACGCCGGGTGGCCCGACCAGACACAAAATGGGCGCCTTCACTTTGTCCACCCGCTGCTGCACCGCGAGATATTCCAGGATGCGGTCTTTCACCTTGTCCAGCCCGTAGTGGTCTTGGTTCAACACGTTTTCGGCGTTCACCAGATCGTGCTTGATCTTGGTCTTGGCGCTCCACGGCAGGCCGGTCAGCACTTCGATGTAGTTGCGCACCACGGTGGCTTCGGCCGACATGGGCGACATCAGCTTGAGCTTCTTGAGCTCGGCCTCAGCCTTCTTCAGCGCTTCTTTGGGCATCTTGGCGGACTTGATCTTCTTTTCGATCTCTTCAATGTCGGCGCCGTCTTCGCCCTCGCCCAACTCTTTCTGAATGGCCTTAACCTGCTCATTCAAATAAAAGTCGCGCTGGTTCTTTTCCATCTGGCGCTTTACGCGGCCGCGGATTTTTTTGTCGACGTTGAGGATGTCGACCTCATGCTCAATCTGTTCAAACAGGTTTTCCAGCCGGTCTTTCACCAAAGGCAGGCTGAGAATGGTTTGCTTGCTATCTAGCTTTAAGGGCAGGTGCGCGGCTATGGTGTCGGCCAGGCGGCCGGCGTCATCAATGCTGGAGATCGAGGTGAGGATTTCGGGTGGAATCTTTTTGTTGAGCTTGACGTATTGGTCAAACTGCTGCATCACCGCACGCCGCAGGGCCTCGACTTCGCTCCCGACTTTGCGGCTCAGGTCAGCCGCATCTGCAGAGACTTCGATGGGCGTGACGTTGGCGGTGAAGTGGGATTCGCCCTCAACAATCGCGTTGACCGCGGCACGTTGATGCCCCTCGACCAGCACCTTGACGGTGCCATCAGGCAGCTTGAGCATTTGCAGGATGGTGGACACACAGCCCACATCAAACATGTCAGAGACGACGGGGTCGTCTTTGGCGGCAGCCTTTTGCGCCACCAGCATGATACGGCGCTCGGCCTCCATGGCGGCTTCCAAAGCCTTGATGCTCTTGGGTCGGCCCACGAAAAGCGGGATCACCATGTGGGGGAAGACCACCACGTCGCGCAGCGGCAGCAATGGCAACTCAAGGGGGACTGCAGGCAAGGGAATATGGCCGGACATTGAGAAACCTTTACGTTACCTGTGACATATGGACTGTAAAGCCCCGTTTACAAGGCCAAGCGGGTTGAACGCCCCCAAAGACACCCCTTATCGGAGTCTTGCGGGGCATGCAGCCTAGGCCTGCTTGGCGGACTCGCGATAAACGAGCAAGGGGGCTTTGTTTTCTTCGATGGTGGATTCATCCACCACCACTTTTTCTACATTGGTTGCGTTGGGCAACTCGTACATCGTGTCGATCAGAGACTGCTCGAGGATGGAGCGCAATCCGCGTGCCCCGGTCTTGCGGGCCAGCGCCCGCTTGGCAATGGCTTTCAGGGCAGCAGGGCGGATTTCCAGCTCTGCGCCTTCCATGGCGAGTAACTTCGCATATTGCTTGACCAAGGCATTCTTGGGCTCGGTGAGAATTTTCACCAGCGCGTCTTCGGTGAGCTCGGCCAAAGTGGCAACCACGGGCATGCGGCCTACGAGTTCGGGAATCAGACCGAACTTGATCAGATCTTCGGGCTCCACTTCCTTGAACACCTCGGTCAGGGCGCGCTGTTGCTTGCTCTTTACCGCTGCGCCAAAGCCGATGCCGGAGGACTCGGTACGGTTCTCAATGACCTTCTCAAGCCCGGCAAACGCACCGCCGCAGATGAACAGGATGTTTGTGGTGTCAATCTGCACAAAGTCTTGGTTGGGGTGCTTACGCCCGCCCTGCGGTGGCACGCTGGCCATGGTGCCTTCAATCAGCTTGAGCAGCGCCTGTTGCACCCCCTCGCCCGACACATCGCGGGTGATGGAGGGGTTGTCTGACTTGCGGGAGATTTTGTCGATTTCGTCGATGTAGACGATGCCACGCTGGGCTCGCTCCACCTCGTAATTGCAGCTTTGCAACAACTTCAAGACGATGTTTTCGACATCTTCACCCACATAGCCGGCTTCTGTCAGGGTGGTGGCATCGGCCATCACAAAGGGGACGTCCAGCATGCGGGCCAACGTTTGCGCCAACAGGGTCTTACCCGAACCGGTGGGGCCGATCAGCAGGATGTTGCTTTTGGCGAGTTCTACGTCGTCTTTCTTGGCGTTCTCTTTGTGCTTGAGCCGTTTGTAGTGGTTGTACACCGCAACCGCCAAGGTGCGCTTGGCGGGCTCCTGCCCGATGACGTAGTTGTCCAGATTCGCCTTGATGTCGGCGGGCGTAGGCAGGTCGCCGCGGTCGTCTTTGTTTTCGGTGGTGGCGGGCAACTCATCGCGAATGATTTCGTTGCACAGGTCGATGCACTCGTCGCACACAAAGACCGAGGGGCCCGCGATGAGCTTCTTGACCTCATGCTGGCTCTTACCGCAGAAAGAGCAGTACAGGGTTTTTTCGCTGGATGAGCCTTTTTTCTCGGCCATGGATGACTGCCTCTCTCGCTAATTTAAGCAATGATAACCAAATGAAAACGGTGCCCGTCCGGCGGATGGGCACCGTTTACGCGGGCTCGGAGCCCTTCAAGCTCAAGGGCGTTTGGCTATCACCTGGTCGACCAAACCGTAGTCCTTGGACTCGTCGGCCGACAGGTAGTAATCGCGCTCCGTGTCGCGCTCGATTTTCTCGAGCGGCTGGCCGGTGCGCTCGGCGAGGATCTTGTTGAGCTGCTCGCGGGTCTTGAGGATTTCGCGGGCGTGGATTTCGATTTCTGTGGCCTGACCCTGGGTCCCGCCCAGCGGCTGGTGAATCATGACCTTGGAATTGGGCAGGCAAAAGCGCTTGCCCTTGGCACCCGCCGCCAGCAGGAACGCGCCCATGCTTGCCGCCATACCGATGCACAGCGTGGACACATCGGGCTTGATGAAGTTCATGGTGTCA
>NZ_CAMCVG010000125.1 GCF_945881795.1 Rhodoferax sp. OV413
TGATTGCCAGATGCCGTATTCCTTTTCGCGCATCGCGGCCGCCTGCGGGCGTTGTGCCGCGTGCTGCAGCAGGAGCTGCGGAAATGTCGTTTGCGTACCCATTGCGTCTCACCTCGTTATCACCTGCCGCGTCGTGGCGCAGGCTCTTGGTATTCATTGGTATGGTTTGAATGGTAGAACCGCGTTTGACGCCAAGTTGTCATTCGGACGACAATCTCGGCAAATCTAACTAGGTGTTTTCCCTTCGCCATCCGACCACCAAAAACCTGCCAAAGACCCACTTCCCGGCCGCGAATAGCCACCTACGACACCGCACACCATGCCCCGCACCAGTCAAAATTTGCCATCCTCCTCTGCGGCCGCAAGCGCTCCGCTGGCGTCCGCCCCGGAAGCCAGCCTGCACCAGCGCCGCCGGCCGCTGACCGATGCCGAACTCGCCGCCATTCCGTGGCTAGGGCTGCTGGAGGCGGCCGACCGCGAACGCGCGGTGAACGACTTGCGCATTGCCCAGGCCGCCAGCGGCGAGTTCCTGTGCCGCATGGGCAGGCCGGTGACCTACTGGTTTGGCGTGATCGACGGGCTGCTCAAGATGAGCACTGACAACGCCGAGGGCCAGACCATGACCTTCACCGGGCTGCCGCCGGGGGGCTGGTTTGGCGAGGGCACTGCGCTCAAGCGCGAGGCCTACCGCTACAACATCCAGGCGCTGCGGTCCAGCATGGTGGCGGGCCTGCACGTGGACACCTTCCATTGGCTGTTGGACCACTCGATTGCTTTCAACCGCTTTGTGATGAACCAGCTCAACGAGCGGCTGGGCCAGTTCATTGCGGCGCGCGAGATTGACCGCATGACCAACCCCGACATTCGCGTGGCCCGCAGCCTGGCCTCGCTGTTCAACCCAGTGCTTTTTCCCGGCGTGGGCGAAGTGCTGCGCATCACGCAGCAGGAACTGGCCTACCTTGCGGGCCTGTCGCGCCAGCGGGTGAACGAGGCGCTCAACACCTTGCAGGCCCAGGGCTGCATCCAGGTGGAGTACGGCGGCCTGAGGGTGCTGGATCTGCCCGCCCTGCGTTCGCGCCTGTTCACTCGGGCTGCCGGCAAGTAGCGGCGGCGTGGCAATGCCAAAATACCGCATATGAGCACCACCACCGAATTACCCGAAGCCCCGGGACTCCCCGATCGCGCCGAGACCCCTGCGCGCCCTGAATTCCCCGACCATTTGTCGGTAGATCCGCGCAGCCCGCACCATGTGGCGGCTGTCTTCGAGCACGACATCGGCATCCGCTTCAACGACAAAGAGCGCAACGACGTGGAGGAATACTGCATCAGCGAAGGCTGGATCAAGGTCCCCGCCGGCCGGGCGCTGGACCGCAAAGGCAAGCCCTTGCTCATCAAGCTCAAGGGCAGGATCGAAGCCTTTTACCGATGAGCGACGACCCCTCCGGCCCCGCCCAACCGCCCCGCCCCACTTTGCGCCGCGCGCCGGCGCCAGCCCGTGCGGCCGGCAACCGCGCCATCCCCCAAGGCCAGAGCAATACCGCTGCGCACGGCGCAGGCGGCACGGTGCGCTTAAATAAGCGCATGGCCGATCTCGGATTTGCCTCGCGCCGCGAGGCAGACGAATGGATTGCCAAAGGCTGGGTCAGGGTCAACGGCGTCGTTGCCGAGATGGGCATGCAGGTGCTGCCCGACGTGCGCATCGACATCGACAAAGCCGCCCAAGGCCAGCAGGCCAACCAGGTCACCATCCTGCTCAACAAACCCTTGGGCATTGTGAGCGGGCAGGCCGAAGACGGACATGAGCCCGCGATCAAACTCATCCAGCCCCAGAACCGCTGGCGCGATGACAACGCCCGCTTCTTCTTTCACGGCAGCCAGCTCAAGAGCCTGGTGCCGGCCGGGCGGCTGGACATCGACTCCACCGGTTTGCTGGTGCTCACCCAAGACGGCCGCGTGGCCCGCCAGTTGATTGGCGAAGACTCGGTGATGGAGAAGGAATATCTGGTGCGGGTGGCCTACACCGGCGTTGCCAACCACCAGGCCGCCAACTCCGCAGCTGCCACCTACCCGGCCTTGTCCGGGCGGGGCAAACCACAACAGCTCATCCGCCTGGACGATGACGATCCGGTGACCAACGACGTGCAGAGCGTGTTTCCGCCCGAGAAGTTGCAGTTGCTGCGCCACGGCCTGCGACTGGACGACCAGGCACTCCAAGTTGCCAAGGTGGAATGGCAAAACCCCGAGCAGCTGCGTTTTGTGCTGACCGAGGGCAAGAAGCGCCAGATACGGCGTATGTGCGAGCTGGTTGGCCTGAAGGTGGTGGGCTTAAAGCGGGTGCGGATAGGCAAGGTGATGTTGGGTAATTTGCCGGTGGGGCAATGGCGCTACTTGCAGCCTTTTGAGAGGTTCTAATCTGCTCTTTCGAAGCTGCCTCCGCGCAAGAGCGGTTTGGGGCGGCTTCCTCATACTGGGGTACCAGAAATCGTCAGCCGCCCCAAACCGCCCTTGCCCTCATTGGCATTCGGCTATTGAAAACCTCCCCCTCGCCCATAGTTAATCGTTGCGCTTCTTTTTGGCGCCCGCCGGCCGCGTGCCATCTGTTTTTATTGAGACCCTGAGACTGAACTATGACCAAGCAAACCATGAACTTTCAGGCTGAAGTGGCCCAGCTGCTGCACCTGGTGACCCACTCGCTGTACTCCAACAAAGAAATTTTCCTGCGCGAGTTGATCTCCAACGCGTCGGACGCCTGCGACAAGCTGCGCTTTGAGGCCATCAACAACGGCGGCCTCTATGAGAACGACTCCGAGTTGAAAGTCAAAGTCACCTTCGACAAGGATGCCAAGACGCTGACCATCACCGACAACGGCATTGGCCTCTCTATGCAGGAAGCCATCGACAACCTGGGCACGATTGCCAAGAGCGGAACCAAAGACTTTGTGAGCAAGCTGTCCGGCGACCAGAAGGCCGACAGCAACCTGATCGGCCAGTTCGGCGTGGGCTTTTACTCCGGCTTCATCGTGGCCGACAAGATCACCGTCGAATCGCGCCGCGCCGGCCTGAAGATTGATGAGGCTGTGCGCTGGACAAGTGCGAGTGTTAACGACAGCGGCGCCAGCGGTGGCGGCGCATTCGAAGTGGAGGCCATCACCCGCGAAGCCCGCGGCACGAGCGTGATCCTGCACCTGCGCGACGATGCGTCCGATTACCTGCAGACTTGGAAGGTCAAGGGCATCATCAACAAATACTCCGACCACATCAGCCTGCCCATCCAGATGGAGAAAGAAGAGTGGAAAGACGGCGAGCTGATCAACCCGTCGGACGAGAACGGCGGACGCCAGCCCGGCGGCATGGTCAAAACCGGCGAGTGGGAAACCGTCAACAAAGCCAACGCCATCTGGGCCCGTGCCAAAAAGGACGTCACCCAAGAGCAGTACGAAGACTTCTACAAGCAGATCAGCCACGACTTCGAAGCCCCGCTGTCCCACACCCACAACCGGGTGGAAGGCAGCACTGAATACACCCAGCTGCTGTACATCCCGTCCAAGGCGCCGATGGACCTGTACAACCGCGAGACCAAGTCCGGCCTCAAGCTGTATGTGAAGCGCGTCTTCATCATGGACGACGCCGAAGCGCTGTTGCCCAACTACCTGCGCTTTGTGAAGGGCGTGGTGGACTCAGCCGACCTGCCACTGAACGTGAGCCGCGAGCTGCTGCAGGAAAGCCGCGACGTGAAGGCTATCCGCGAGGGCTGCACCAAGCGCGTGCTCTCGATGCTGGAAGACCTGGCCAAGTTCGACAAGGCCCCTGCAGCCGGGGAAGGTGATGTCATTGACGTACTCAGCGAGGAAGACAAGGCCAAGGTGGGCAAGTACTCCAGGTTCTACGCCGAGTTCGGCGCGGTGCTCAAAGAGGGCATGGGCGAAGACTTCGGCAACAAGGACCGCCTGGCCAAGCTGCTGCGCTTCGCAAGCACCAGCAGCGACACAGCCACCGTGGCGCTGGCCGACTACAAAGCGCGCATGAAAGAAGGCCAGGAGGCCATTTACTACATCACCGCCGACACCATGGCCGCCGCCAAGAACAGCCCGCAGCTCGAAGTGTTCAAGAAGAAGGGCATTGAAGTGCTCTTGATGACTGACCGCGTCGACGAGTGGGCGCTGAACTACCTGCACGACTTTGACGGCACGCCGATGCAAAGCGTGGCCAAGGGCGCGGTGGACCTCGGATCGCTGCAGGACGAGTCAGAGAAAAAGGCGGCGGAGGAAGCGGCCGAGGCATTCAAGCCGGTGCTGGCGAAGCTGAAAGAAGCGCTCAAGGACAAGGCCGAAGACGTGCGCGTGACCACCCGTCTGGTGGACAGCCCGGCCTGCCTGGTGGTGCAAGACCACGGCATGAGCACCCAGCTGGCGCGCATGCTCAAACAAGCCGGCCAGCAGGCGCCGGACGTGAAGCCGGTGCTGGAGGTGAACGCCGACCACGCGCTGGTGAAAAAGCTGGACGGCTCGGTGCACTTTCACGATTTGGCCCACATCCTGTTCGACCAGGCCTTGCTGGCCGAAGGCGGCATTCCAGCCGACCCGGCGGCGTATGTGAAGCGGGTCAACGCCCTGCTTGTATAGCAAATACGGGCGTACCGCCCGTATTGAAAGCGCCGGGCGCTACATATTGTGTAGCGCCTTTTTTTCGCCTTATTTCTTAAATGCCGGCAACAGCGGTCAGCCAGTGGAAGGCGCGGCTGACTGCGTCGTAACGGGGGAAGTTGCCGTAGTTCATCGTGCCCTCTCCTGAGAAAGCG
>NZ_CAMCVG010000126.1 GCF_945881795.1 Rhodoferax sp. OV413
TCGCGGACCGGAAACGGGCACAGCTCATCCAGATGCTGGGCCATGGTGCGCGAAAAGTTGGCCGGAATATGCTGCACCACCACCATCGGCGGCAGGCCCTCGGGCAGGTGGGGCAGCAGGTATTTGAGCGCCTCCACGCCGCCGGTGGAGGCACCAATCACAATCAATTTGCGCGCCGAGTAGGCTTGGGCCAGGCGCTGGGTGCGCGGGGGCTGGATATCTGCCGCGGTGGGCAGGGTGCTGCGGTGCGAGCGGGCTGCCGCTTTCACCAGATGCGCCAGCAAGCGCGACAACTCGCCAATCGACTGGCTGCCATCGGGCTTGCCCACCACATCAATCGCGCCTGCCGCCAATGCTTCGAGCGCGCGTGCCGAGCCCGTCTGTGTGAGCGAGCTGATGACGATGGTGGGCACCGGGTGGTGCTCCTGCAAAATCTTCAGGAAGGTGAGCCCGTCCATACGCGGCATTTCCAGGTCCAGCGTGATCACGTCGGGGTCGAGCTGCATGATCAGGTCACGCGCCACATAGGGGTCGGGCGCCGCGCCAACCACTTCAATATGGATGTCCTTTGAGAGGGCACCAATGATGGAGCCCCGCGCCAGGGCCGAGTCGTCAATCACCACCACCCGCACTTTGCGGCCGGATGCAATCGCGTTACGGCGGGACGGGAATTCTTGGTGATCTGCCATGATGGTTCGCGCGGGGCTCAGGCCCGCTGATAAACGCCTTGCTGTACCGAGCGCAGCGAATGTCGAACGCCAAACAGGCTCTCCGAATTGCCGATGATCAAATAACCCCCGGGCACCAGCATGTCAGTCAGGCGTTCCACTGCGGTGGCGCGGGAGGGGTTGTCAAAGTACATCAGCACATTGCGGCAAAAAATAATGTGTTGCTTGTCTGTGACCGGGTAGCGCGCCTGAAAGAGGTTGATGCGCTGGAATTTCACCATCTTGCGCAGTTCCGCCTTCACGCGGCAGGTACCTTCCCATTCCCCGTGGCCTTGCTGGAAGTAGCGCTCCAGCAACTCCCGGGGCACCGGGTCCACGCTGTTCATGCGGTAGATGCCGCGTGCTGCAAACGCCAGCATGCGTTTAGAAATATCTGACGCGGTGATGGACCACACCTGGTCGGGGTGCTGCTGCATCAGCTGCGCGACCACCAAGGCTAGTGTGTAAGGCTCCTCCCCCGAGGAGCAGGCCGCCGACCACAGGCGCAGCGGCGCGCCGCTTTTTTTCAGTTCGGGCAACCAGCCGGGAAGCGCGGTGTTGGCAACAAAGGAGAAGTGGCCGTCTTCGCGAAAGAAGTGGGTGTGGTTGGTGGACACCATGTCCACCAACTGCTCTATCTCTTCCTGGTCTTGGGAGCCTTTTAAGTACTCGGCGTATTCGTCAACGCTTGCGAGCCCCAATGTTGCCACCCGCTTACGCAGCCGGTTGGAGAGCATCATCGCCTTGTCCGAGCCAACGCGTATGTGGCTATGCCGGTAAACCAAACCCACAATAGTTTGGTACGCCTGACTCGATAAACCCGCTGCCACCTAGCTCTCCTTGTGCCAACTCAGCGGCAAACATTGCAATCAGAAGTTACGGAAGCTGCCTGCTTCGGGTTCACCGGTGCCGTCGGCGCTTTCAGCGGGCATAGGAATGCTCACTGGCGGGCCGGGGCGGCGGATGGCGGGGCCTGCCATCTGCTTGCGCCCACCAGCCAGCGATTGCATGGGACGGCCTGCATTGTTTGGCACCGCGGGGCGGGCACGTGCGCGTGTGCGGGCGGGTGCGTGGATTTCGTAATCGTCGTCGGAGGAGCCTTTGGCGGCACTGCCGCCCACCAGGCTGCCCAGACGCTTTACCAGACCCTTGAAGTCTTCGGCCTGGGCGCTGAGCTCTTCGGCAGAGCTTGCGCACTGTTCAGCCGTAGCGGAGTTGGTTTGGGAGATGCTGTCCATCTGGTTGATGGCCACGCTGATTTGGGTAATGCCTTGGGCCTGTTCACGGGCGGCGCTGGCAATGTCGCCCACCAGGGTGTCGGTGGCGGTAACCTTTTCGGTGATGGACAGCAGCGAGCGGCCCACTTCGCTGGTGCACTCGGCACCGCGGCGGCTGTTGGAAATCGCGGTGTCAATCTTCTCTGCCGTTTCGCGAGCCGCTGCCGCACTGCGTTGGGCCAGAGAACGCACTTCATCAGCCACCACCGCAAAGCCTGCTCCGGCTTCGCCCGCACGGGCGGCTTCCACCGCCGCGTTCAAGGCCAGGATGTTGGTTTGGAAGGCGATCTCATCAATGTTCTTGACGATTTTGGCGACTTCGGCGCTGGACGAGTCAATCGCGGCCATGGCGTCATTCATCTCGGTCATGGTGCGGGTGCCGGAGTCGGCCACGGCGCGCGCTTCCGAAGCCAATTGCTTGGCTTTTTGTGCGTTTTCAGCGGTAGCGCGGATCATGCTGGAGATTTCTTCCAGCGAAGCGCTGGTTTCTTCAATGGCTGCTGCCTGCTCGGTGGCACCGGAGGACAGGCCTTGGCTCGCGCTTGACACATCGCTGGCCGCGGCGGATGTTTGTACCGCGCCGTTTTCCAGGGCTGCGGTGATGGCGCGCAGCGCGCTGTTGGTGCTTCGAATGATGAAAAGGCCGATTACCAGGGCCAGGGTCAGCGAGATTCCCATTGCGAGTTGCAGAATCCACGTCCCGGAATTAATCAAAGCCTTCCCAGCGTCTCCAGCCTTGTCGCTTAACTTGATGTTGAACTCGATGTGGGTGCTCGTTGCTTTGGCCATGCGGGCAAAGTTCGCCACTTGGGTTTCGTCAAACAGTTTGTCGGCTTCTTCCAATTTCCCTTCGCCCTTCAATGCCACGATGCGAGCATCCGTCGCAACAATGGCTTGGTAGGCAGCCCGGACTTCTTCAAACATCCGGCGATCGTCCTGGTCCACGATCAATGGTTCGTATTTCTTCAATTGCTCGTTGATTCGCTTGTCTTTTTCAACGATTGCGCGCTCGTGATCTTCTTTACCCGCTCCTTGGTGTTGTGCTAGGAGGAGGCGCTCAATGGTTTGTGCGCGCACTTCAGAGTCCACTTCAGCAAGGATGACGATGCTTGGTACAGCGTTGTCCACAACATCCACCAATGCTGCGCCCATGCCGGCGAAGCGTGTCAGTGCAATGCCCCCCGATGCCAGAGCAAGCACTGTCAAGACTACAAAGCCGGTAATGATCCGGGTGGCGATGGTCCAGGAGTTGAAGTTCATAGTGTTATACCTCTACGGAAGATGCCGTCGCCGGCGCAGATTTAGAAACGGTGGGAAGGGCAAGTTGGCCGTCTTCCTGGAAGATGCGCTCGATATCAAGCAGCGTTTTGACGCTGCCACGGATGATGGAGACACCCAACATGTAATTGGGGCTGAGTGTTTCGCCGAAGTCGGGGGTAGGCTCGATGTCGGCAGCACTAAGGTGAATGACCTCTTCTACCGAGTCCACGATCGCGCCCATCAGGGTGCGGCTGCCTTTGCTTAATTGCACTTGGACAACGATGATGCAGTTGCGGTCGCCCACCACTGCCTCCGGCATTTGAAACTTTTCGCGCAGGTCCACCACCGCAATGACGGTGCCTCGCAGATTGATCACCCCCTTGACGTACGACGGCATCCGCGGCACCGGTGTGATGGGGCAGATGCGGATGATTTCCCGCACATGCATCACCGAGATGCCGTACCCGTCGGTACCCATCGAGAAGGGGTTGAGTGAGAACGTTAAATACCGGCCGGCGAGGCTGGATTGGGGCGTTGCTGTCGCCGGCTGATTGGCGGAGGTCACGTTCATGGGTTAGCACCTGTTGACATGTAGGAATGGGACTTGCGGTTACTGAGTGGAAGTTTGACCAGCGTGTCGACGTCCAGAATCAGGCCGACCCAGCCGTCGCCCAGCACTGCGCCACCCGAGACCAGGTTCTGGTCTTCGAAGGTGGGGCCGAGGCTCTTGATCACGACTTCTTGTTTGCCGATCAGGTGGTCCACCAGAATGCCGCGCGAGACGCCACCGGATTCGACCACCACCACAATGCCGTCCTCGACCTCTTGGGCCTTGCCGCCGGTGCCAAGGTAGTTGCCCAGGCGCAGCAGCGGGGTCTGGCGGCCGCGCACGCTGATCATTTCCTCGCGCTCGTAGACCGTGTTGACCATTCCCATGCGAGGCTTGAAGGACTCGCGCACCGAGAGCGTTGGAATGATGTAGCGCTCGTCGCCCACGCCGACCATGAGGCCGTCGATGATGGCCAGGGTGAGAGGCAGGGTGATGGTGAAGGTGCTGCCCTTGCCGAGGGTGGACTGCACATCAACCCGGCCGCGCAGGCTGTCGATATTGCCGCGCACCACGTCCATACCCACTCCGCGGCCCGATAGGTCGGTCACCTTTTCGGCGGTGGAGAAGCCTGGCAGGAAAATCAGGGCGTTGATTTCTTCTTTGCTCAGCGACGCGTCGGGCCGCACCAGGCCGCGCTCGATGGCCTTGGCCAGAATTCGCTCGCCGTCCAAGCCCTTACCGTCGTCCTGGATGGAAATTACGATGCCGCCGCCCTGGTGGTAAGCAGATAGCTTGATGGTGCCCATGGCCGGCTTGCCGTTGGCAACGCGCTCATCGGGCATCTCGATGCCGTGATCCACCGCGTTGCGGATCATGTGGATGAGCGGGTCGCCCACTTTTTCGACGATGTTGCGGTCGAGTTCGGTGTCTTCGCCGTGCAGCTCCAGCTGAATCTGTTTGCCCAGCTGGCCGCTCACGTCGCGC
>NZ_CAMCVG010000127.1 GCF_945881795.1 Rhodoferax sp. OV413
GCCGGCCTGCTTGCCACCGCCACCCAGGCGGCCGATGCGCCCAAGGCAGATGCGGGCAAAGCCACTGCGGCGCCCAAGGCCGCACTCACTGTTTCGCTGGTGCAGGCCAAGAGCAGCCAGCTGCCGGTCAAGCTGTCGGCCAACGGCAGCCTTGCCGCCTGGCAGGAAGCCAGCGTGGGTGCCGAGGCCAGCGGCCTGCGGGTGGCAGAGCTGCACGCCGGTGTGGGCGACAGCGTGAAGCGTGGCCAGTTGCTGGTGACCTTTGCCTCTGACAGCGTGCAAGCCGATGTGGCGCTGGCCCGCGCCGCCCTGAACGAAGCCCAGGCCAATGCTGCTGAGGCGCTGGCCAATGCCGACCGCGCGCGGTCGGTGCAGGGCACCGGCGCTGTTAGCGCCCAGCAAATCAACCAATACCTCACCCAGGAAGCCACCGCCAAGGCCCGCGTCGAGTCGGCCAAGGCCCAGCTTGATGCGCAGCTTCTTCGACTGAAGCAAACCCAGGTGCTGGCGCCCGATAACGGTGTTATCTCCGCCCGCAGCGTCAGCGTGGGCGCGGTGGTGGGTGCGGGGGCTGAAATGTTCAAGCTCATCCGGCAGGGCCGGCTGGAGTGGCGCGGCGAGGTGACCTCGGCCGAGTTCGCCCGTATCCGCGCCGGCATGGGCGTGATGATCACTTCCCCCGGCGGCGTGCAGGCCAAGGGCCGGGTGCGGATGTTGGCGCCGACGGTGGACTCCTCCACCCGCAATGGCCTGGTGTATGTGGACTTGCTGGGCGCGGTGACCCCGGGCCAGACGCTGGGTGCGGCGTTTAAGCCCGGCATGTATGCCCGCGGCGAGTTCGAGCTGGGCAGCACGGGCGCACTCACAGTGCCCCAGACCGCGGTAGTCATCCGCGATGGTTTTAGCTATGTCTACCGTGTGGGCGCTGACAACCGGGTGAGCCAACTCAAGGTGCAAACCGGCCGCGTGGTGGGCGAGCACATCGAGATTCAGAGCGGCGTCAAACCGGAGGACCGGCTGGTGGCCAGCGGTGGCAGCTTCCTGAGCGAGGGAGACACGGTGAAAGTGGTCGCAGCGCCCGAATCTGCTGCGCCGGCTGCTACGAAGTAAGGGAAGGGAACAACTCGATGAACGTCTCCTCCTGGTCGATCAAGAACCCGATTCCGGCGGTCATGCTCTTTGTGATGCTGACCTTCGCCGGGATGCTGGCATTCAACAGCATGAAGGTGCAGCAGTTTCCGGATCTGGAGCTGCCCAACATCACCATCTCGGCCAGCCTGCCCGGTGCCGCGCCCGCGCAACTGGAAACAGAAGTTGCCCGCAAGCTGGAAAACGCGATTGCGTCCATCCAGGGCCTGAAAAACATCTACACCAAGGTACAAGACGGGGGCGTCACGATCACGGCCGAGTTCCGGCTCGAGAAACCCGCGCAAGAGGCGCTTGATGAGGTACGCAGTGCGGTGCAAGGCGTGCGCAGCGAACTGCCCAGCGATGTGCGAGATCCGGTGGTTAACAAAGTCAACCTGTCCGGCGCGCCCATTCTGGCCCTGACCATCCGCTCCGGCAAGATGGACGATGAGGCCCTGAGCTGGTTTGTCGATAACACCATCGCCCGCCGTCTGCTGGGCGTCAAGGGGGTGGGCTCGGTGGTGCGCGTGGGCGGCGTGAGCCGCGAGGTTGAGGTGGCGCTGGATCCCATGAAGTTGCAGGCACTGGGCGCCACCGCTGCCGACATTTCCCGCCAGCTCAAGGCGGTGCAAACCGAGAGCGCCGGCGGCCGCGCCGATCTGGGCGGCAGCGAGCAGCCCATGCGAACACTGGCTACCGTCAAGTCCGCGCAGGAGCTAGGCCGTCTGGAGCTAACCCTATCGAACGGCCAGCGTGTGCGGCTGGACGAGGTGGCTACAGTCAGCGACACGGTGGCCGAGCCGCGTGCGGCAGCTTTGCTCAACGGCGTGCCGGTGGTGGGTTTTGAGATCACCCGCAGCAAGGGCGCCAGCGAGGTGGAGGTGGGTGCTGCGGTGAACGCTGCGTTGGACGAGCTCAAGTCCCTGCACCCCGACATCGAACTCACACAGGCCTTTGACTTTGTGAAGCCCGTGGCCGAGGAATTCGAGGCCTCGATGACCATGCTCTACGAGGGCGCGATTCTGGCGGTGATTGTGGTGTGGCTGTTCCTGCGCAACTGGCGCGCGACCTTTGTGTCGGCGGTGGCGCTTCCCCTGTCGGTGATTCCGGCCTTCATCGGCATGGCCTACTTGGGCTTTTCCATCAACACGGTGACGCTGTTGGCCCTGTCGCTTGTGATCGGGGTGCTGGTGGACGACGCGATTGTGGAAGTCGAGAACATCGAGCGCCACCTGCACATGGGCAAGACACCCTACCAGGCGGCCATGGAAGCGGCCGACGAAATTGGTCTGGCGGTGGTGGCTACCACCTTCACGCTGATTGCCGTGTTCTTGCCCACCGCTTTCATGAGCGGCATTCCGGGCAAGTTCTTCAAGCAGTTCGGCTGGACCGCGGCCCTTGCGGTGTTTGCCTCGCTGGTGGTGGCGCGTGTGCTCACGCCCATGATGGCGGCCTACATCATGAAGCGCAGCCCGCGCGAACACAAAGACCCGTTCTGGATGGGCGCCTACCTGCGGGCCAGTCGCTGGGCGCTGCGCCACCGTTGGACCACCATGGTGGGAGCGGCTGCGTTTTTTGTGGGCTCCATCATGTTGATTCCGCTTTTGCCGACTGGCTTTATTCCGCCGGACGACAACTCGCAAACGCAGGTCTACATGGAGCTGCCCCCCGGCTCGACCCTGGCCCAAACCCGCGAAGCCGCCGAGCACGCGCGGGTGCTGGTGAGCAAGCTGGACCATATCCAGAGCATCTACACCACGATTGGCGGTGGTGCCGCAGGTTCCGACCCGTTTGCACCTCCCGGCACCACCGAGGTCCGCAAGGCCACGCTCACCGTCTTGCTGACCGAACGCGGCAAGCGGCCGCGCAAGCAGGGCATTGAGAACGCCATTCGCGCCGCCATGGCCGAAGTACCGGGCATCCGCAGCAAGGTGGGCCTGGGCGGCAGCGGCGAGAAGTACCAGCTGGTGCTGACCGGCGAGGACCCCCTGGCGCTGGCCACTGCCGCCGCCGCGGTGGAGCGCGATTTGCGCACCATCCCCGGCCTTGGCAGCATTACCTCCAGCGCCAGCCTGATCCGCTCCGAGATTGCGGTGCGGCCCGACTTTGCCAAGGCCGCCGATCTGGGCGTGACCAGTGCGGCCATTGGCGAGACCCTGCGCATCGCAACGGTGGGTGACTACGACACCTCGCTGGCCAAGCTCAATCTGAGCCAGCGCCAGGTGCCTATTGTGGTCAAGCTGGCCGATGGTGCGCGTGCCGACCTGGAGCTGCTGGGCCGCCTCGCGGTACCGGGCGTGAAGGGCCCGGTGATGCTCAGCCAGGTGGCCACGCTGGAGGTGGCCGGCGGCCCGGCGGTCATTGACCGGCTGAATCGCTCGCGCAACATCACCTTCGAGGTCGAGCTCTCTGGCGCGCCCCTGGGCGACGTGAGCGAGGCTGTGCAAAAGCTGCCGTCCATCAGTAACCTGCCGCCTGGCGTGAAGCAGCTCGCGCTGGGCGACGCCGAGATGATGGGCGAGCTGTTTGCCAGTTTCGGCCTGGCCATGTTGACCGGCGTGCTGTGTATCTACATCGTGCTGGTGCTTTTGTTCAAAGACTTTTTGCAGCCCATCACCATCCTCGCGGCGCTGCCCTTGTCCTTGGGCGGTGCCTTCGTGGGCTTGCTGGCCGCGGACAAGAGCTTCTCCATGCCCTCGCTCATCGGCCTGATCATGCTTATGGGCATTGCCACTAAAAACTCGATTTTGCTGGTGGAGTACGCCATCCTGGCGCGCCGCGGCAGCGACGGATCGGACGGGCATCCGGTGGCGGCCCCCATGAGCCGCTTTGATGCGCTGATTGACGCCTGCCACAAGCGGGCCCGCCCGGTGGTGATGACCACCATCGCCATGGGCGCCGGCATGGTGCCGCTGGCCGTGGGATGGGGCGCCGCCGACAGCAGCTTCCGCAGCCCGATGGCGGTGGCCGTGATCGGCGGGCTGATTACCTCGACCGTGCTCAGCCTATTGGTGATTCCGTCCGTTTTCACCGTGGTGGACGACTTTGAGCATCTGCTGGGCCGATTGCGCCGCTGGGTGCTGCGCGAAAAGCCGGTGGCGCAGGTGGAAGCCGGAAAAGGCCTTGGGTAAGGGCTGTAGAGAGCCTGGGTTGCCGGGAGCTGCGTCAAAGTCTTTAAGGGGCCTTGGTATAGAAACCGACGACATCACCGACTGGATGCAGGACCATGTGTTTGACGCCAGCAACCCGCTGGCCGAGCGCAGTACACGCATGGTGATGTGGATCACTTTGACCATGATGGTGGTGAGCTCTGTGGAGCGTTTGATTTCGCCTGCGCCGATTCATTATCAGGAGGCCATTGTGTTTGCTGTGTTGGGCTTGTTGGTGAATCTGGTGTGCGCCTGGATTCTGGGCCGCGTGCACCATGGCCACTCACACGGGCATTCACACAGCCATTCCTCAGGTCACGGGGACCTGAACCTGAACGTTCAGCCCACCGCTACCGGGAAGTCCGGCTTGTTGCACCACTCGCTCCAGCCGCCGGACAGCAGGGCGCTGCCGTGCAGGCCCGCAATTT
>NZ_CAMCVG010000128.1 GCF_945881795.1 Rhodoferax sp. OV413
CCTTTAATGATGGCTGCGATGTATGGCAACGCATCGGGCGTCAAGTTGCTGCTGGAAGCCGGCGCTGACCCTACGCTGAAAAACGACAAGGACCTGAGCGCAACGGATTTCGCCCGTCAGGCCGGCAAGTTGGAGTCCGAGCAGATCATCGCTGCATTCCTGCGTGGAAGACGTGTTACGGGCGCTTGGTAGTCATGGGTCATGGCATCGATGTTGGGAGCATACGATGTGTATTATGTTAATTCAAATATGCGCCAACATCTCAGCGAACTTCGAACTCCACCCTCGGGGCGCTCGGGTCGGTAAGTGGCGCGCCCAGCGCTAACAGGCCAGCGCCGTGTAACAGACACTCTTCTCTGCGCAGCAAGACATCACCGTCCCCACCGTCGGAAAATCGCACCCAGGTTCCATAGGAACTCAAGTCCACCAGAACCACTGCACCATTGCGCCACTCCAGCTGCGCGTGCGTACGCGACACTCTCGGATCGGCCACCACAAAATCCGAAGTCTTAATCCGACCGACATGGGCTGGCAAGTCATACGACTGGAAGCACCGAACGGACTCCTGCCACTGGAGCACAACCTCTTTACCCAGCGCATCTCTCAAGGCAGCCGGGTTGACGCCCGATGGAGCCTGCATGGTCAGAAACTCTGAAGGTTCTTCCTCGCTCCATTCGAGCTGAAAGACGTCGCACGGCTCGCCGCGGCCGCGTATGAAAATGGGCCCGAGAGCCCTGCTACCTCGCCGGAGGGTCTCTGGCAACATATCAATGACTGCAGAAGTAATCCAGATCTGCCCCGGACCGCAGAGGTCGCACAAACGGGACGCCACGTTCACCGCGTCGCCGTAACAGTCACCCTCGCGCACCTCCACTTCGCCGCTTGCTACACCTACGCGAATCGGAAGCCTTAGCTCCCACGGATCGCGCTGCATCGCTACAGCGTGGCGGCGCTGAACATCCATCACGTAATCCACCGCGCGGGCGCCGTCGGCGAAAACCACCATCACGCCATCACCCAGCTTCTTGACAAGCCGCCCGCCAAATGCAGCACTCAAGCCGCCAATCCACGAGGTAACCCTGGTGATGGCCTCTGCCGCTGCCGCATTGCCCATGGCGCCATACGCAGCTGTGCTGCCATGCAGATCAGTAAAAACGACTGTGGATTGAACGCCCATAGAGGCTTAGTCGCCCCAAAAGAGCATGGCGTCTTTGCCGCTGACCGCGAGGTCGGCTTTCGCGCCAAAGGGTAACAGCACCTTGGTTTGAATGTGGCCATAGGGCAAGTTAGTCAAAATCGGCACGTTGACCTTGCTGCGCAGCCACTCCACCACGCTGGCCATCTTGAAGCCGCGGTCGTGACTGCTAAGTTGGTATCCGGTGAATTGCCCCAACAACACCGCCTGCTGCCGCTGCAGCACACCGGCCCACAGTAAATGGGTCAACATGCGTTCGATTCGGTAAGGGTGTTCGGAAATGTCTTCCAAAAACAGAATGCCGCCCTCAATCGCCGGAAAATAAGGCGTGCCCATAAGGCTGGTCAAAACGGATAGATTGCCGCCCCAGACAACCGCATCAGAAGCCAAGGCGCCCTCTGCCGAACCCAAAGCTCCGAACTTGTCTTCACCGTTCTTGTCCTGCCGCCAGCCAGTGCCCTCCCCCTGCCCCACCACCAGATCGTTGAAGCAGTCTTCCATGATGTCGTCCGGAACGCCCTCCACGCCAAAGCCCTCGCACAGCGCCGGTCCAGCCCACGAGGTATGGCCGGTGCTAGCGTAGAGCGCCGCCTGGAAGGCTGTGAAGTCGCTGATCCCCACAAACCGAGTGCCGCTGGCGATAGCGCGCGCGACTTCCGCATAGGGAATGCGGTCCAAAATCCGGGTCAGCCCGTAGCCGCCGCGGCTGATAAGGGCAACATCTGCGCCACTGGCGGCGGCCCTTGAAATTGCAGCCAAACGGGCTTCGTCAGTTCCTGCAAAACGGGTGCTGCTCGCCAAAGCATCCTGGTCCACAGAAACTTCATAGCCCAGATCTTTCAGGCGCCGCACGCCGCGCTTGAAGGCAGCCTTGTCACGCACCGCGCCGGACGGGGAATAGATATAGACAGATTTGTTCACCCGCTGATTATCGGCGCAGCAGTTCGGCTATCAGCCGCTCAATCAGCACTGCATCCATCTCAATCGTCTGCGTCCCTGCTACCTGCAGCGTAGCGGGCGGCCGCTGAGAAAACGAGGGATGCGCCAAGCCATCCAACACCGCCGCAAACCCCGCATCAGGGAACGGCGCAGCCAAAGCTTCTTGGGTTTGCGCGCTCAGACCCGCCAGAAATTCCATGCGCCTGCCATTCCAAACCGCTGCGTCCACAGCCCCTGATGGCCGGGCTTGGGTTTGCTTAGCATCCGGCTGTGGCGCAACCTGCATGTGCACCGAATGCACATCCCATCCGACCACATCAGCACACACAATCTGTGCAACAGCAGACGCAGCACCCAAGGCCAAGACATGGCTGGGCACGACGTTGAGGCTGTTGCAGACATCCAGAACACTCTGCGCCTGCGCGCTGGCGCTGTGCCAGCTCTTCTTTTTCGGCTTGTCGCTCAGGCCGCAGCCTGGCAAATCTGGCGCCACCACCCTGAAGCCCGCCGCCAACAGGGGCTCCATCAATGGCAAAAACTGATGCGACCAATACGGCAAATCGTGGATACACAGAATGGTTTTGTCCGCAAATGCGGTGGACCGGTCGATGCAGTGAACCCGAAAGCCCTCACGGTCGTAGGTAAACAAGCCATGCTGAAGCAACTCTGCGTAAGCCGCAAAAGCGATTTCAGGGGTTCGCAGCGCGTCCTGCCGCAGCGGTTGCGCCTGCGCGGCTTGATGCGCGCGGCTGGCCTGAAAAAAATCCTGCAAAAGTGCAGAGCACTCCTGCCTCATGACACCGCCCGTCACATGGGTATGGTGGTTGAGTTGCCGCATCCCGAACAAATCAATCACAGAGCCAGCGCAGCCGGTTTTGGGATCGTGCGCGCCGAACACCACGCGAGCCAAGCGGCTATGAAAAATGGCGCCGCTGCACATGGGGCAAGGCTCCAGAGTCACAAACAACTCCGCGCCGTCCAGCCGGTGGTTGCCTAAACGCTGCGCCGCCCCGCGCAACGCAATTACCTCGGCATGGGCGGTTGGGTCATTCCATTCCCGGGTGCGGTTTCTGCTCGAGGCAATGACCTCGCCGTCTTTCACCACCACCGCCCCCACCGGCACCTCGCCGGCAAGCTCCGCCTCGCGCGCTTGCGCCAGGGCGAGGGACATAAAGTGGGTGTCTGACGTCACTCTTTCAGCCGGAATAATTGAACGGCGTTCTTGAAGGCAATTTTTTCCTGCAAATCGACAGGGAGAGCCGGAAGAAAGTGGTTTCTCAATTCGTTGACCATCTCGTCGTATCTGTTTTCCAGTCCGCAGCACGGGTCGGTACCGAGCAGGAATCGATCAGGAAACCGCACGATGAGCGATTTCCACCGGGGCTCGATACCATCCCTGGTAAATACCCTGCCGCCTTTGCCATTCACGTCGTGTACCGGGCCCGTAGCGGAGAGCTCGCAGTAAATATTGGGGCGATTTGCAAAAAGTTCCGCCAGCTGTACCGGCGTGCTGCGCGGCATGCAATGAGAAAGAACAATGTTCACTCTCGGAAAATCCAATGCCAATCTCAAAATATCCTCTAAGGCCTGAGGACTGGACTCCACATGGATTTGAACAAACCCGTCGTATCTACTCGCAAGCTGGAACATTTTGCGCATCGCAGGATTGTCTGCCCTGATGGCACGTGCGATTTTGCTGCCAAGGTCGTTATGGTTATCGGTGTGCATCTCGCCAAAACCTTTTACTGTGCCTTTTTCGAAGCCAATCAGAGCTTTTTCCAGTAGTTTCAGTAATAGCGGGTTTTCAGGATCTATCAGTCCACTGGGGCCGTAATCTCTAAATATCAAAAAATATTCCAGCTGCCCAGCGGTGCCGATATAGTTTTCCCCGAGCTTTGCCGCCATTTCATCAAGGTAGTTTCCTACCCCGCCAGCCCACCGCACATTATTTCTTTTAATGGCCGGGAGCAATACCGCTGGCTGAGAGCCCCCTCGCCCGTATACGTGCATGTGCAGGTCGGCAATCGGTACTTTTTGGGCGAAAGCTAAATCTTCCCGCGTAGGCTGTGCCAATGAACTACCAGCGCAGAAGCTAGCCAGCAACAGAGAAGCAATCTGAAATTTCATACTTTAGGCAACTTGATTAAGTCCGACTAGCGCCTCGACTGGCTTCGCTCCCACTCAATAATTACACAAGGAAAAAACCCAATGAAATCAAAAGCCTGCGCGAGCTTAAAAACCATGTGTAACAATTGTGTGACTTTTGGCATTTTTAACATAAAAATTTAACTGCTTAATTTTTAACTAAGGCGGTTTCAAGCACGAAGTGCAACACGGGATAACGATTGATGAAACACCTCTGCGGGCGTCTTGAATCCCAATCGTTTGCGGGGTCGGTTATTCAACCTGTTTTCGATCATTCTAATTTCCTCGTCAG
>NZ_CAMCVG010000129.1 GCF_945881795.1 Rhodoferax sp. OV413
AGCCCGGATCAGGCCAACCAAGCACGCCAGCGCTATGCGGAGCGCGCCACCAGGCTGGCGCATGAGGCCGAGTACCACGCCGCGGAGATGGAGGCGAAAGCCCTCATGAAGCTGGCCGATTTGGGCGCCCATTCGCGGCACACCGATACGGCCACGCTGGACAAAAAACGCGCCGTCATCGAGGCCGCTTTGGCCCGGGCGCGCAGCCGCAAACCTACACCGTGACCATCAGGTTTTTGTAGACACCACAGCCCAGGTAGAGGTCGTCTATCTTCTGGACGAAGGACATCTTGGTCTGCACCCGCCCGGTCAGCGGGTTGGTGATGTCGTACTCGACCCAGCCGGGGCCGGCGTCGGCCTGAGTGATGATGGCATTCATCAACGCGTCGCCGTTGATACCAGGTACGTCCTGCACCCAAGTGTTCACCTTCGCGGGGTTGCCGCCGAAGGCGAGGTATTGGCCGGAGCTGTCGAGCACGAACACATACATATCGCGGTCAAACAGGCCGCTGTGCTGCGGGGTCACTTCGCGAACGAATGCATCGGTGCTGCCGCAGCGACGGCGCAGCTCCAGCGCGCGGTCCACCATTGCACGGGCCTCATCGGCTGAACCCTGCTGCAACTGAAACACCGACACCGCATCGGCCAACACACCGGCGTGGCTCTGCAGGGCCGTGGCCTGGTTAACCGACTGCTCTACCATGGACGCGTTTTGCTGGGTGATCTGGTCGAGCTGGCGGACGGCGGTGGTGATTTCGGACAGACTGGCGCTCTGTTCGGCGCTGGACGCTGAGATCAGCGACATATTGCTCGCCACGCCGCGCACGCCGTCGGCGATATCGGCAATCTTCTTAGCGGCAGCACGGATTTCCTGCACGCCCGTCCCCACCTGCTCCGACGAGGTGGTGATGAGCTGGCGGATCTCTTTGGCCGAATCGGCAGACCGCTTGGCCAGCGAGCGCACCTCTGTCGCCACCACCGCAAAGCCGCGGCCGGACTCGCCCGCACGGGCCGCCTCGACCGCCGCATTGAGCGCCAGAATGTTGGTCTGGAAGGCCAATCCGTCAATCACACCCACGATCTCATCCATGCGGCGTGTGCTGGCTTCAATCGCCTCAATGGAGGCAATGGCCTGGTGCATGCCGGCTGAGCCCTGCTCGGCGGTCTGGCGCACCAGTTGGGCTGCGCGATCTGACTCCTGAGCGGCGCTGGCGTTGTCTCGCACGGTAGAGGACAGTTCCTGCACGCTGGCAGCGGTCTGCTCCAGATTGGCCGCCTGCTGCTCGGTGCGGTCCGACAGACTGCTGTTGCCGTATACCAGCACATCGCCGGAGTTCGCCACCAGCGCTGCGCTGCTGCGCACGCTGGCCACCATGCCGGAGATGTTCTGCACCATGGAGCCCATGGACCGGGCCATGTCGGAGATTTCGTCCACGCCATCCATTTTCATTTTGTGGCGCAGGTTGCCGCTGGCAGTTTCCTGCATGAACCGCAGCACCTCGCGCAGGTCCGCCAGAAAGCTCATGTTGAAAGACAAAATCAAGTACAGCAGCGCCAACACCACCAGCACCCCGCCTACCGCCAGAACGTAAAGCGCCTGGCGCAGGGATGCGACGCGGGATTCCAGCAAATCGACCAAACTGCGGTTCGCTACCTTTTGATATGCGCCCACCGCATCCAGCGCCTGCGTGCCGGCGGCAAAGTAAGCATCGGCATTGCCGCCGGACGCACCGGGCTTGAAGCGTTCCTTGGTGAGGGCGGTGAAGGAGGCAATGGCTTTCAAGGCATCGTCGCCGCTCGCATCTTTAAAGCCCTTGGAACCCAGGATGTTTTGCGAATACTGCACGTCACGCGATAGGGCGTTGAGGTTATCCGCCAACAGGTTCACCCGGCTCACTGCGGCGTCAGAGATCTGCGGCTGGCTCAGAAAGCCGGCTCCGGCCCCCCGCAAGCGGCCAATGGTCTCGCGCAGGGGAATAAGCCTCGAGACCGACATGTCCATCAGCAAATAGGTTTGCGGATCCGGGTCGTAGAGCAAACCCGACTTTTCGGCCACGCCGTAGACCAATCGCGTCATGTCTTCGACCAGCACACTGTGCATGGCAAAGGCCTGCGGCGCTTCTTTGCCATCGAGCTGGCCCACAAGTGCGTCCAGCCGGCCACGCAGCTCCTTCCACTCCGCAGGCGCCTGGTCGCTCAGCTCCGCGTCAATCACCTGCACCAGCGCAGCCTGGGATTCAAACAGCTTTTGGCGGGTCTGGTCCCGGGCGCTTTGCGCTTCCAGGTTGCCCGAGAGCACCATATTGGTCTGCCCGCGGTGGGCTTGCAGCAGGCGGATGACATCGGTTGCCTGCTCGACCACCTTCACGCCACGCACCTCGGCGCGGGTGATTTCGGCCTCGCTGAGGTTGCGCTCCACAAGCTGCGAGACCATGAACAACATAGGCAGCAATGCCAACAAAAACACGATCGCCAGCTTGGTTGCGAAGCGCATTTTGCGCATGACCAACATGCCTGGTTGGAGAATTTGCCCGAAGCCCATAACAGCCCGTCCTTGAAACTTTTTGAGATTGGTGAATATAAGCGTTTTGCTTCAGCGTCAGCCCAGGGCTGCGATCACCTCGGCAGGCGCTTGCACCAGCTCAATGAGCACGCCCTCGCCCGCAATCGGAAACTCATCGTTGCTCTTGGGGTGCAGGAAGGTGATGTCGTAGCCGGCAGCGCCTTTGCGGATGCCGCCCGGCGCAAACCGCACGCCGCGGGCGGTGAGCCACTCCACCGCAACGGGCAGGTCGTCAATCCACAAGCCCACGTGGTTGAGCGGGGTGGTGTGCACCGCCGGCTTCTTGTCGGGGTCCATGGGCTGCATCAGGTCGACCTCGACTTTGTAGGGTCCGGTGCCGATGGCGCAGATGTCTTCGTCAACGTTCTCTTTTTCGCTCTGAAAGGTGCCGGTAACCTGCAGGCCCAGCATGTCCACCCACAGGGTTTGCAAGCGCTTTTTATCGGGGCCGCCGATGGCGATTTGCTGGATACCCAGGACCTTGAACGGACGCTCCAAGCCGGGGCGCAGGGGTGGATCATGGGGGCTCATTGTTCGAACTCCACAATGGCTTGGTCCACGCTCAGCGACTCGCCCTTCGCGGCCAGCACCTTGCCCACCACACCGTCGGCTGCGGCAAACAGCACGTTCTCCATCTTCATCGCCTCAATCACCGCCACGCGCTCGCCGGCCTGCACTTTTTGACCGGGCACCACCGCCACGTCTACCAGCAGCCCGGGCATAGGCGAGAGCACATAACGGCTCATATCGGGCGGCGCTTTGTGCGGCATCAGCGTGTGCAGCTCGGCCATACGGGGCGACATGACCAGCGCGTCAATGCGGGTGCCGTTATGCTGCACACGCAAGGCCAGCGGGTTCTTGGGGGTGCCGCGCTCGATCTGCGCGGTGAAGGGCTTGCCGTTGACCGTACCGGTGATGGCGATGTCGTTGAGCCGTGACTTGCTACGAATAACATAGCTGCTCGCGCCCATCTTTACATGGGCCGAGCCGGTTTCGCCCTCAAAATCATCCACATGGGCGGGCGTGTACCGGTGCCGGCCTGCGGCATCGAGCGTGACCACCACATAGTCTTTTCCGGCGTCTACCGCATAGCCCGGAAGCTGCCCCGACATGCCAGCCGCCCGCTCGCGCGACTTGCGGCGCACAAACGCGGCCAGTGCCGCCAAAAAGCCGGGGTCGTCGTGCGGGACGTCTTCGGCAAAAAAGCCTTTGCCGTAGTGCTCGGCAATAAAGCCGGTGTTGAATTCGCCACTCACAAACTTGGGGTGCGCCAGCAAAGCCGCCTGAAAAGGAATGTTGCTCGACACACCACGAATCACAAAGCCGTTGAGCGCTTCACGCATACGGCAAATAGCGTCCAGCCGGTCTTTGCCGTGCACGATGAGCTTGGCAATCATCGAGTCGTAGAACATCGGAATTTCGCCGCCATCCTGCACGCCGGTGTCCACCCTGACACCTCCTGCGACAGAGCTACTGGATTCGCCATGCAGGGGCTTGGGGTGGGCTGCAAACATGGTTTGCTCGGGCGGCGCAAAGCGCACCAGACGGCCGGTACTTGGCAAAAAGTTGCGAAACGGGTCTTCGGCGTTGATGCGGCACTCCATGGCCCAGCCCTCGCGCTTGACCTCCGCTTGCGTGAGCGGCAGCGGCTCGCCCGCGGCCACGCGGATCATCAGCTCCACCAGGTCCAGCCCGGTGATGCACTCGGTCACCGGATGCTCCACCTGCAGGCGGGTGTTCATCTCGAGGAAGTAGAAGTCCTGATTCACATCCAGCAGGAACTCGCACGTACCAGCGCCCACGTAATTTACCGCGCGCGCCGCCTGCACCGCGACCGCGCCCATGCGCTGACGCACGTCGTCACGGATGATCGGACACGGCGACTCTTCCACCACCTTCTGGTGCCGGCGCTGCACGCTGCAATCGCGCTCGAAAAGGTGAATCACATTGCCATGAGTGTCAGCAAGCACCTGAATTTCCACATGCTTTGGCTGAAGAACATACTTT
>NZ_CAMCVG010000130.1 GCF_945881795.1 Rhodoferax sp. OV413
CCGCACCTCCAGCCACAACCACTGCGCGCCCTGCCCGCGGGCCCAGAGCACCAAGGCATCGAGCATGAGTCGGGCCCAGCCCTGGCCCTGAAATTCCGGCGCCACGGTGATGTTGAGCAGGTGCACCTCGTCCACGCCCTTCATCGCCACAAAATATCCCAGCAACTGGCCGTCAGCGGTGAGCATCTGGGCCTGGTAGCCGCTGCGCAGGGAGTCGATAAAGTGGGGTCGGCCCCAAGGGTGCGAATAGCAGCGCTGCTCGACCTGCATCACCCGGTCGAGGCTGTCGGGCAGCAGGGGCTCAAACATCGCTTCGGGTTGCATGGCGCTCAACCGGCAGACGGGGCCGCAGCGCCGATCGCCGGTATGGCTGCGCCAAGCGAAACAGCCTGCGCCTTCTCAGCATCGCGCTCGGCCGTGGTCTTGGCGACCTTGTCGCGGATGTAGTGCGGCAGCGCCTGCGCCGCGTCGACCGCCAGCCCCTGCGCCACCATTTCCGGCGCCAGCCGCAACATGGCCGCGGCACCTGGCAGGGCCGGTACCACCTGTGCAGACTGCAGCAGCGCGGCGGGAAGCCGCCCGGCATACACGTCAAACACATTGCCAGCCAGTAAATGCGACGCCTTGCCCACTTGCAGGGGTTGCATCGGTTGTGGGGGCAAGTCGGCGGGCGTCATGGCCAGACCCAGATCTTGAGGACGCAGCAGGGCCGCGGGAAAAAGCGTCTGCCAATGGCCTTGGGTGAAGCGGTAGGTGGCGGCATACATCTCGTCCATGCGGGCATCAAGCAGCGCGGTCACCACGATGTCCTGCGAGTCGGGTACCGCCGCATAACGCGCGTCTTCAGCCACCGCCAGCAAAGAGTCCATGGGCAAGACCGGCACTCCTGCGCCAAAGGCCAGCCCCTGCACCACCGAACAGGCAGTGCGCAAGCCGGTAAAAGACCCCGGCCCGCTGCCAAAACAAATGGCGTCCAGATCACTCAGACGCACACCGGCATGCGAGAGCATGGCCAGCACCGCGGCAATCAGGTCGGTCGAGGCTCTGGCCCCGCCGGCGCTCTGGTGCTCCTGCAACTGCGGGCCGTCCGGGCCTTCGGTGCGCAAGGCGATCGAGAGAAATTCGGTTCCGGTGTCCAAGGCCAGCAGGTTCATGCGGGGATTATCGGCGGTGGGTGCCTGCGAGCGGCGGTCGGCGGGGCCGGGTGGGCCTGGGTGGGCCTGGGTGGGCCGGATAATGGAATCATGTTTTTTCACTTCCACCGGATGCGCCACCCGCGCTTTGCCTATGTAGCAGGGCCCGCAGGAGCCGCAGGGGTTACGCACTGTGAAGCTGCCCACATAGCCGTGCGTGCGGCTTTTTATTCATCAATCTTTCCGTCAAACTTTTCGTGGGTTTTTGCTTCTGTCGTGGCGGCCTTCCTCGTGCTGGCTGCGGGACGACCGGCTGTGGCGCAGGCCTTGCCACCCGAGGTGGATGCGGCGCTGGCGCGCGCCAAGGTGCCGCGCGAAGCGGTGGCTTTTTGGGTGAGCGAGGTGCAGGGCAACGCCGCGCCGCGACTGGCCCACCGCAGCAGCGCAAGCATGAACCCGGCATCCAACATGAAGCTGGTGACCACCATTGCCGCCCTCGACCTGCTGGGTCCGGCCTACACCTGGTCCACGCCGGTGTATCTGGGCGGCGCGGTGCAAAGCGGCGTGTTGAACGGCAACCTCTACATCAAGGGCGGCGGTGACCCCAAGCTGGTGATGGAGCGCCTCTGGCTGCTGCTGCGGCGGGTGCAGGGTCTGGGTATCAAAACGATTGCTGGCGACATCGTGCTCGACCGCAGCGCCTTTGACCTGCCCGATACCGACCCGGCCCGGTTCGACGGCGAGCCGCTACGCCCCTATAACGCGGCGCCCGACGCGCTGCTGATTAATTACAAATCGGTGGTGATGACCTTTACCCCAGACCGCGCTGCCAATGTGGCGCTGGTGCAGTACGACCCGCCGCTGGCCGGGGTGAGCCTGCCGGCTACCCTGCCGCTCAACCCTACGGCGGCCGACTGCGGCGACTACCGCGGCGCGCTCAAGGCCGATTTTTCCGACCCATTGCGCTTTCGCTTTGCCGGCAGCTACCCCGCGGTGTGCGGCGAAAGGGTCTGGCCCTTGGCCTATGCCGACCCGCGGGCTTTTGCCGCGCGCTCAATACAGGGACTGTGGGACACCATGGGCGGCAAGCTTTCCGGCAGCGTGCGCGACGGGCTGGTGCCGGCTGCACTTCTGGCGGGCAAACCAGCGGTGACGGGCACATCGAATGTGCTGGCCGATGTGATTCGGGACGTAAACAAGTTCAGCAACAACGTCATGGCGCAGCAGCTGTTTTTAACGCTGGGGCGCGTCGCTGCAAACCCGCCCGCCATCAGCCCCGGCAACCTGTCTGCCACGGAGGGTGTGGCGGACGCCAAGCTTCCCCCTGCAAGCTTTGCCGCCAGCCGCGCGGTGGTGCAGCGCTGGTGGCGGGAGCGGCTGGGCGACGATGCGCCATTGCTCGACAACGGCTCAGGCCTGTCGCGCGAGGAGCGCATCAGCGCGCTGGCCATGGGCCGGCTGCTGCAGGCCGCCTATGCCGCGCCCTTTATGCCGGAGCTGATGTCGTCCCTTCCGATCACAGGGGTGGATGGCACGCTCAGACGCATCAAGACCCGCACCAGCGGCACCGCCCACCTGAAGACCGGCTCGCTCAGCGGCGTGGTGGCGCTGGCGGGCTATGTGCACGCGCTGAACGGCAAGCGCTATGTGCTGGTGGCCCTGATCAACCACCCCAACGCCGCGGATGCGCGGCCCGCGCTGGACGCGCTGGTGGATTGGGCAGGGCGGGATTTGTAGTGGCCGCGTTTCAGGCCGCGGCCCGCGTCAGCCGGTCGCGCACCCCGGCCCACTCGGGGGTGTCGGGTGGCGTCTCCACCCAGATAAGCTGCACGCCGCATGCGTCCATCTCGCGCAGCGCGGCAAACAGCTCTTGGGCCGCGGGCTGAGCGTGCTGCGGCATGCGACGGGCCACTACCGTAGGGGTACCGACATCCGGAGGGGTGCCAATAGTCGGAGGGGTACCCATATTCCCCAGCAGCTGAGGCGGCACCTGCAGCGGGCTGCGGTGGTAGAGCGCAATGCGGGGGCGAGGGTTGGCGGGGCTGTTGGCGGACGGGGTAGTGCCGGCCAGCACATCGAGCGCTGCCTGCAGCGCCCGGGCGTCCATCAGCCGCACCGTGGCGCTGGGCGCGTAATGCGATTCCAGCGTCCCGGAGGCCCTGGGCGCAGGAGGGGATTGCGCATCCAGCTCCTCTTTCGATAGCAAAGGGCGTCCGCAGGCGTCTTGCACTTGTGCAGCGGTAATGGCGCCGGGGCGAAGCAACACCGGCGCGCCGCGGGTGCAATCGATGATGGTGGACTCGATACCCACCGCGCAGGGGCCGCCGTCGAGGATGAACAGCCCGTCGCCGAATTCGCCCAACACATGCGCCGCCGTGGTGGGGCTCACCCGGCCGAACAGGTTGGCACTCGGCGCGGCGAGACCCCAGACCACCGGGGCGCCGTCCGCAGGCTTGCGAAGCGCAGCGAGCAGGCTTTGCGCCACCGGGTGTGCCGGGCATCGCAGGCCGATACTGTCCTGCCCGCCGGCGGCCGCCTCGCCCACACCGGCGCGGCGCGGCACGATCAGCGTGAGCGGGCCGGGCCAGAAGGCCGCCATCAGCTGCTGCGCAAAGGCGGGCACACGGTCGCAGTAGTGCGCCACACCGCCCATGCCGCCATCAAATGCCGCCACATGCACGATCAGCGGATGGTCGGCGGGGCGGCCCTTGGCGGCAAAGATGCGGCCCACCGCCTGCGGGTCAGAGGCGTTGGCCGCCAGGCCATAGACCGTCTCGGTAGGCAGGCCAATCAGCCCGCCCGCGCCCACCACGCTGGCGGCAGCAGCTATGGAATCAGGAGCAATCTGCGCCCCCTCGGAGCCTTGGTAGGCGGCAACAATCATGCGCGGCGCGACTCAGAAGGCGGCGATGCCGAGGACGCGCGCCGCCTCGAGCGCGGTAGCGCGCACCTGCTCGATGCTCGGGCCGGTCACGTTGAGGTGGCCCATCTTGCGGCCCTTGCTGGCTTTGAGCTTGCCGTAGAGGTGCAGGTGTGTGCCGTGCAACGCCAGCACCTTCTCCCAGGGTGGCACGCCCTCGCCGCTGCCCTGCCCGGGCCAGATGTCGCCCAGCAGGTTGAGCATGATGGCCGGGCTGTGCTGCCGCGGCTGCACCAGCGGCAGATTCGCCAGGGTGCGCACCTGCAGGTGGAACTGCGAGGTGTCGCAGGCGTCCATGCTGTAGTGGCCGCTGTTGTGGGGGCGGGGCGCCATCTCGTTGACCACCAGCGCGCCCAACCCGGCCGCATCAGGATGCGACGCGTCAAGTACAAAGAATTCCACACACAAAACGCCGACGTAGTCCAAGCCATCTGCTATCGATTTCGCAGCAGCTACCGCAGTCCGGGAAAGCTCCGGCGGCAGATTTCCTTC
>NZ_CAMCVG010000131.1 GCF_945881795.1 Rhodoferax sp. OV413
GCGCCGAACAGCACCGCGTCTGCGTCTTTGGCGAGCTGGAGGGTGGCGTCCGGCAGGGGGTGGCCGTGGGCCTCGTAGGCGCAGCCGCCCACGAGTGCGGTTTCCATTTCCAGCTTCAGGTCGAGGGCGTTGAGCACCTTGACGGCCTCGGCCACGATTTCGGTTCCGATGCCGTCGCCAGGCAATACTGCGATTTTCATGTTGTCCTTAGATTGCTATAAATTCAGTAGCTGCTCACGCATTCATGGTGCGCGCTAGCCACGGTTTTTGTGCCAAACGCTCGGCCTCGAAGGCCTTAATCTTGTCGGCATGGCGCAGGGTGAGGCCAATGTCGTCAAAGCCGTTGAGCAAGCAGTACTTGCGGAAGGCTTGCACCTCAAACGGGATCTCATCACCCTGTGGCTTCACGATGACCTGGCGTTCCAGATCAATCGTGAGCTGGTAGCCGGGGAAAGCCAATGCTTCGTTGAACAACTGGTCTACTTGGGCTTCGCTCAGCTGGATCGGCAGCAGACCGTTCTTGAAGCAGTTGTTGAAGAAGATGTCTGCGTAACTGGGCGCGATGATGGCGCGAAAGCCGTATTGGTCGATGGCCCAGGGAGCATGTTCGCGGCTGGAGCCGCACCCAAAATTTTTGCGTGCCAACAAGATGCTGGCCCCCGCATAGCGGGGCTGGTTCAGCACGAAGTCGGGGTTGGGGCGGCGGGTGGCGGTATCTTGGCCGGGAAAGCCGGCATCCAGGTAGCGCCATTCGTCAAACAGGTTTTGCCCGAAGCCGGTCTTGCGGATGGACTTGAGGAACTGCTTGGGGATGATGGCATCGGTGTCCACGTTCTCGCGGTCCATGGGCGCCACCAGTCCCTGGTGGAGGGTGAAGTTTTTCATGATCAGCTGAATTTCCGGATGTCGACAAAGTGGCCGTGGATGGCGGCTGCAGCGGCCATGGCAGGGCTCACCAGGTGGGTGCGGCCGCCGGCGCCCTGGCGGCCCTCAAAGTTACGGTTGCTGGTAGAGGCGCAGCGTTCGCCGGGCTCCAGACGGTCGGCGTTCATGGCCAGGCACATCGAGCAGCCAGGCTCGCGCCATTCAAAGCCGGCGGCCTTGAAGATCTCATGCAGCCCTTCACGCTCGGCCTGCTCTTTGACCAGACCCGATCCGGGGACAACCATGGCCAGCTTGATGTTCTTGGCCACTTTCTGGCCCAGGTTTTTGACCACCGCCGCTGCTTCGCGCATGTCTTCTATGCGGCTGTTGGTGCACGAACCAATAAACACCTTGTCCACGAACAAATCGTTCAAAGGCTTGCCGGGCTCCAGGCCCATGTAGGTCAGGGCGCGTTCGATGGCGCCGCGCTTGCTGGCGTCTTTTTCCTTGTCGGGGTCCGGCACGGTGGCATCTACGCCCAGCACCATCTCCGGCGACGTTCCCCAGGTCACTTGCGGCACGATCTGGGCCGCGTCCAGCTCGACGACGGTGTCAAAGTGCGCGCCGGCGTCGGAGTGCAAGGTCTTCCAGAAGGTCACAGCCTGGTCCCACTCCACCGCGGCGGCTTCTGGTGACGCTGCGTTGGCGCCCGGGGCCAGCGGGCGACCCCTGACGTAGTCGATGGTTTTTTCATCTACTGCCACCAGCCCGGCTCGGGCGCCTGCCTCGATGGCCATATTGCAGACGGTCATGCGGGCTTCCATGCTGAGGGCGCGGATGGCGGAACCGCCGAACTCGATGGTGTAGCCGGTGCCGCCGGCGGTGCCGATTGTGCCGATGATGGCCAGCACAATGTCTTTGCCGGTGATGCCCGGGGCCACCTGGCCGTCAACCCTGACCAGCATGTTCTTGGCCTTCCTGGCCAAGAGGGTCTGGGTGGCCATGACGTGCTCGACTTCGCTGGTGCCGATGCCGTGCGCCAGGGCGCCGAATGCGCCGTGGGTGGAGGTGTGCGAGTCGCCGCAGACCACCGTCATGCCGGGCAGGGTGGCGCCATTCTCCGGCCCCATGACGTGCACGATACCCTGCCGCTTCGAGAGAAACGGAAAGTACGCCGCCGCGCCGAATTCGCGGATGTTGCTGTCCAGCGTGACCACCTGCTCTTTGCTGGTCGGGTCGGTGATGCCGTCGTAACCGAGTTCCCAGCCGGTGGTCGGGGTGTTGTGGTCGGCGGTGGCCACGATGGAGCTGATGCGCCAGACCTTGCGACCTGCTTCCCGCAGCCCTTCAAAGGCCTGCGGGCTGGTGACTTCGTGCACCAAATGGCGGTCAATGTAGAGGATGGAGGTGCCATCGTCCTCGGTATGGACGACGTGGTCGTCCCAGAGTTTGTCGTAAAGCGTGCGTGCCATGTTCTTCCTTCGGAGGGGCTGATTTTAGGCGCTCCCGCCTGGTCCGGCAGATGCGTAAATCGTTTTCAGGGCGTGGCGGCGTGTTGAAAAAAAACCCCGCGGCCTTGTGAGGCTGCGGGGTTCGGGTGGCGATTTGGAGGTCGCTTACCGCAGCTTAGCGTTGGTCCAGCGGCACCACGTCCCGCTTCACCGAGCCGGTGAACAGCTGGCGAGGGCGGCCGATCTTGTATTCGGGGTCGCCAATCATTTCGTTAAGCTGGGCGATCCAGCCGACGGTGCGGGCCAGGGCGAAGATTCCGGTGAACAGGTTCACAGGAATGCCGATGGCGCGCTGAACGATCCCGGAGTAGAAGTCTACGTTGGGGTAGAGCTTGCGCTGGACAAAGTAATCGTCTTCCAGGGCAATCTTTTCCAGCTCCTTGGCCAGCTTGAACAGCGGGTCGTTTTGCAGACCCAATGCTTCGAGCACTTCATTGCAGGTTTCCTGCATGAGCTTGGCGCGGGGGTCGTAGTTTTTATACACGCGGTGACCGAAGCCCATGAGCTTGACGCCGGAGTTTTTGTCCTTGACCTGCTCCATGAACTGGCCAACCTTGGAGACACCGCCTTGGCGTTGGATGTCTTCCAGCATGTTCAGGCAGGCCTCGTTGGCGCCACCGTGTGCGGGTCCCCACAGGCAGGCCACACCTGCCGCGATAGCCGCAAACGGGTTGGTACCGGAAGAGCCGCACAGGCGCACCGTCGAGGTGGACGCGTTTTGCTCGTGGTCTGCGTGCAAGATGAAGATGCGATCCATGGCGCGTTCGATGACCGGGTTGACCTTGTACTCTTCGCAAGGGGTGCCGAACATCATGCGAAGGAAGTTGCCCGCATAGCTCAGATTGTTCTGGGGATACATATAGGGCTGACCGATGCCGTACTTGTAGGCCATGGCTACCAGCGTGGGCATCTTGGCAATCAGGCGAATCGCGGCAATTTCGCGGTGCTCCGGGTTGGTGATGTCGGTGCTGTCATGGTAGAAGGCCGACAGGGCGCCCACCAGGCCGGTTAACACCGCCATAGGGTGTGCGTCACGACGGAAGCCACGCAGGAAGAACTGCATCTGCTCGTTCACCATGGTGTGGTTGGTGACGAGGGAGTGGAAATCATCGCGTTCAGTTGCATTAGGCAATTCGCCCTTGAGCAACAGGTGGCAGGTGTCCAGGTAGTCCACGTTAGTTGCCAGCTGCTCGATGGGGTAGCCGCGGTACAGCAGTTCGCCCTTGTCGCCGTCAATGTAGGTAATGCCGGACTGGCACGAAGCGGTCGAGAGGAAACCGGGGTCGTAAGTGAACATTCCGGTCTGGGCGTAAAGCTTGCGGATATCGATCACGTCGGGACCGATGTTGCCTTGATACACAGGCATTTCCACGCTGGGGCTGCCGTTACTGAACGACAGGGTGGCTTTGTTGTCAGCTAGTTTCATCTTTCGCCTTTCAGAGAGGGTCTCTTAACATTTTCAAAACTTCATGGACGTCAGTGCGGTCGAGCGCAGCATCCACTTGTGGCAGAGTTTTGCGCGCCAGATGCACATCCAGCAGGTCGTTGTCACTTAATTCCATCAGCGCCGACAGAGCGTCGGCGTGGCGCACGGTGAGGGTGGCACTGTGGAGCTGGAAGAAGCGCTCGATAAAAAGGTCGTTTTCCAGCAGGCCGCGGCGGCATCGCCATTGCAGCTTACTCAACGCCCGTTCGTCAATCAATGCCTCAGTCAAACGCATGCACCTTGGCGCTGCGTCAGACGGACCGCATGACCATCATTTCCTTGATCTTGCCGATGGCCTTGGTAGGGTTCAGACCCTTAGGGCACACGTCAACGCAGTTCATGATGGTGTGGCAACGGAACAGACGGTAGGGGTCTTCCAGGTTGTCCAGACGCTCTGCGGTGGCATGGTCGCGGCTGTCTGCGATAAAGCGGTAGGCCTGCAGCAGGCCGGCAGGGCCCACAAACTTGTCGGGGTTCCACCAGAAGCTGGGGCAGCTCGTAGAGCAGCTGGCGCACAAAATGCACTCGTACAGGCCGTTGAGTTCTTCGCGCTCTTCGGGGGACTGCAGACGTTCCTTTTCTGGGGGTACGGTGTCGTTGATCAAGTAGGGCTTGATCGAGTTGT
>NZ_CAMCVG010000132.1 GCF_945881795.1 Rhodoferax sp. OV413
AGCTCGGCGGCGGCCCGTGTCAGGCTGCGCTCGGCCATGACGGCGTCAAACACCTTGAGCAGGTTCAGGTCGAAGGTACGGAGTTGGACGCGAGGTGCGGGCATGGCTCATTATCAATGCCGTGAATGGATGTCATCACCAACATAAAGTGGAATAACACTAGGGTAAACCCTATTATTCTCCCATTGGCTTTCTCAGAGCCACAGATCTTCCGCTTTTCAAGGAGTCCACCATGAGCCAAATTATCCGCAACCCGTATGTCGGCGCATCTGCCGCACCGGCCCGCAAACCCGCTGCCCGCGCCGAGAAGATCGAAGCATCACGCACCTTGTCCGGCATGTTGCTGGCGGCGGTTCTGGCGGCATTGATGGTGGTCGCAGAGCAGCTGATAGACACATGGGCCGACGGCCACATGCTCGCGGCCTGGGTTGCGCTGTGGACGGTTACCTTCGCCAGCCTGGCTCTGCTGGCGTCGCCTTTGCGCAAGTTCTCCACGCGCTTGGCCAACGGCTTTGCGGCCTTGTCCCATGCCCGCCGGGAGCGCGCCATGGAAGAAATTATCTGGGCCGATGCCCAGCGCGACCCCCGCATCATGGCCGAGCTGCAACACGCATTGATGCGCAGCCAAGGCTGAAAGCTTGACGCTGCGGGCGCCGGCGGCATCACCTGCTGCCGCTGCAGCCCACAAAAAAAGCCACCCGAGGGTGGCTTTTTCATTGCGCACTCCAGCCCGGCCAAGCGGCGGAGCCAAAGGTGCGTCCTCAGGCCGCCAGGCGCTGTGCCAGTTTGGCCTGGGTTTCGCCAAGTTCGCGGGGCAGGTGGTAGGCCAGCTGGGTGAAGAGCTGGCTGTGCAGGGCGATTTCGGCCCTCCAGTCGTCCTGGTTCAGGCTGGTCACCGAGTCAAACTGGGCTTCGCTGAAGTCCAACCCGGTCCAGTTGATTTCGCTGTACCGCGGGGCGACGCCAAAGCCGGTCTCGGCACCGGTGGCCTTGCCTTCGATGCGGTCAATCATCCACTTGAGGACGCGCATGTTTTCGCCGTAGCCGGGCCAGACGAACTTGCCGTCCTCGCCCTTGCGGAACCAGTTGGTGGTGAAAATCTTGGGCAACCGGGCGCCACTCTGGGCCAGCTTCTCGCCCATGTTGAGCCAGTGCTGGAAGTAGTCGCTCATGTTGTAGCCAATGAAAGGCAGCATCGCAAACGGGTCGCGGCGCACCACGCCCTGCTGGCCGGCAGCGGCAGCGGTGGTCTCCGAGCCCATGGTGGCGGCCATATAGACGCCTTCCACCCAATTGCGGGCCTCGGTTACCAGTGGCACGGTGGTGGATCGGCGCCCGCCGAAAATGAACGCGTCAATCGGCACGCCGTTGGCGTCATCCCACTGGCTGTCCAGAGCCGGGTTGTTGCCGGCGGCCACGGTGAAGCGGGCGTTGGGGTGGGCGGCGGGCTTGAGCTTGCCGTCTGTGCCGGTTTCTTTGGCGATGGCAGGCGTCCAGTCCTTGCCCTGCCAGTCGATCAAATGCGCAGGCAGGCCGCCGGTGTCTTTTTCCATGCCTTCCCACCACACGTCGCCGTCGTCAGTCAGGGCGACGTTGGTGAAGATCACGTTCTTGTCCAGGCTGGCCATGCAGTTGGGGTTGGTGTGGAAGTTGGTGCCGGGTGCCACACCAAAATAGCCCGCCTCGGGGTTGATGGCGTAGAGGCGACCGTCTGCACCGGGCTTGATCCAGGCAATGTCGTCGCCGATGGTGGTGACTTTCCAGCCCTCAAAAGCCGCCGGGGGCACCAACATCGAGAAGTTGGTCTTACCGCAGGCGCTGGGGAAGGCGGCTGCCACGTGGTATTTCCGACCCTCGGGGTTGGTCACGCCGAGAATGAGCATGTGCTCAGCCAGCCAGCCGCGGCCATCGGCTCCACCATCAACTCCGCCATTCGCTCCTTGTGCCGCTGCGCGGCCCATGGTCGACGCAATGCGCAGCGCAAAGCATTTTTTGCCAAGCAGCGCGTTGCCGCCGTAGCCCGATCCGAAGGACCAGATTTCGCGGGTTTCGGGGTAGTGAACGATGTACTTGGTTTTGTTGCAGGGCCACTTCACGTCGGCCTGTCCATCGGCCAAGGGGGCTCCCACGGTGTGTACACAAGGCACAAATTCCCCGTCCACGCCCAGCACGTCGTACACCGCGCGACCCATGCGGGTCATGATGCGCTGGTTGACGGCAACATAGGCGCTGTCGGAGAGCTCAATGCCGATGTGCGCGATGTGCGAGCCCAACGGGCCCATCGAGAAAGGCACCACATACATGGTGCGGCCTTGCATGCAGCCGTCAAACAGGGCTTTTTGCTGCGCGCCGGCGGCGTCAGTCTGGCCGGTTTGCAGAATCTTGCGCATCTCGGCAGGTGCCATCCAGTTGTTGGTGGGGCCGGCGTCTTCCTGGCGCTCGGCGCAGATGAAGGTGCGGTCTTCCACGCGGGCAACGTCGCTGGGGTCGGAGCAGGCCAGGAAGGAGTTGAGTCGCTTGGCGGGGTTCAGCTTCTTGAAGGTGCCGGCGTCGACCAGCAATTGGCACAGGCGCTGGTATTCCTCTTCGGAGCCGTCGCACCAGTACACCTCTTTGGGCTTGGTGAGTGCGACCATGTCGGCCACCCAGGCGACCAGGCGGGGATTTTTAACGTAGCTGGGGGTGTTAAGGGCCAAGCCCTGCATCACGGGTGCGTTCATGAAAAGCTCCTGAGTTTGAAAATCGTCTTTTCAAAATCAGCTGCGAACGACACTCCGAATGCCTCGAACTTTGAAAAACCGGCTTTCCGCACAGGAAAGGCCCGTATCGACCTTCGGTGCAGATGACGATTTTATGAATAGGAACCGGAGTTACAAAGCGATTACAGGCCAACCCTATGCAAAATACACATAGGCTTATACGGCTTATGGCGCGGCGGCGAGTGCCTTTTGAATGGCCGAGGTGAGGCGGGAGTCTTCCGGGCCCGTCATGCTGGAGTAGCTGTTGACCAGTTTGCCTTGGCGGTCCACCAGATACTTGTAAAAGTTCCATCGGGGGGTGCTACCACCCTGACTCATCAGGTCCTGGAACAGCGGGTTGGCCTCGCCGCCCGACACGGTGCTCTTGGCAAACATCGGAAACTTGACGCCGTAGGTGTTGAAGCAGAAATCCGCTATTTGCTTGCTGCTACCCGGCTCCTGTTGGCCGAAATCGTTGGACGGAAAGCCCAGCACCACAAAACCCTTGTCCTGGTATTTGGCGTAAATCCGCTCCAAGCCTTCGTACTGCGAGGTAAATCCGCAGTAGCTTGCCGTATTCACCACCAAAACGACTTTCCCGCTGTATTGGCACAGGTTCTGCGGACTGTCGTCCTGCAACCGGGGCATTGTCTTTTGCCAGAGCTTGGCACATGCGGCGGGTTTGGCGGCAGGCAGGGCCGCAGATCCCGTGGGAGCGCTCGTCTGCGCGCTGGCGGCGGCGCTTATGGAGATTGCGCCTCCCGCCAGAAGCACGCGCAACAAAAAAGCGGCCGAGGCCGCTTTGGTAACGCCCGCCGCGGCCCGGTTACCAAGCGGAAAACGAGTAGGGCTGGCGCTCACTTGCCGTGCCACTCAGGCCATCTTCACTGCGATGAAGGCCAGCAAGAACATCAGCACCGCGCCCACGATGGGCAGCACGATGGGCACCATGGGCACCACTTCGTCCACAGGGTCAGCGGCGTGTTGGTCGTCGGAATGTTGGGGTGCGGACATGGCTGGCCTCGGATGATTTGTTTGAGATGGCGCAGATTTTAGCCACACCCTGTGTCCGTCGCCTGGCCCGCAAGCCGGTAACCGCCATGAAACTTTTTTACATGGCCTGTCAACCGGCGTGCGGCCTCATGCGTGATTACCCTAGGCGTGGACATTTTCAGACGGGCGGAGAAGCCCTCCTTCCGAACGAATGGCCCCGATCCATCAACATTTTGTACGGCACCTATGCAGCGCAATACGATCGAAGTTCCCGAAAAAGGCACTTACAAGTGGCAATTGTTCGACTACTGGTCGGGCGAGTACCGCCAGACCCAGGCAGGACACAACGCCTACATTGCCCTGAACTTCGCCGGCGCCCTGGATGCCTGCAAAAGCAAATTCCAAGCGCTCATGCAGCGCCACAGCGCCCAAGCCAACGATGCAGCCACCGGCGCTCGCCACATGCGTGCCATTGAACGCCTCCAAAACACCATGTCCGGCGCCGCCGTCGCGTTTGAGAGCGGCTTTCACCGCAACTGAACGGAAAAGCCGCGCCTCTGGGGCGCGGTGCGTGCAGTGGGGCGAGTGGCAAACCTTCTTACTGGGGAGCTCCTTATTGCAGCGCCACGACTTCCAGCACTGACGCCGCGTAAGCCTCCAGCTTCTTAGCCCCAATCCCGCTGATACCCTGCAAGTCCGAAATCGTTTGCGGCGCCTTCTGGGCAATCGCC
>NZ_CAMCVG010000133.1 GCF_945881795.1 Rhodoferax sp. OV413
TGGCGCTGCTGTGTGCCCTTGCTTTGACCAGCCGCTGGACGGCGCTGCGCTGGCTGGTCGGCAGCTACACCTATGTGATTCGTGGCACGCCGCTGCTGATTCAGGTGTACCTGATCTATTACGGGCTCGGCCAACTGGAATGGATTCAAACCCGGTGGGACGATGTGTGGCCCTGGACGCACTTCAAGGAACCATTTTTTTGTGCGCTGCTGGCTTTCAGCTTGAACACGGCTGCCTACACCGCCGAGATGCTGGCAGGCGCTATTCGCGAAACATCGGCGGGCGAGATGGAGGCAGCGCAGGCCTATGGCATGAGCCGCTTTCAGGCCATGCGGCGCATCGTATTGCCCAGCGCCTTGCGCCGCACCCTGCCCGCTTACAGCAACGAGGTGGTGATGATGCTGCAGAGCACCAGCCTGGCCAGCGCCGTGCCCAGCATGCTGGACGTGACCGCTGCCGCCAGCCGAGTTTATTCAGACTATTACCTTCCCTTCGAGGCCTACATTGCGGCAGCAGCTATCTATTTGATAGCAACTTTCTGCCTGATCGGCGTTTTCCGGCTCGCTGAAAGGCACTTTTTGGCCTACCTCGCGCCGCGTAAGGACTGAGCATGCAACGCCACGACCACCCGCTTATTTCTAACAGCCTGGGCAGCCAGCGCAGCCTCTGCAGCTTTCATTACGGCAGCCCGGGTGCGGAGCCAAAGATCTACATCCAGGCCAGCTTGCACGCTGAAGAGCTGCCGGGCATGCTCGTCGCCTTTCACCTGCGCGGCCTGCTCGACCAGGCCAAAGCGCAAGGCCGGCTGCGTGGCGAAATCGTGCTGGTGCCGGTCGCCAATCCGATTGGCCTCGCCCAGCGGCTGGACCATAAGCCCATGGGGCGCTTTGAGTTGGATAGCTCCGAGAACTTCAACCGCCACTACCCCGACCTCGCGCTGGCGGTGGCGGATGGAGTCAAGCCCAGGCTCACCCAAGATGCGGCCGCCAATGTCAGGACTGTGCGGCAGGCGATTGGCCGCTACCTTGACCAGTGGCAGCCCGCCACCGAGCTGCAAAGCCTGCGCCGCACCCTGCTGACGCTGGCCCATGACGCCGACTACGTGATCGACCTGCACTGCGACTGCGAAGGCGTGATGCACTTTTACACCGAAGAACCCTGCTGGCCCGGGCTCGAGCCGCTGGCGCACCTGCTGCAGTGCCGGGCCATATTGCTTGCGCGCAATTCGGGCAGCGGTCCGTTTGACGAATGCCTCTCGGGCGTGTGGTGGCAGCTGGCCGAGCGGCTGGCCGCCGAAGGTCTGAGCCTGCCCCTCCCGCAGGCCTGTAACAGCACCACGGTGGAACTGCGCGGCGAAGCCGATGTATCCCACGCCTGGGCGCAGGCCGACGCCCTCGCCATCTTTGATTTCCTCGCGCTGAAGGGCGCGATTAACAGCGATTCGCCGGTTCGCATCCCCGCGCCCTGTGCTCCCGCCACGCCCTTGGCGGGCTCTGAAACGCTACAGACCCCCGTGCCCGGCGTGGTGGTTTTTGCCGCCCAACCCGGCGACTTCTTGCAGCCCGGGGATTTGGTGGCTGAAGTCATCAACCCGATGGAGAACACCCGCCATGCGGTGCGGGCGGGGGTCGCAGGAGTGTTCTATGCCCGTGTGCGCGACCGCTATGCCGTCTCAGGCGGCGAAATTGGCAAAATTGCCGGCGCCACCCCTTTTCGCAGTGGTGACCTCCTGGGCGCCTAAGCGCCACTTGATTTGCACGCCCCAACACCTCTGCCCCAACAGCCCCCTCATCCATCCATGACCGACACCCCCAAGCCCATCAAACTTCAGGTCGACAACATCCACAAGCGCTTTGGCCAGAACGAGGTGCTCAAGGGTGTTTCCCTCTCGGCCCAGGCTGGGGATGTGATCAGCATCATCGGAAGCTCCGGCTCAGGGAAAAGTACTTTTTTGCGCTGCATCAACCTGCTGGAGAAGCCGCACCAGGGCCGGATTCAGGTTGCCGGAGAGGAACTCGTGCTGGTGCCAGGCGCATCCGGCGAGCTGGGCCCCAAAGACCCGAAGCAGCTCCAACGCCTGCGCACCAAGTTGGCCATGGTGTTCCAGCACTTCAATCTGTGGGCGCACATGACCGTGCTGCAAAACATCATTGAGGTGCCGGTGCAGGCACTGGGCGTGTCCAAAGATGTGGCGGTTGCAACGGCGCGCACCTATCTGGCGAAGGTCGGCCTGGCCGGTGTGGAAGACCGCTACCCCACCCACATGAGCGGCGGGCAGCAGCAGCGCGTGGCGATTGCGCGGGCCTTGGCGGTAGAGCCGGAAGTTATGCTGTTTGACGAACCCACCAGTGCGCTGGACCCCGAGCTGGTGGCCGAGGTGCTGCGGGTAATGAAAAGCCTGGCCGAGGAAGGCCGCACGATGGTCGTCGTGACCCATGAGATGGGCTTTGCCCGCGAAGTCTCGAACCACCTGATCTTTTTGCATCAAGGCCGGGTTGAAGAACAGGGCCACCCGGCTGACGTGCTGTCCGCCCCCAAGAGCGAGCGGCTGGCCCAATTTTTGTCCGGCAGCCTTAAGTAAACATCTTCAGAGAAATAGCCGCTCCATGTCTGAACATCGCTTTATTCTTGCCGGCGTCATGGGCTGGCCGGTGGCGCACACGCGATCGCCCGCCATCCACAACCATTGGATTGCCGCCCACGGCCTCCAAGGCGCCTATGTACCGCTGCCGGTGCAGCCCGCCAACTTGGAGGCAGCCATCCGGGGCCTTGCGGCGCTGGGTTTTGCCGGCTGCAATATCACCGTGCCGCACAAAGTGAGCGCTATGGCGTTCATGGACGAAGTGCACCCCGCCGCACAGCGCGTAGAGGCCGTTAACACGGTCGTAGTTCGCGAAGACGGCTCCCTGCTGGGTACCAACACCGACGGCGAGGGGTACCTCCAGAGCCTGCGCGACGCCGACTCGGCGTGGCGCGCGGACACCGGCCCCGCCATGGTGATTGGCGCCGGCGGCGCGGCGCGCGCTATCGTGGTGGCCTTGCTCGACGAAGGCGCGCCCGAACTGCGCATCACCAACCGCAGCCCGGAGAAGGCGCAAGCCTTTCGCGATGCGTTCGGAAACCGTGTCACGGTGGTGCCTTGGAGCGAGCGCAACACAGCCATGGCCGGAGTAAGCCTTCTGATCAACACCACCACCCAGGGCATGTACGGCCAGCCGCCGCTGGACGTGGTGCTGGACGACTTGCCGGCGCACGCCATGGTGTCAGACGCCGTTTACATCCCGCTTGAGACGCCTCTGCTGCTAGCCGCCCGCCTGCGCGGGCACCGGACAGTGAACGGTCTGGGCATGCTGCTCAATCAGGCCCGACCAGGCTTTAACGCTTGGTTTGGCGTGATGCCGCAGATCACGCCAGAGCTGGTAGCCGCGGTACACGCTACCTTTTAACGGCTCGCAGCACCGCCGCAGGAATTCGGCAAGGCTTGAAGGTCGCCGCCTGAACGCAGGCAATACGGATGCGGCCTTCGGCCAGTAGCGTGTCGCCGCGGCGGGCTTCTTGCTGGATGAGCATCGAGGCAGCGCCCTGCTCCTGCACCTGCACACTGATCTGGAGCAGGTCGTCGAGTCGGGCCGGACTGACATAGCGAGTTTGCGCCTCAGCCACCATGAACATGACGCCCGCCTCCTCGCGCAGAGTCTGCTGTTCGATGCCGGATGCGCGCAGCCATTCGGTGCGGGCGCGCTCAAAAAACTTCAAGTAATTGGCATAAAACACCACACCGCCTGCGTCAGTGTCTTCCCAATACACCCGCACAGGAAAAAGGAACTCCTTCATAGACCCGTTACCTTTTGGCTCTGGATGCTCGCTGACTCCGGCGGCGATTCTTCGTTTTGGGGTGAGGTCAAGCGGCGAATAGTCAGGTCACAGCGCTGATCGATCAGCGCAAGTATCTGGTCGATGATGGGGTGGCTGTTGCCCTGGCTCTTAAACCTTGCCTGCGTGGTACGCGCCAAGTCCGGCAGGCGCTTGGCAATCTCGAGAATCCGCTTTTTTACCTGGGCGGGCGACAGGGCTGCATCCAGGGCGAACTGCTCCCAGTGCCGTGCCATCACCTCAGAAAATTTGTACTTGCTGCCGATCTTCATGGCCATTTTTTCGGTCAGAGTGGGATAAACGGCTGTACATAACGCGTCGTACAGCGGCGTCAGCGCGGCACCTGTCGGGGTGTACAGCAGAGAGAAGTTCTTACCATGCGCATCGTGGTTGCCGATCAGGGCGTTGAAAACGACATAGTCCAGCAGCCTGAGCGTGTGGGGCGCGCTGGGGCGCGTAGCGCTGCGCAAGAGCGCAAACGCCTGGGGGAGGCCAGGGCCGCCTTCGTTTTGGTACTTGTGCTCGGAGACGATGCCAAGCGCCTGACAAAAGTCTTCCTGGTGCAGGCGCAGCACGGGC
>NZ_CAMCVG010000134.1 GCF_945881795.1 Rhodoferax sp. OV413
TAGTGTAACCGATTAAGCGCTTGTTTCTTCAGTAGTTGAAGAAACTTCTTCCCCGCGATCCACGAGTTCTACCAATGCCATGGGTGCGTTATCGCCGACACGAAAACCCATTTTCAGGATGCGTGTGTAGCCACCAGGACGCACCTTGAAACGAGGGCCCAAGACGTCAAACAACTTGGTGACGCTGTCGCGGTCACGCAGGCGGTCAAAGGCCAGGCGGCGGTTTGCCACGGTGGCTTCTTTGGCCAAAGTAATCATGGGCTCCACCACACGACGCAATTCCTTGGCCTTGGGGACTGTGGTTTTGATGACTTCATGCTCGATGAGCGAATTCATCATGTTGCGCAACATAGCAAGGCGGTGCGAGCTTGTGCGATTGAGTTTACGAAGACCGTGTCCGTGACGCATTTTTAGTTTCCTTCAGTTTTAAACAGGCAGCCGTATCAGGTACTGCCCGTGGCACGGAACCCCAAGGGGTTCTATTTGCGGATTAGCGCTTTTCCAGGGATGCAGGAGGCCAGCTCTCCAACTTCATTCCCAAGGTCAGGCCGCGCGAGGCCAAGACTTCCTTGATTTCGTTCAGCGATTTGCGGCCCAGGTTAGGGGTCTTGAGCAACTCATTTTCGGTACGCTGAATCAGATCGCCGATGTAGTAGATGTTCTCAGCCTTCAGGCAATTGGCAGAGCGGACCGTCAATTCCAGCTCGTCCACTGGGCGCAACAGAATCGGATCGAATTGGGTGTTGCCGCGCGGGGTGGGTGCGGTGAAGGCATCCAATTCGCTGCCCTCGAGCTGCGCAAACACAGCCAGCTGCTCCACCAGAATCTTTGCAGATGCGCGCACTGCGTCTTCAGCACTCACGGCGCCGTTGGTCTCAATTTCAACGACCAGTTTGTCGAGGTCGGTACGCTGCTCAACACGGGCGCTTTCCACGGTGTAGCTGACCCGACGCACCGGTGAGAAAGACGCGTCCAAAACGATACGACCGATCGATTTATTGGGTTCGTCCGCAAAGCGGCGCATGCTGCCGGGTACATAACCGCGACCCTTTTCAACCTTGATTTGCATATCCAGCTTGCCACCATGGGACAAACGAGCGATGACGTGGTCAGGATTGATGATTTCTACGTCGTGCGGTGTCTGGATGTCGGCAGCGGTCACAACGCCTTCAATGTCTTTACGAAGGCTCAGGGTAACTTCTTCACGGTTGTGGAGCTTGAACACAACGCCCTTGAGGTTCAGGAGAATGTTCACGACATCTTCCTGGATGCCATCGATAGACGAGTATTCGTGCAGCACGCCCGCGATAGTCACCTCAGTCGCGGCGAACCCAGGCATGGAGGACAACAGCACACGACGCAAAGCGTTGCCGAGTGTGTGACCGTATCCGCGCTCAAAGGGCTCCAATGCAACTTTCGCCCGGTTAGGACCCAGTTGCTCAACGCTGATCGACTTGGGCTTCAACAAATTGTTTTGCATGCAAACTTCCTCTCAATACCCCCGACTCGTTACATCGGTAAGGCTGGTGAAGTACCTCTGCCGCGGTGCCCCGCAGCAAAGGAACGATTACAAGAAATTGAATACGATTAGCGCGAGTACAACTCAACGATCAGGGATTCGTTGATGTCTGCACCGAACTGGTCACGGTCGGGCACGGACTTGAAAGTACCTTCAGCCTTTTCCACGCTCACCTCAACCCATGCGGGCATGCCGACCTGTTGGGCCAATTGCAGGGCTTCAACAATGCGGTTTTGCTTCTTGGATTTGTCGCGCACCGCAATCACGTCGCCCGCTTTGACCATGTAGGAAGGAATGTTCACCGGATTACCGTTGACGGTCATCGCTTTGTGAGACACCAGCTGACGCGCTTCAGCGCGAGTGGAACCGAAGCCCATGCGGTACACGACGTTGTCCAGGCGGGACTCCAACAACATCATCAGGTTGGCGCCGGTGTTGCCACGGCGGCGGTCGGCTTCGGCAAAGTAACGACGGAACTGGCGCTCCAGCACGCCGTACATGCGCTTAACTTTTTGCTTCTCGCGAAGCTGCAAACCGTAGTCAGATGTGCGGGCACCGGAGGTGCGGCCGTGCTGGCCAGGCTTAGAGTCGAATTTGGCCTTATCCGCAATGGAGCGACGTGCGCTCTTGAGGAACAGGTCCGTGCCTTCACGGCGGGAAAGTTTGGCCTTGGGGCCGAGGTAACGTGCCACTTGATCTTCCTTCTATGTCATCTGACGCGTAGAAACGCGCGAGCCACCAACGGAAGTTGGTGGCGGTGGGCTTGGTTTAAATTAAATACGGCGACGCTTTTGAGGGCGGCAACCGTTGTGCGGCACGGGGGTCACGTCAGCAATCATGTTGATGCGGATTCCCAGAGCTGCCAAGGCGCGAACCGACGACTCGCGACCAGGGCCAGGGCCTTTGATCTCGACATCAAGGTTCTTAATGCCTTGCTCCAAAGCTGCGCGCCCCGCCACTTCGGACGCCACCTGGGCGGCGAATGGAGTGGACTTGCGCGAGCCCTTGAAACCTTGACCACCCGAGGACGCCCAAGACAAAGCATTGCCTTGGCGGTCTGTGATGGTGATGATGGTGTTGTTAAACGATGCGTGAACGTGCGCAATACCGTCTGCGACGTTTTTGCGAACCTTCTTGCGAACACGCTGAGCTGCGTTATTTGCGGGAGCCTTTGCCATGGTGGTCTCTCAATCCCTGTTATTTCTTCAAAGACGCAGCTGCCTTACGGGGGCCTTTGCGTGTGCGTGCGTTGGTGCGGGTACGTTGGCCACGCATCGGCAGGCCGCGGCGATGACGGAAGCCGCGGTAGCAACCAATGTCCATCAAACGCTTGATGTTCATGGTTGTCTCACGTCGCAAATCACCCTCAATGGTGAATTGAGCGATCTGGTCGCGGATTTTTTCAAGATCGGAGTCGGTCAGATCTTTGACCTTCTTCGAATATGCGATGCCACAGGCCTCGCAAATCTTGCGTGCGCGGGTGCGTCCGATGCCGAAGATGGCTGTCAGGCCAATTTCGGAATGTTTATGCGGCGGAATGTTGATGCCAGCGATACGTGCCATTTTCGTCCTCTAAAACTCTTGCAATTAACCCTGACGCTGCTTGTGGCGCGGATCTGTACAGATCACGCGCACAACGCCCTTACGACGGATGATTTTGCAGTTGCGGCAAATTTTCTTGACCGAAGCCGAAACTTTCATTTTCTTCTCCTAAAACTCTTCGCCCCATTCCGACTTTGAATCGCGCGGAATATGCGATCTAACCCTTAATCTCAGCCCAGACCGACCTTCAGCCCGAACCGTCTATCTTCCTCACTCGCCCCTCAGGAAGCCTTGAAATTGGCTTTCTTAAGCAGCGATTCGTACTGCTGCGACATCATGTAGTTCTGCACCTGCGACATGAAGTCCATAGTGACCACCACAATGATCAGCAGCGACGTACCACCGAAATAGAACGGCACGTTGTACTTGAGAATCAGGAACTCCGGCAGCAGGCATACAAATGTGATGTAAATCGCGCCAGCCAGTGTCAAACGAACCAAAATCTTGTCGATGTACTTTGCGGTCTGATCCCCGGGACGAATTCCAGGAATAAACGCGCCGCTCTTCTTTAAGTTGTCAGCTGTTTCACGGCTGTTGAATACCAACGCGGTGTAAAAGAAACAGAAGAACACAATCGCCGCCGCATACAACATGACATAGACCGGCTGACCAGGGCTCAAGGTGTTGGCAATGTCTTTCAACCAGCGCATCGAGTCGCCGGAGCTAAACCAGTTCGCCACGGTGGCTGGAAGCAAAATAATGGACGAAGCAAAGATGGGGGGAATAACACCAGCCATGTTCAACTTCAGGGGTAAATGGGACGATTGCCCGCCATACACCTTGTTGCCAACCTGCCGGCGCGCATAGTTCACCAGAATCTTGCGCTGACCCCGCTCTACGAACACCACGAAGTAAGTCACCAGGGCGACCACAATCACAATAACCAACGCAACGATGATGCTCATCGTTCCTGTGCGGACCAACTCCAGCAAACCGCCAACCGCGCTGGGAAGGCCAGCTGCAATGCCACCAAAAATCAAAATCGAGATGCCATTGCCCAGACCCCGCTCAGTAATCTGCTCTCCCAGCCACATCAAAAACATGGTGCCAGCGGTCAAGGTGACTACAGTGGTCAGCCTGAAGCCGAAACCTGGAGCAATCACCAAACCTGCAGAAGCTTCTAGCGCGACAGCGATACCTAACGATTGGAATAGCGCCAAGCCCAAGGTGCCGTAACGGGTGTACTGAGTTATCTTGCGACGACCACCCTCGCCCTCTTTTTTCAACTGCTCAAACGCCGGCAACACAT
>NZ_CAMCVG010000135.1 GCF_945881795.1 Rhodoferax sp. OV413
CAACGCCGCATCGCCGCCATCCTGGACCAGGCCGAAACCCTCCGAACCCAACGTCGCCAAGCCCTGACCCACCTCGATACCCTAACCCAGTCTCTCTTTCTCGATATGTTTGGCGACCCGGTGGTGAATCCAAAGGGATGGTCAAAGCGCAAAATCGGTGAGTTGGGCGGGGTGCACACCGGGAAAACCCCCCCATCACAAGATTCGGCAAATTTTGTGGGGTCAATCCCGTTTGTCACGCCAGGCGATCTAGATGGTGATTTGACCTCGACTGTTAGGCATCTATCTGACGTGGGAGCTACTTACTGTGCGGTCGTTAGGCCCGGTAGTTCTCTGGTCAGTTGCATTGGCAATATTGGAAAACTAGGAAAGGCGCAAGTTCCCACAGCCTTTAATCAGCAGATTAACGCTGTCGAATGGTCCGCTTGTGTGGATGACACTTTTGGTTTGGCAGCACTGGAACATGCAAGACCACAAATGCTTGCTCTATCTTCAGCGACAACATTGCCTATTTTGAACAAATCAAACTTTTCAAAAGTGGAAGTTGTCGTACCCCCGCTTGCCGTCCAACAAACCTTCGCCACCCGCATCCAAGCCATCGAAGCCCTCAAAGCCACCCACCGTACCGCCCTGACCCAGCTGGACGCCCTGTTCGCCTCGCTGCAGCAGCGGGCGTTTGCGGGAGAGTTGTAAAAATACCCAATTCGATATAATTTGCCCATGCCTGCATCGCACTCCGAAAAGCCGCTTCACTGGGTTGGCTCCGCCAAGAAAGACCTATTGGCATTGCCTGAAGAGGTGATTGACGACTTTGGGTACGCGTTGGGCGCAGTGCAGTTGGGGGCCACGCCTGCGCAAGCCAAGCCGTGGAAGGGCGAAGGCCCCGGCGTGCTGGAGCTGGTAGAGAACCACCGGGGCGACACCTTTCGTGCGGTGTACACGGTGCGGTTTGACAAGGCGGTGTATGTGCTGCACTGCTTTCAAAAGAAGTCACCCAGCGGCATCAAAACGGCGCAGAGTGACATTGATCTGATTCACGAGCGCCTGAAGTTGGCACAGCAACATTACAAGGATCACCATGAACGCTAAAGCTAAACCACCGGTAGCAAAAACCGCTGAGACCGTTGAAATGGGTTCGGGAAATGTGTTCGCAGATTTGGGCCTGCCCGACGCGGACGAACGCCACCTGCGCGTGCAGCTGGCCACCCGGCTCAATGACTTGCTCAAGGCCGAAGGTCTGACCCAAGCGGCAGCGGCCAAGCGCCTTGGTATTGCGCAGCCGCATGTGTCTGAACTCAAAAACTACAAGCTCGGCCGCTTCTCCAGCGAGCGCCTGTTGCACTACATCACGCTGATGAATCGCGATGTGGAGATCTTCATCCGCCCTCGTGCTGCGTTGTCATTGGCGGGTGTAGCTACCGGGGCTGTTACGGTATGGGCGGCGGCGTAAGACTGGGCGCGCCAGAAGCGGGGCGAATACAGGATTTCTAAAGCACTAGATTTCCAAAGATGGTTTAAGGGAGGTTTGTTTTGAAAATAAATTCAATAAAAACAAAGACTTATAAAACAAGGCATTCCAAAAAAGCGATGCTGAGTGCGAGCTTTAGCGCGGATGGCTCTTGCTTTAAAAATCTGACCCTATGAGGTCAAATCTGCTGCTTTTGCAAGCAATCAGCCTGTTTTTGCCCTCATGGGGTCAAAAATAATGGCCTCCAACTTCTCATTCCTGCAGGCCGAATGGCCAGCGCTCTATGCCGAGGCCACCAAGGCCGAGCAGGCTGCGCTGACTGAACCGCGCACCGCCTGCTTCTATGCGCGGCGCACGCTGGAGCTGGCGGTGGTGTGGCTTTTCCAAGCCGAAGGCGGGCGCGGTGGACGCTTGCAAATGCCCTACAAGCCCGATCTGTCGGCCTTCTTGTTCGAGCCAAGTTTCAAGGTGCTGGTCGGCCCCGCGCTGCACGCCAAGATGGACGTGGTGCGCAAGCAGGGCAACAACGCGGTGCACAGCGCGCGCGCCATTACTGCGGCAGACGCCACCGCCGTGCTGCGCGAGCTGTTTCAGGTGGCCTTTTGGCTGGCGCGAAGCTACGGGCGCAATGTGGCCGCCCGGCCCGACCCGGCGCTGCAGTTCCGGGCCGACCTGCTGCCACGCCCTACCAATACTGCAGCAGAACAAGCTGCCGCCCAGGCCAGCGCGCAAGCCACGCAGGCCGCATTGCAGAAGCTGGCTACCCTGGCTGACGAACTGACGGCGCGCGATGCAGCGCTGGCTGCGGCGCAGCAAAAGACTGCTGCGCTGGATGCAGAGCTGGCCCAACTACGCGCCGAAGTAGCCGCCGCAAAAGCCGCCAACACGGCCACCCCCGACACGCACGACTACAACGAGGCCGAGACGCGCGACCTCTACATCGACCTGCTGCTCAAAGAAGCGGGCTGGAAGCTGGACCATGCACGCGACCGCGAGTTTGAAGTGCAGGGCATGCCCAACAACCAAGGCGTGGGCTATGTGGACTATGTGTTGTGGGGTGACGATGGCAAGCCGCTGGCTGTGGTGGAAGCCAAGCGCACCCAGCGGGACGCGCGCGTGGGCCAGCAGCAGGCCAAGCTGTATGCCGGTTGCCTGCAAACCCAATTCGGCCAGCGCCCGCTGATCTACACCACCAATGGCTACGAGCACTGGTTTTGGGACGACACCACCTACCCACCGCGCCCGGTGCAGGGCTTTCACAAAAAGGACGAACTGCAACTGCTAGTGCAGCGCCGCACCAGTGCCAAACCGCTGGCGGGCGCGACCATCAACCCCGAGATCGTGGAGCGGCACTACCAGCTGCGCGCCATTCGCCGCATTGGCGAAACCTTTGAGCGCGACCGCCAGCGCAAGGCCCTGGTGGTGATGGCCACGGGCGCGGGCAAGACGCGTACCGTGATTGCGCTGGTGGACCTGCTGCAGCGCGCCAACTGGGCCAAGCGCATCTTGTTTCTGGCCGACCGCGTGGCACTGGTGAACCAGGCGGCCAATGCCTTCAAAGCGCACTTGCCAGATGCAGCGGCGGTGAACCTGGTGACCGATAAGGAAACCGAAGGCCGCGTGTTTGTGAGCACCTACCCCACGATGATGGGGTTGATCAACGAGACTGACGAAGGGCTGCGCCGCTTTGGCGTGGGGCACTTTGACCTGATCATCGTGGACGAGGCGCACCGCTCCATCTACCAAAAGTACAAAGCCATCTTTGCCTACTTTGATGCGCTGCTGGTGGGCCTAACGGCCACGCCCAAAGACGAGATTGACCGCAACACCTACAGCCTGTTTGAGCTGGAAAACGGTGTGCCAACGGATGCCTACGGTCTGGAAGACGCGATTGCCGAGAAGTATTTGGTGCCGCCGCGCGCGGTGTCGGTGCCGCTGAAGTTCCAGCGCGAAGGCATCAAATACGCCGAGCTGAGCGAAGACGAACGCGCGCAGTGGGACGAGTTGGATTGGGATGATGAGGGCCACGCCCCCGACGAGGTGGGCGCCGAGGCAGTGAACAAATGGCTGTTCAACACCGACACCGTAGACAAAGTGCTTGAGCTCCTGATGGCCCAGGGCCACAAAGTGGCGGGCGGCGACCGTTTGGGCAAAACCATTGTGTTTGCCAAAAACAATGCGCACGCCAACTTCATTGCAGACCGCTTCAACGCAAACTACCCGCACTACGCGGGGCAGTTTGCCCGCACCATCACCTATCAGACCGAATACGCGCAGAGCCCGATTGACGACTTCAGCGTCAAAGAAAAGGCGCCGCACATCGCCATTTCGGTGGACATGCTGGACACCGGCATTGACGTGCCCGAGGTGGTGAACCTGGTGTTCTTCAAGATCGTGCGCTCCAAGGCCAAGTTCTGGCAAATGGTGGGGCGCGGCACGCGCCTGTGCAAAAACCTGTTTGGGCCGGATCAGCACAAGCAAGAGTTTGTGATTTTTGACTTCTGCCAGAACCTGGAGTTCTTTAGCCAGAACTTGGAGGGCAGCAAAGGCAATGTGGCCGAACCCTTAAGCCAGCGCACCTTCAAGGCGCGACTTGAGCTTTTGAGTGTGCTGGACGAACAGTTGGCGCAGGAGCAGGGTGGTACCAAGGTTACTGAGCCTGCAGCAAGCTATGGCCTGACCGCTGCCACCATGCGTGCAGACACGGCCAACCATCTGCACACCGTGGTGGCGGGTATGCAGCTGGATAACATTGTGGTGCGCCCCCAGCGCCGCTGGGTGGAGCCTTGGAGCCAGGCAGACGCGTGGCACAAGGTCACCAGCGACCAACTGGCGGACTTGGCGCAACACGTCTCCGGCCTGCCCAGCGC
>NZ_CAMCVG010000136.1 GCF_945881795.1 Rhodoferax sp. OV413
ACGCTTCAGCGCCGATGATAGTGCGGATTCCCGTGTGAAAGTAGGACATCGTCAGGCTATTACAGCCAAAACACCCCGTCGCGTGGCGGGGTGTTTTTTTTAGTACTGCCCAGGCGTGAGCTGCTGGCAAGACTAAAAAAAGCAAAAAACTGACATGCCTGTTGACGCAGAGGTCAAAAGTTTTGACTCGTGTTCCTCAAGCAATAACTTTCGCAAATTGGCGAGCAGGGTGCCATTTGCAAATCAGCTATCCTTAGGCCCTCGCAACTAAAGCCCTCAACAGGCGCACCTTCAGTGTCAGAACCGCATCCTTTGCGACGCTTTGCAAAAGAAGACAAGCGATCTTTCCTTCAAAAACTCGCAGAATTCCTGCATCCCGGGCCTGACTCCACTGCCGAGTTGATTGAGACACTCGCTGAGGCTGAGGACAACAACATCATCGCGGCGGAATCTCGGGTCATGTTGGAAGGTGTGATCCGGATGGCTGACATGACTGCGGGCGATGTGATGGTTCCCGCAACCCGCATGGACTTTCTTGACATCCAGTCCCCCATGGATGAGCTTATGCACGCGGTTATCGACACCGCGCATTCGCGCTTCCCCGTCTACGACACCGAACGAGAGAACATCATTGGCATCTTGATGGCCAAAGACTTGCTCAAGCTGCAGCGTGCGCCGGAACTCAATATCCGAGCCTTGCTAAGGCCTGCCGTGTTTGTGCCCGAGTCCAAGGGATTGAACGACCTGCTGCGTGATTTCCGCGGTAACCGTAACCACTTGGCGATCGTGATTGATGAATTTGGCCGCGTCGCGGGTCTCATCACGATCGAGGACGTGCTAGAGCAAATCGTTGGTGAAATCGAGGACGAATTTGACATCGCGGAAGACGAGGGTGATATTTTCGCGTTGGCCGACAAGACCTATCGTGTCAGCGGGGACACTCCCTTAGAGCGTGTCAGCGAGGCGTTCTCGGTCAAGGTGGCAAGCGCCGATCCCGACGACAGTTTTGACACCATCGGCGGTTTGATCGCACACGAGATGGGGCACGTGCCTAAACGCGGTGAGCGCCACACCGTTTGCGGGCTCGACTTTATGGTGCTTCACACCAAGGGCGGCGCCGTGAAATGGTTCAAGGTGTCGCCCGTGCCGGACCCGGCAACGCACAGCTAATGGTAGTCACCAATCCGGGGTGGAGGTTTCCCGGACAATCCGATACGGTTCAACTTGCTATTGTATTGATAGCTGCTTGCGCACAGGCAGCAAGCGCCGGGTGGCCTTTTGACGACCTTTTTACCTTAGGTGGCACATGCTGGTGGCTGCAAATTCTGTCGATGGCGGTCGCCGTTGCAGCGCTGCACCAACGCGCATCCGGCACTCATTCGCATTTCATCATGTGGATGTTCGCCACCGTCTGGCTCACCGCCACGTTTTGGTGGCTTTACGTCGCCATGAATACCTACGGCGGTCTGTCCGCCACGCTCTCGCTGGTGGGTCTGGTGGCGCTTGCTGCGGCACTGGCGGCCTATTACGCCGGTGCCGTCTGGCTGTGGCGCAAAGTATCACTTGGACGGCAGGGCGCCGTGCCCCTGAGCGGCTGGCCGGCCGCTTTGAGTTTCGGTGCCCTGTGGGGCATGGCGGAAATGGCGCGCGGAACCTGGCTCACCGGTTTTGGGTGGGGTGCCATCGGCTACGCCCATCTGAACGGGCCGCTCGCCCTGTTCTTCCCGTGGTTCGGCGCTTATGGTGTGTCGATCTTGGCCGCGGCGTGCGCAGCAGCGATTGGGATTGCCTTCGTAGAGAAACACTGGCGCCTGGCACTTGGACCGGTTGCTGTTTTGGTGGTCGCGGCGCTTATACCTGCGCACTGGAACGAATGGACCACGCCCACCACCACACTGCGGGTCACTCTGCTGCAAGGTAATATTCCCCAGAACGAGAAATTTGAGACTGGTAGCGGCGTACCGGTGGCGCTGGACTGGTACCGCGAGGCGCTCAACCTCAGCACCGGTGACCTGGTGGTGGCCCCGGAAACCGCGATTCCCGTGCTCCCGCAGGAGTTGCCCGCGGGTTATTGGACCGCACTCACCGCACGCTTCAGCCAGGGAGAACAAGCCGCCTTAATTGGAATCCCTCTCGGGAGCTACAAAGCGGGATACACCAACTCCGTCATCGGAATCACACCGAGCGAAGGATTGGTGCTGCGGTACGACAAGCATCACCTGGTGCCCTTCGGAGAATTCATACCGCCGATGTTCCGCTGGTTTACCGACATGATGTACATCCCATTAGGCGACTTCAACCGGGGCCCGCTCGGTCAGCCCTCGCTCAACGTGCTGGGCGAGCGAGTTGCCCCCAATATTTGCTACGAAGATCTGTATGGCGAAGAGTTGGCCACCCGTTTCACCGACCCTGAACAAGCGCCGACCATGTTTGCCAACGTGAGCAACATGGGCTGGTTTGGCGGAACCGTGGCGCTGCAACAGCATCTGAACATTTCGCGGGTTCGGGCGCTGGAGTTCCAGCGGCCTTTCGTGCGCGCCACCAACACAGGCGCCACCGCCATCCTCTCGCACCAGGGCCTGGTGTTGGCCGAGTTGCCGCCTTTGACCCGCGGCGTGCTGCACGGCGAGGTGCAAGGCCGCAGCGGCATCACGCCCTTTGCCTGGTGGGCTTCGCGCTTTGGCCTCTGGCCCCTTTGGTTGTTCGGGTTGGCCATCGTCGCCTGGGCGTGGCGCAGGGCGCGCTAGCGCAGCGACACCCGTAAAATCAGGTTTTTACATCGACCCAGCCCGCCACCATGCCGGCGCGGCGTCGGCCTATCGCCGACACACCGCGTCCTAGCCCACACACCATGCTCACCTTTCAGCAAATCATTCTTCGACTTCAGGAATACTGGGACCGCCAAGGTTGCGCGCTCCTGCAACCCTACGACATGGAAGTGGGCGCCGGAACCTCGCACACCGCCACCTTTCTGCGCGCCATAGGCCCCGAACCCTGGAAGGCGGCGTATGTGCAGCCCAGCCGCCGCCCCAAAGACGGCCGCTACGGCGAAAACCCCAACCGCCTGCAACACTATTACCAATACCAGGTGGTTCTCAAACCCGCCCCCGCCAACATCCTGGAGCTCTACCTCGGCTCGCTCGAGGCGCTGGGCTTTGACCTCAAGAAAAACGACATCCGCTTTGTGGAAGACGACTGGGAAAACCCCACGCTAGGCGCTTGGGGACTGGGCTGGGAGGTCTGGCTCAATGGCATGGAGGTCACCCAGTTCACCTATTTCCAGCAGGTCGGCGGCATCGACTGCAAGCCTGCCACCGGCGAAATCACCTACGGGCTCGAGCGCCTGGCCATGTACCTCCAAGGTGTGGACAACGTCTACAACCTGCAGTGGACCGACACCTTGAAGTACGGCGATGTGTACCACCAGAACGAAGTCGAGCAGTCCACCTACAACTTCGAGCACAGCGACGCCGAATTTTTGTTCACCGCCTTCAACGCGCATGAAAAGCAGGCCAAGTACCTGATGGAGCAACAACTCGCACTGCCGGCCTACGAGCAGGTGCTGAAGTGTGCGCACAGCTTCAACCTGTTGGACGCACGCGGCGCCATCAGCGTGACCGAGCGGGCCGCCTACATCGGGCGTATCCGCAACCTTGCGCGCAGCGTCGCGCAGGCTTATTACGAGAGCCGTGAACGATTGGGCTTCCCCATGGCGCCACGGGAATGGATTGAACAGATGCCCAAGAAGGCCGCCTGAGCGCCCCGGGACCCCAGAATGACAACGCAAAACCTTCTCGTAGAACTGTTTGTAGAAGAACTCCCGCCCAAGGCCCTCAAAAAGCTGGGCGAAGCCTTCGGTAACGTATTGGCGGACTCCCTGCGCGCGCAAGGCCTGATTGCTGCCGATGCCGTGGTCACCCACTATGCTTCGCCGCGCCGCCTCGCGGTCCACGTGACCGCCGTCGCCGCGCAGGCTGCCGACAAAGCGGTATCTCAAAAACTCATGCCCGTGGCGGTGGGCCTGGACGCGGCGGGCAATCCCACGCCTGCGCTGCTCAAGAAGCTGCAGGCGCTGGGTGCCGGGCCCGACGCAGTGGCCGGCCTGCAGCGCGCCATGGACGGCAAGGCCGAGGCCTTGTTTTTTGAGAGCATTGCAACCGGCGTCACCTTGGCGGACGGCTTGCAAAAGGCCCTGCTCGAGAGCATTGCCAAGTTGCCCATCCCCAAAGTCATGAGCTACCAGCTGCAAA
>NZ_CAMCVG010000137.1 GCF_945881795.1 Rhodoferax sp. OV413
GCATCGATGCAGCGGGCGCCGGACTTTTCCAGCAAAGCGGCTACCGTACTTTTGCCGCTGCCAATGCCGCCTGTCAGCCCGATGTGTTTGGCGCGGCCCATGACGTCAGAAGCTTAAGAGCCGCCTCAGATCTTCCGGGCCAAGCAGCAGCGCTGCGAACCCCGCGCCGGCCAGAAAAGGGCCGAAGGGCACATAGCCTCCCTCACGCAGCCCGGTGGTGAACTTCATCGCAATGCCCAAGATGGCGCCGATCACCGACGCCATCAGGACCATGGGAATCAATACCGGCCAGCCGAACCAGGCGCCCAGGGCGGCGAAGAGCTTGAAGTCTCCAAAGCCCATGCCTTCTTTGCCGGTCACGAGTTTGAATAACCAGTACACCGACCACAGCGACAGATAACCTCCCACCGCACCCCACAGCGCAGTGGGCAAAGTGACCGGCGTCCATTGCAGGGCGGCGGCAATCAGGCCCAGCCAGAGCAAAGGCTGGGTAATGTTGTCTGGCAGTAGGGTGGTGTCCCAGTCGATGCAGGCCAGCGCCAGCAGCGCGGCGCTAAAGACACTCCAAGCCAGCGCCTCGGGTGTGGGCCCGAAGGTCCAGGCGCAGAAAAAGAACAGTGCTCCCGTGGCCAGTTCCACTGCCGGATACCGCCAGCTGATGCGCTTGCCGCATTCAGAACAGCGCCCGCGCAAGAAGGCGTAGCTCAGCAGCGGGATGTTTTCATACCAGGCAATCAGATGCCCGCAGTCCGGGCAACGGGAGCGCGGTACCAGCAGGTTGAAGGGGGGCGATTCGTCCAGCGGTGAAGCGTCTTTGCCCTGGGCTTCGTTGATTTGCAGTTCTGCGCATTCGGCAGCCCACTCCCGCTCCATCATGCGCGGCAGGCGATGGATCACCACGTTCAGGAAACTGCCGATCAGCAGGCCGACACAAGCCCAAAGGCTGGCGTCCAGCCACGGCAGAGCGGCACCCATCAAACCACCTGGCCCAGTTTGAAGATGGGCAGGTACATGGACACCACAATGCCGCCAATCACCGTGCCCAGCACCACGATGATGATGGGCTCCATCAGGCTGGAAATGCCGGCGACCATGTCGTCCACCTCCGCCTCGTAAAAGTCTGCCGCCTTGCCCAACATGTGGTCGATGGAGCCAGACTCCTCGCCGATGGCACACATTTGCAGCACCATGGTGGGAAAGAGGTTGACGTTGGTCATGGCGGCAGTGAGCGAGGTGCCGGTGGAGACTTCCTGCTGGATTTTGCGGGTGGCGAGCTCGTAGACGATGTTGCCCGAGGCACCGCCCACCGAGTCGAGCGCCTCGACCAGTGGCACGCCGGCAGCAAACATGGTGGACATGGTGCGCGTCCAGCGCGCTACGCAGCTCTTGTCCACCAGCACGCCGAAGATGGGCAATTTGAGCATCAGGCGGTCCATGAAGGCCTGCACCTTCTCATCGCGCTTCCAGGCCTGCATGAAGAAGTAGAAACCTCCGCCCAGTCCGCCGAAGATGAGCCACCAATAGTCGGTAAATATTTCGCTCAGCGCAATCACAAAAAGGGTGGGCGCCGGCAGCTCGCCGCCGAAGGAAGTAAAAACCTGCTTGAACGAAGGAATCACAAAAATCATGATGACCGACACCACCACAAAAGCCACCACCAACACCGCAATCGGGTACATCAGCGCCGACTTGATTTTGGACTTGATGGCCTCGGTCTTCTCCATGTAGACGGCCAGGCGGTCGAGCAGCTGGTCCAGGATACCGGCGGTCTCGCCCGCTTCGACCAGATTGCAATACAGGTTGTCGAAGTACAGCGGGTAGCGGCGAAAGGCGGCGCTCAGAGAGGTGCCGGTCTCTACATCGGTGCGGATGTCGTTGAGCAGCTTGGTGACGCTGGCGTTGGGGTTACCGCGCCCCACGATGTCAAAGGCCTGCAGCAGCGGCACACCGGCCTTCATCATGGTGGCGAGCTGGCGGGTGAAGATGGCCATGTCCTTGGGCTTGATGGCCTTGCCCGAGCGCATGCGGCGCTTCTGGATTTTGGTGGGGGTGACGCCCTGGCGGCGCAGCATCGACTTGACCTGGTTTTCGCCCACGGCGCGCGTTTCGCCACGGACTTGCTTTCCGTTGCGGTCCCGGCCTTCCCACTCAAACACGACCTCGTTGGTATCTGCAGACTTTGCGGTTGCCATAGTTCCCCCCGGGGCGGCGTTTTATTCGTTGGTCACTGCGATGACTTCTGCCAGCGAAGTCAGCCCGACCTTGACCTTGTGCAAGCCTGATTGACGCAGGGAGCGCACGCCCTCGCGCTCAGATTGGGCCGCGATGTCCATGGCGCTGCCGTCGCGCAGGATGATGCGCTGGATTTCTTCGCTGATGGGCATGACCTGGTAGATGCCGAGCCGGCCCTTGTAGCCGTTGTTGCACATCGAGCAACCTACCGGCCGGAAGGGCTTCCAGCTGCCGTCCAGATCGGTGTCCTTGAAGCCGGCGTCCAGCAGAGCCGCCTCCGGTATCTCGGCGGGCTGCTTGCAATTGGCACAAAGCCGGCGGGCCAGGCGCTGCGCGGTAATTAGGATGACGCTGGACGCAATGTTGAAGGGCTGTATGCCCATGTTGCGCATGCGGGTGAGCGTGGTCGGCGCGTCATTGGTGTGCAGGGTGGACAACACCAGGTGGCCGGTCTGCGCGGCTTTGATGGAGATGTCCGCCGTTTCCAGATCGCGGATTTCGCCCACCATGATGATGTCGGGGTCCTGCCGCAGGAAAGACTTGAGCGCGGCGGCAAAGGTCAGCCCCGCCTTCTCGTTCACATTCACCTGGTTCACACCGGGCAGGTTGATTTCAGAGGGGTCTTCGGCGGTGGCGATGTTGACGCCCGGCTGGTTGAGCAGGTTCAGGCAGGTGTAGAGCGACACTGTCTTGCCCGAACCGGTGGGGCCGGTCACCAGAATCATGCCGTAGGGTCGGGCAATCGCCTTGAGCAGACGCTCTTTCTCTTCAGTCTCGTAGCCCAGCGCATCGATGCCGAGCTTGGCGCTGCTGGGGTCGAGGATACGGATCACAATTTTTTCGCCGAACAGGGTCGGCAGGGTGCTGACGCGGAAGTCAATCACCCGGTCCGCGCCCACCTTGAGCTTCATGCGGCCGTCCTGCGGGACCCGCTTTTCAGAAATATCCATCCGCGAGATCACCTTGATCCGCGACGCGAGCTTGTCCTTGATGGCGACCGGCGGGCTTGCGATTTCACGCAGCTCGCCATCGACCCGGAAGCGCACGCGGTAGTGGTGCTCGTAGGGCTCAAAGTGCAAGTCCGAGGCCCGCATGCTGAAGGCGTCCATCAGCATCTTGTGCAGGAAGCGCACCACCGGCGCGTCTTCTACTTCCGAGGCGCTGCTCTGGGTGCTCTCGATGGCGGCTTCGGCGGCCGCCTCGTCGAACTCAAAGTCGCCGCCAATGATTTCTTCCATCGCTTCTGAGGCGGTGACGGTATTGGCATCCACCAGCTTGGAGAGCTTGTCGTATTCCGCAATGACCCAGTCAAAACCCATCTGGGTCGAGAATTTGATGCGCTCAGCGGCTTGTTGGTCGGAGGGATCTGCCGTCGCGATAACCAGGCGATTGCCGCGTTTGCTGAGCACCAGCACCCGGAAATCGGTGCAAATCTTGGCGTCCAGAAGATCTTTGGGCAGGCGCTGCGGGTCTACCGCGTCCAGGTCGATCAGGGGGGTTGCGAACGCCTGCGACAGTGTTTGCGCCAGATCGGCTGAGGACACGGCCGCTGAGCCCACCAGCTCTGCGATGAAACTATTTTTGCCTGAGACCGCCTTGCGGTAGATGTCCTCTGCTGCTTTTTGCGGCAGTTTGCCGGCCGCTACCAAAGCGCGGCCAATACCCGGCAGGGCAATCGAGGCGGTGTCGCCGGTCAACATGTCAGCAGAGGCCATATCACCCGAGGATAGCCGATGCTTTTTACGTTTGGACTAGGCGCCCCACGGGCTGCCCGCTGCGTCTTTAGCGGAGAGCAGGGGCGCGAACCGCAGCGCCGGCCAAGCGATGGCCAATGTCGGGTCGTTCCAGGCGATGCAACGCTCGTGTTCAGGGGCGTAGTAGTCGGTGGTCTTGTACAAAAACTCGGCG
>NZ_CAMCVG010000138.1 GCF_945881795.1 Rhodoferax sp. OV413
TGGGCGAGGCTGCACAGGCGCTGGCGAACTTCCCCAAAATTTCGTGCGAGGTTCTCGGCCCGCGTGAAGTGGCCAAGCTGGGCATGGGCTCGTTCATGGCCGTCGCAAGGGGCTCCGACGAGCCGCTGCGCTTCATCGTGCTGCAATACAAAGGCGCCATCAAGGCGCAGGCGCCGGTGGTGCTGGTGGGCAAAGGCATCACTTTTGACAGCGGTGGCATCTCCATCAAAGCCGCAGCCGAGATGGACGAAATGAAGTTCGACATGTCGGGCGCCGCCAGCGTGCTGGGTACCTTCAGGACCTTGGCCGAACTCAAGCCATCTATCAATGTGGTGGGCCTCATCCCGGCCTGCGAAAACCTGCTGAATGGCCGCGCCGTCAAGCCCGGTGATGTGGTCACCAGCATGAGCGGGCAGACGATTGAGGTTTTGAATACCGATGCTGAGGGGCGCTTGGTGCTGTGCGACGCCTTGACCTACGCCGAGCGATTCAAGCCTGCGGCCGTGGTGGACATTGCTACCTTGACTGGCGCCTGCGTGGTGGCGCTGGGTGCGGTGCGTACCGGCTTGTTTTCCGCCAAAAACGAGTTGGCGGAGGCGCTTTTGAAGGCCGGTGAATCCAGCGGCGACTTGTGCTGGCGTATGCCGCTGGATGACGAGTACGCCGAAGGCCTGAAGACCAACTTCGCCGATGTTGCCAACGTGGCCGGGCGCATGGCGGGATCGGTGACGGCGGCCAAGTTTTTGCAGCGCTTTACCGACAAATACCCCTGGGCCCACCTCGACATCGCCGGCACCGCCTGGAAGAGTGGGGCTGCCAAGGGCTCGACCGGCCGCCCGGTGCCGCTGCTGGTGGAGTTTTTGCTCAGCAGGGTCGCCGCTAAGTGACAGAGGTTGCCTTCCATTTCGGCGCGCCCAACAAGCTGGAATACGCAGGCAGGCTTTTGCGCAAGGCAGTGGCTAAGGGAGCGCGGCTGACTGTGCTAGCTGCGCCCGCGCAGGTGCAGCACTTGGACGCGAGTCTGTGGGCCTCTAACCCGACCGACTTTTTGGTACACGCAGTGGACGACGGCGGAGCGCCACATTCCCGCTGCCCGGTGGTGCTCACGTCGCGCGTTCACGCCGCGCTCAAGAGCCATGCGGTGTTGCTTAACCTCACCCACACGGTGCCCGATGAGTACGCCCACTTTGAGCGCGTGATTGAAGTCGTTTCCCTCGACGACGAGGACCGCGCCATGGCCCGCAGCCGCTGGAAGCACTACCTGCAGCGAGGTCATGACATCCAGCGGCATGACCTGCAGTTGAGGGGATCAGACTGATGGAGAACAAGAAGGCCCCATCCAGTTTTGTGCCAACCTTGACTGAGGTCGTTCAGCCCGTCGCCGGGCATTCCGGCAGGCCCTTGGCAGAAGCGACAACGCACGCAGATTCGGATGCAAATGCCATCGGTGCGCAAGATGCCTTGGTGGCCGAGTTGCTGCACCGTTTATTGCCTCATGTATCCAGCGAGTTGCAAACCGCGCTTCATGAATCGGTGGACGCGCATGTGCAAGCCCTCTTGCCCCGACTTGCGGGTCATATTGAAGAGGCCGTGCGCACGGCGCTGGAGCGTGCCGCGGAAGATGGCAATGCGCCCAAGCCGTAGGCCGCCGGACCTAAGCCCCTCAAAAAGTTGCAACCGGCCCGGAGCGAGCGTGTTTACGGGCTAGAATACGCGGCTCTGGAGCGGTGGATGAGTGGTTTAAGTCACACGCCTGGAAAGCGTGCGTGGGGTAAAACCCACCGCGGGTTCGAATCCCGCCTGCTCCGCCAGATAGTAAGTAAAGACGGCCCTTCGGGGCCGTTTTTGCTTTTGGTCTAAATGGATGATGGCATTGTGGGTGCGGCCATTGGGCGCGTTGACATTTGCCGGACGTATCATAAGCAGCACAGCTTGACACTATTCTGTAATTGAAGCTTCACTAAACTGCATCTTTTTCGGGCTTTGTCACATTCTGCCCGTCACCCGTGCGCCACCTGACTTTATGCAAAGACCTCAAATCCTATTGACCAAGTCTCTCGTTGTTGCAGCGTTGATTTCTTCATTCGCTGTTCATGCTCAGCCATCACCAAGTGGAGTTTCGCAAGCGACTGCGGCTCCCTCTTTGTCGGATGGCGTCGCGGCACCAGCGTTCGCATTGCCAAGCTTGGGAGCCAAGCCGCCCATTGCTGCTAGCGAGCTCAGTGCGCCGGCACAGAGCACTGATGAACTTAATCGCGTGCTTAGTCGGGCCCGTGGCACCGCGCGAGACGAGGCGCCCAGCCAATTTCAAAAATTTGTGCAGGAAGCCACTGGCGCATTACTGCCGAATTTCGGTAGCCAGTTGTTTGATGCCCCTCAAAATTATGTGCCCGACGCCGGGCTTGCTGCACCCTCCAATTACGTTCTGGGGCCGGGGGATGAGGTTCGCATTCAGGTTTGGGGTGCGACCGACTTTTCAGCGGGCTTAACCTTGGACCGCGATGGAAAAATTTCTTTACCCAAAGTAGGGGTGTTAACTTTAGCTGGAGTTAGCGTGGCCAACCTTGAACAGGTCCTGAAGGGGCATCTGTCGAAGGTATTCACCAACTTTGGCCTTAATGCCTCTTTGGGTAAGTTGCGCAGCGTACAGGTGTATGTGGTGGGGCAGGCCCGCCAGCCTGGCACCTATGCGGTCTCCAGCCTTAGCACATTGGTGAACGTTTTGTTCGTTAGCGGTGGCCCTAATTCCAATGGGTCCATGCGCGCCATTGAGCTGCAACGCGGCGGTAAGGTCCTCACTCGGCTCGATCTCTACAACTTCATTGCCAAGGGTGACAAAAGCGCCGATATGGTGGTGCAACCGGGGGACGTCATCTTTATTCCACCCGCTACCCGCCGCGTAGCAGTAACCGGAGCCTACGACCAGGCAGCGATTTATGAGCTTTCCGACAGGGGCTCTACTGTGGGTGATATCTTGAGCCTGGCCGGTGGTGCTTCGCCCGTCGCCAACACCCGCAAAGCGCTTTTGGAGCGCGTCGATGCGGACAAGGTTCCGCCCCGCCTAGTGCTGGATATCTCGCTGGATGCCAAAGGTCTTAACCAGTCACTGGCCAGCGGTGATATTTTGACTCTGCTCCCGGTGAGCCCGGCCTTTGCCAACGCGGTCACCTTGCAAGGTGTCGTTGCCGAGCCCCTGCGCTACCGTTGGTTTGAGGGGATGAAAATCCTGGATCTGATCCCAGACCGAGAGGCTTTGATAAAGCCCTCTTATTACAAAGACAAGAACCAGCTCACTCTTCCCAAGAACTCTGTTTCGGGGATGGATCTCCCCAAGAACGCTGGTTCGGGGATGGGTGCCGCGCAGGACGAAGCGATTGAATCCCGTTTTCGGAGTCGAGCAGACCAAGTGAATTGGGACACGGCGCTCATCGAACGCATGAGTCAAGACAAGTTCACCAAAGAACTCATCCCCTTCAATTTGGGGAAAGCGGTCCTCCAGCGCGACCCTGCGAGCAACTTGAGCCTCAAGGCGGGCGATGTGGTCACCATTTTGAGTCACAAAGACCTTGCCGTTCCGATGGAAAAGCAGTCCCGTCTGGTGCGCGTGGAGGGGGAGGTTGCTGCCCCGGGTCTCTACAACGCCCTGCCCGGGGAAACGCTTCCCCAACTCGTGAAGCGCATTGGGGGCTTGTCAGCGCAGGCCTATTTGTACGGTTCTGAACTCAATCGGGAATCGGTGCGCCTGCGGCAACAAGAGAACCTGGACAGCCTCGTTCGTCGACTGGAGTCTAGTTTGCAAGGTCGCACCAAAACAGGAAACGCCAATGGCCAAGACGCTGCCGCTGCAGCCATTCTGATGCAACAAGAACAGTCCCAGATTCAGTCTCAAATCAACAAGCTCAAGTCGCTCAAGAGCAACGGTAGGCTGGCCCTTGAAATGGACCCTGCGGCTACCACCATCGCAGGGTTACCAAATCTTCCCTTGGAGGATGGAGACCGCTTTTTTGTGCC
>NZ_CAMCVG010000139.1 GCF_945881795.1 Rhodoferax sp. OV413
GCCCCTGCGGTAGCCGGCACCGCCGCTGGACGCGTCTTTCCAATGAAGTGGCTGAACTTGGACAAGCCATGCTCGCGCAGTGTGGCCATCACCTCCGAGCGCTCTGAGGTGCGCACTTGCAGCACCACGCCCAGCTCTTCGCTGAACAGTGCCTTGAGCGTGAGTTCCTGACGGCGGGCGCCCACCTGCCCTGCCCAGTTTTTGCTGTCGCCCACGTCCATGCGGCTGTCAGAAATGCCGTCGCCCTCGGTGACCAGCATGTCGACATTCATCGCCACGCCCACCCGACCGGCAAAGGCCATTTCGGCCACGGTCGCCAGCAGACCACCGTCACCACGGTCGTGGTAAGCCAGCACTTGGCCCTTGGCGCGCAGTGCGTTGACCGCGTTGACCAGGTTCACCAGGTCTTGCGGATGGTCCAGATCGGGCACTCCATCTTTGTGGGTGCAACCCACCTGGTCCAGGGTTTGCGCCAGGATGCTGGCGGCCATGCGGTGCTGGCCACGCCCCAGGTCAATCAGCACCAGGGTGGTGTCTTCGGTCGCGTTGAGTTGCGGCGTCAGCGTGCCGCGTACATCGCTCAGGGTGGCAAATGCGCTCACGATGAGCGAGACGGGCGAGGTCACTTTCTTGTCTATGGCCCGGCTACCGGAGGGGCCCTCCTCTGCCTGTTTCCACTGCGTGCGCATGGACAACGAATCCTTGCCCACAGGGATGGAAATACCCAACGCGGGGCACAGCTCCATGCCGACCGCCTTGACGGTGGCATACAGCGCGGCGTCTTCGCCCGGTTCACCGCAGGCGGCCATCCAGTTAGCGGACAGTTTCACGCGCGGCAGTTCGATGGGAGCTGCCAGCAGGTTGGTAATGGCCTCGGCCACTGCCATGCGGCCGGACGCGGGTGCGTTGAGCACGGCCAAGGGAGTGCGCTCGCCCATGGACATGGCTTCACCGGCAAAACCTTTGAAGTCGGCCAGCGTCACCGCGCAGTCCGCCACCGGCACCTGCCAGGGGCCGACCATCTGGTCGCGGTGCGTCAAACCACCCACGGTGCGGTCGCCGATGGTGATGAGAAATCGCTTGGAGGCCACAGTGGGGTGCGCCAGCACGTCAATGACCGCCTTTTGCAGGTCTATGCCGGTCAGGTCCAGCGGCTTGAACTGGCGTGCCACCGTATGTACATCGCGGTGCATCTTGGGCGGTTTGCCCAGTAGCACGTTCATGGGCATGTCCACCGGAGACTCCGCGCCCCCGTCCACCAGGTGGAGCTGGCGCTCCTCAGTGGCCACGCCAATCACGGCAAACGGGCAGCGCTCGCGCTCGCACAGGGCCTGAAACAGCTCCAAGGACTCGGGGGCGATAGCCAGCACATAGCGCTCCTGGCTCTCGTTGCACCAGATTTCCTTGGGCGCCATGCCGGACTCTTCGAGCTTGACAGCACGAAGGTCGAAGCGCGCGCCGCGGCCCGCGTCGTTGGTCAGCTCGGGAAAGGCGTTGGACAAACCGCCGGCGCCCACGTCGTGGATGGCGAGGATGGGGTTGCCGCTACCGGAGGGGCCTCCCTCTGTGCCCATCATCCAGCACTGGTTGATTACCTCTTGGGCGCGGCGCTCAATCTCGGGGTTGCCACGCTGCACCGAGTCAAAGTCCAGCTCGGCCGCATTCGCGCCGGTGGCCATAGAGCTGGCGGCACTGCCGCCCATGCCGATGCGCATGCCAGGGCCGCCCAGCTGGATCAACAGGCTGCCGGCGGGAAATTCGATCTTGTGGGTCTGGTCAGCATCGATGATGCCCAGACCGCCCGCGATCATGATGGGCTTGTGGTAGCCGCGCGCCACGGTGTCCACATCGCTGGCCACCGTCTGCTCGTACTCACGGAAGTAGCCCAGCAAGTTAGGCCGGCCGAATTCGTTATTGAACGCCGCACCGCCCAAGGGGCCTTCGACCATGATTTGCAGCGGGCTGGCAATGTGCTGGGGCTTGCCTCCGGGCTGGTCGGACAGGCCGCCCCAGAGCTTGGATACGGTAAAGCCGGTCAGGCCTGCCTTGGGCTTGGAGCCGCGGCCGGTGGCGCCCTCGTCGCGGATTTCACCGCCCGCGCCGGTAGAGGCGCCGGGGAATGGGGAAATCGCGGTCGGGTGGTTGTGGGTCTCCACCTTCATCAGAATGTGGTTTATCTTGCTATGTTTTTCATAGCTAGCTGCGCAGACCCCACCAGTGCCAGTGGCCGATTTGGCTATAAATCTTTCGACTTCCACGCCTTCCATGACCGAGGCGTTGTCCGAGTACGCCACCAGCATGTACTGCGGATGGAGCTGGTGCGTGTTGCGGATCATTCCGAACATGCTCTTGTCTTGCGCCACGCCGTCAATGGTGAACTGGGCGTTGAAGATTTTGTGGCGGCAGTGTTCGCTATTGGCCTGCGCGAACATCATCAGCTCCACGTCGGTCGGGTTGCGGCCCAGCGTGGTGAATGCGTCCACCAGGTAGTCGATCTCGTCAGTGGCCAGCGCCAAACCGAACTGGGTGTTAGCTTTCACCAAGGCATCCTTACCGCCGCTGAGCACGTCCACATGGTCCATGGGCGCGGGGTGCAAGGCATTGAACAGCTCTTGCGCCTGCGCGAGGTCCAGCATGGCGCTTTCGGTCATTCGGTCATGCAGCAAGGCGGCCACAGCCTGCAATTGCTCGGGAGTCAACGCAGCTTTGCTGAGCAGTCCATTCTTCAAGGTCAGCCGGTATTCGACCAGACGCTCCACCCGCTTCACGGCCAGGCCACAGTTATGGGCAATGTCCGTCGCCTTGGAAGCCCAAGGGCTCACCGTGCCGAAACGGGGGCTCACCACAATCGTGGGGCCACCGGAGCTAGCCTGTGTGGGGCCGGTGTAGGGGTCGCCATAGGTCAGGAGTTTGGCGAGCTTGTCCGCCAGGGGCTGGTCCAGCGGGGCTTCGGTCGCCGCTAAATGCACAAAGCGCGCTGCAATGCCGGAAATCTTGTCGCTCACGCCGTGCAGGGCGGGCAGGATTTGTTGGATACGGAAATGGCTGAGGGCATTGCCGCCCTCGAAAGTGGTGATGTGCAGGGTCACTGTGGTGGCCTAGTAAGGGGCGAAGACGGGAGCCGCGTGGCGAGAGGAGACTGGCAGAGCAACCAATTTTACCCGTGCACGCTGGTGTGCCCCGGGGGCGCCGGTGGGATAATCAGGCCCCATGACTATCACCTACAAAGATGCCCAAGGCGTTGCGGGCATGCGCGTTGCGGGCCGGCTGGCCTCGGAGGTTCTGGATTACCTCACCCCCTTCGTGCAACCCGGCGTCACGACCAACGAGCTCGACCGGCTGGCCCACGACTACATCACCCAGGTGCAAGGCGGCATTCCGGCGCCGCTGAACTACACCGGTGGCGGCAACACGCCCTACCCCAAGTCCATTTGCACCTCGGTCAACCATCAGGTCTGCCACGGCATTCCCAATGAAAAGCAGCTGAAAAAGGGCGACATCGTCAACATCGACATCACCGTCATCAAAGACACCTGGCACGGCGACACCAGCCGTATGTTCCTGGTGGGCGATTGCTCGATTGCCGCCAAGCGCCTGTGCTCCATCACCTATGAGGCCATGTGGGTCGGCATCCAGATGGTCAAACCCGGTATCCATTTAGGTGACATCGGTCATGCGATTCAGAAATTTGCCGAAGGCAAAGGCTTCAGCGTGGTGCGCGAATTCTGCGGCCATGGCATCGGCCAGGTCTTCCACGAAGAACCCCAGGTGCTGCACTACGGCCGCCCGGGCACGCTCGAAAAACTCAAAGAAGGAATGACCTTCACCATCGAGCCGATGATCAACGCCGGCGGCAAAGACATCAAAGAAGGCCCCGAGAAAGACGGCTGGAGCATCGTCACCAAGGACCGCTCCCTGTCGGCCCAGTGGGAGCACACCGTGTTGGTGACCCCCACCGGTTATGAGGTGTTGACCCT
>NZ_CAMCVG010000140.1 GCF_945881795.1 Rhodoferax sp. OV413
TGATTCTGGCGCGCCACACCGGTCAGAAAAAGCGTGCGGCGGCCCAGCGCCTGAGGGCCTTGCTGGGGGAATTCGGCCTGTTGGCCTTGCTCGATACGCGCTTTACTTTGCCCGCCGACAATCAGGCTGACAACGAAATCCTGCCCGCCGACGTTAATGGTCCATAAGGCCAGGCCTTTGCACACGGAGAAACCGATGACATTTTTGATGAACCAGTCCCCTAAAAATCCCATGAAAACTTCCCTGAAAGCTCCCCTCCGGCGAGCCGCAGTCACCACATCGACACTGGCGCTGGCCGCTGTGTTGGGCGCCTGCGCCAGTAGCAGCCCTGACGTGATCCAGCGCGCAGACGCCCAGCGCATGGCCCAGGTGCAAGACGGCGTGGTGCTGTCGGTGCGCAATGTGGTGGTGGACGGAAACCAGTCCGGCGCCGGCGCGGCGGTGGGTGGCGTGGTGGGTGCGATTGGCGGCTTTGGCGGCAGCGGCGTGCAGCGCGAGGCCCAGGTCCTGGGCGTGCTGGCCGGTGTGGCCGGTGCTGCCGCAGGCAATGCACTCGAGCGCTTTGCCACCCGCGAAGAAGCGGTGGAAGTTCTGGTACAGCTCAAGGGCGGTGAGCGCCGCGCCATCGTGCAGGCCAAGGGCAATGAGCAGCTCGCATCCGGCGACGAGGTGATCATCGTGACCACCGGAGGCAAGGTCCGCGTGACCAAAGCGCCGAAGTAAGCGCGCCTCCCGCGTTTTCTGCTGCCATCGCGCCCCATGGCACGGCTTCCCCGGCTGGCAATTGCCTCGCACCTGCACCATGTGCTGCAGCGGGGCGGACATGGACAGCCGGTCTGCCTTGACACCCAGGACTTTGAGACACTGCTCGAGGCGGTTTTTGAGTCGGCCCGACAGCACGGCGTGGCGGTGCATGGCTACACCGTCCTCCCCGATCACTTCCATCTGCTGCTCACGCCTCCCACCGATGTCGCCCTGCCGCTCATGATGCAGGGGCTGGGCCGCAGATATGTGCGCTATTTCAACCAGCGCTACGCCCGCCGCGGCACACTGTGGGAGGGTCGTTTCAAGTCTGCGGTTTTGCAGCCGGCCTATGCGCTACAGGTTCTCACCTTCATGGACACCCACCCGCAGCGCAACACCGGCCCCGGCCCCGCGCCGGCAGAGTCGCCATGGTCCAGCTTCGCGCATTACAGCGGAGCCCGCCCCGACAGGCGGCTAAGCACCCATCCGGCCTATTGGGGCCTGGGCAACACGCCTTTTGCGCGGGAAGCGGCCTATCAGGCCGCGGCGGGCGAGGGCCTCACCGCAGTGCAGCGCAGCACCATCACCGACGCGGTGACACGCGCCTGGGCGCTGGGGGACGCCGGTTTCCTGGATGGCTTGCAAAAACTCACCGCCCGCAGGCTGGTGCGCAAATCTCCCGGCCGGCCTGCTTCGAGCGCCAAAAAAGCATAAAAATAGGCGTTAGCGCTTATGGGATATGCGCTGGTAGCTATCAATTTTGATATGTCCCCGATTTAATTTCCACATTATTGGGTCGGAATTATTGGGTGTCTGACCCCATTTAATTGACTTGGCTCTTTTGTTGCATTGCAGTATCCTCCGGGTCCACTGTCATTCCTAGGAGTTCGCCATGACGACGGCCGCCGAAATCCAACACCTTAAAGACCACGGTTTGTACAACAGCGCCAACGAGCACGATGCCTGCGGCGTCGGTTTCGTGGCCCACATTCGCGGCGAGAAAAGCCACTCCATCGTCAAGAACGCGCTCAAGATTCTCGAGAACCTGGACCACCGTGGCGCCGTGGGCGCCGACCCGCTAATGGGCGATGGCGCCGGCATCCTGATCCAAGTGCCCGATGCGCTCTACCGCGAAGCCATGGCCCGCGCCGGCACCGCGCCGGACGGCACCGTTGGCGTGACTTTGCCGCCCCAGGGCGAGTACGGCGTTGGCATGATCTTTTTGCCCAAGGAACACGCTTCCCGCCTGGCCTGCGAGCAAGAAATGGAACGCGCCATCAAGGCCGAGGGCCAGGTGCTGCTGGGCTGGCGCGATGTGCCGGTGAACCGCGACATGCCGATGTCGCCCACCGTGCGCGAAAAAGAGCCGGTGCTGCGCCAGGTGTTCATCGGCCGCGGCAACGATGTCATCGTGCAAGACGCGCTGGAGCGCAAGCTCTACGTGATCCGCAAGACCGCCAGCGCCAACATCCAGGCGCTGGGTCTGACCCATTCGAAAGAGTACTACGTGCCCAGCATGTCCAGCCGTACCGTGGTTTACAAGGGCCTGCTGTTGGCCGACCAGGTGGGCGTGTATTTCAAAGACCTCGAAGACGAGCGCTGCGTATCGGCGCTGGGCCTGGTACACCAGCGTTTTTCCACCAACACCTTTCCCGAGTGGCCGCTGGCCCACCCCTATCGCTATGTGGCGCACAACGGCGAAATCAACACCGTCAAGGGCAACTACAACTGGATGAAGGCGCGCGAAGGCGTGATGACGTCGCCGGTGCTGGCCGCTGACCTGCAAAAGCTCTACCCCATCAGCTTCGCCGACCAGTCCGACACCGCCACCTTCGACAACTGCCTCGAGCTGCTCACCATGGCCGGCTACCCGATCAGCCAGGCAGTGATGATGATGATTCCCGAGCCGTGGGAACAGCACACCACCATGGACGAGCGCCGCAAGGCCTTCTACGAATACCACGCCGCCATGATGGAGCCATGGGACGGTCCCGCCTCCATCGTGTTCACCGATGGCCGCCAGATCGGCGCCACCCTGGACCGCAACGGCCTTCGCCCCTCGCGCTACTGCATCACCGACGACGACCTGGTCATCATGGGTTCCGAGTCGGGCGTTTTGCCCGTGCCCGAGAACAAGATCGTGCGCAAATGGCGCCTGCAGCCCGGCAAGATGTTCCTCATCGACCTTGAACAAGGCCGCATGATTGACGACGAAGAGCTCAAGGCCAGCCTTGCTAACAGCAAGCCCTACAAGCAGTGGATTGAGAACGTGCGGATCAAGCTCGACGATGTGACTTTCGAGGAGCGCCGCGTCGACCAGGCCCTGTCCGCTGTGGTGGGCGCCATCGAGCCCAAGCGCGCCGAAGACCAGGCGCCTTTGCTGGACCGCCAGCAGGCCTTCGGCTTCACCCAGGAAGACCTCAAGTTCCTGATCGCCCCCATGGCCACTGCCGGCGAAGAAGCCATCGGCTCCATGGGTAACGACAGCCCCCTGGCCGTGCTGTCGGACAAAAACAAGCCGCTGTACAGCTACTTCAAGCAGCTCTTTGCGCAGGTGACCAATCCGCCGATTGACCCGATCCGCGAAGCCATCGTCATGTCGCTGGTGTCTTTCATCGGCCCCAAGCCCAATCTGCTGGACATCAACCAGGTCAACCCGCCCATGCGGCTGGAAGTGACGCAGCCGATTCTGGATTTCTCCGACATGGCCAAGGTGCGCGACATTGAGAAGCACACCCAAGGCAAGTTCCGCAGCTACACGCTGGACATCACCTACCCGCTGGCCTGGGGCCACGAGGGCGTGGAGGCCAAGCTGGCGTCTCTGTGCGCCGAAGCGGTGGACGCTATCAAGAGCGGCAAAAATATCCTCATCGTCAGCGACCGCGCTATCAGCGCAAACCAGGTCGCTATTCCGGCACTGCTGGCCCTGTCGGCTATCCACCAGCACCTGGTGCGCGCCGGACTGCGCACCACGGCGGGCCTGGTGGTGGAA
>NZ_CAMCVG010000141.1:0-3683 GCF_945881795.1 Rhodoferax sp. OV413
GAGGCGGCTTCAGCGCTGCGGGGGCTGGTGGTAGCCGGCACGGGCAATGGCTCGGTGAACGCGGGCATGCTCGAATCGTTGCAACGTGCGGCGCAGCAGGGCGTGGCGGTGGTATTGGCCAGCCGCTGCGAAAAAGGCGGCGTGGTGCCTAGTAGTCGGGTGCCCGAGGGCTGGCGGGTGTATCCGGGCCTCTCGGCCATCAAATCGCGGGTGCGGCTGATGCTGGAACTGCTGGCGGCATAAACCAGTGACCGTAAAAAAAAGCCGCCTGAAGCGGCCTTTTCTTGGGGAAGTCCCGCGGGAACTTACTTGGAGAGTGCTTCCAGCACGCGGGCGGTGATGTCGCTCACATCGCCCATTCCGCTGATGGCGCGGTAGCGGGGTGCGGCTGCGGGTTCGTCCTTGGCCCAGTTGGAGTAGTAGTCCACCAGCGGGCGGGTTTGTGCGCTGTACACCTCGAGCCGCTTTTTGACGGTTTCTTCCTTGTCGTCGTCCCGCTGGATCAAGGGCTCGCCGCTCACATCGTCCACGCCCTCCACCTTGGGCGGGTTGAACTTGACGTGGTATGTGCGTCCGGATGCGGGGTGCGAGCGGCGTCCGCTCATGCGTTCGATGATGGCGTCGAAGGGCACGTCGATTTCCACTACATAGTCCAGGGCCACGCCGGCTGCGCGCATGGCGTCGGCCTGGGGAATGGTGCGGGGAAAGCCGTCAAACAAGAAGCCATTGGCGCAATCGGATTGGGTCAAGCGCTCTTTGACCAGGTTAATGATGAGCTCATCGCTGACCAGACCACCCGACGCCATAACAGCTTGCGCCTGCAGACCCAGCGGTGTGCCAGCCTTGACCGCGGCGCGCAACATATCGCCAGTCGAGATTTGTGGAATCCCGTATTTTTGGCAAATGAACGTTGCTTGTGTGCCCTTGCCAGCGCCTGGCGCGCCCAACAGAATGAGTCTCATGAATACCTCAAATGGAAAGAAAAACCGGAGTGTCTCCGTCGGTTGAGAATATCACGCACATGCCAGCTTCTGCCTTACAGGCTGTGCGCGTTTACCCGCCCCCGATGATGCGTCGCACACGTTCCAAGTCCTCTGGCGTATCCACTCCGGGCCCGGGGGCGCTGTCACTCACATGCACGGCTATGCGGTGCCCGTGCCAGAGCGCGCGCAGTTGCTCCAGCGCCTCGATCACCTCGATGGGCGCCTGCGGCAAGTTGGGAAAAGTGCGCAGGAAACCCGCGCGGTAGGCGTAGATGCCCACATGACGCAGCGGCGCCGGGTCGGGCAGGCTGCTGATGCCTTGGGCAAAACCATCGCGCCACCAGGCGATGGGCGCGCGGCTGAAATAAAGCGCCAAACCCGCGGCGTCTGTCACCACCTTCACCACGTTCGGGTTGCGAAAATCATCGACATCGTGAATCGGGTGGGCTGCGGTCCCCATGGATGCCTGGGGGTGGACTACCAACAAATCGGCCACCGCGCGGATGAGTCCGGTGTCAATCAAAGGCTCGTCACCCTGCACGTTGACCACAATTTCCCCGTCCGCCAGCCCTAAGAGCGCGCAGGCCTCGGCCAAGCGGTCGCTCCCGGAGGGGTGGTCTGTGCGAGTCAGCAGGCATTCAATCTGGTGCGCCTCGCAGGCCCGCAGGATGCTGGCATCGTCGGCAGCTACCACCACCCGGACGTCGTTCCCGAGCCCGTCGCGCACTCGCTGCGCCACCCGCACGACCATGGGAAGTCCGCCGATATCGACCAGCGGTTTGTTAGGCAATCGGGTGGAGGCGAGGCGGGCCGGTATGAGGACCGTGTAGGCCATGCTCAGGCGTCCAGCTCGGCGTCGGTCAGCACCCTCGCTTCCGTCTCGAGCAGCACCGGAATGCCGTCGCGCACCGGGTAGGCCAGCCGCGCGCTGCGCGAAACCAGCTCCTGCTTCTGGCGGTCGAATTCAAGCGGGCCCTTGGTGACGGGGCAAACCAGCAGTTCAATGAGTCGTGTGTCCATGGGCGGAATGATAACGGCGCAGGTGACTGTGAGGTGTGTGGTGGTGGGGTCGGCGGGGCCTCAATGCTTCCGGCTCAGGCCAGCAGGGCGTCGAGCGCGGCCAGAAATCCCGGGGGTAAGGTTTGCACCAGGGGCACGGCCCAGGCGTCGGGTCGGTGCGCCCACAGCTTGGTGGCGTCTTTTTCGGTGCAAATCAGGGTTTCGCGCCGGTCCCTATTGCGCGAGTAGCTATCAAAATCATAGTGATCCGGCAACGATTCGGTCTGCTGCAGTTGCAAGCCACACGCTCGCAGCATGGCAAAAAAGTTCTCCGGCTGCGCAATGCCGGCCAGTGCGTGCAGCGGGGAACCGGTGTGCTGCAGGGCCAGCAGGGGGCGGGTCTCGCCGTGGCCGTTGCGTGCCTCTGGCGCCAGCGCGCGGTTGGCGAGGTGCCCCGGCAGGCTGGAGGGGCCTGTCTTGACCACCAACAGCCGATCGGGTGATTGGCCTGCCGCTGCCACCGCGCTGCGCGGCCAAGGCTGGCGCAGCAGCCCCGCGGGCAGCAAACGGCCGTTGCCAACGCCCCGCGCGTCAAAAACGCAAATCTCGATATCCCTGAACAAGCGGTAATGCTGCATGCCGTCGTCGCAGACGATGTGGGTGATGTCGGGGTGCGCCTGCAGCAGCAAGTAGCCGGCTTGCAGCCGGTCGCGCCCCACCACCACCGGCACGCCGCTCGCGCGTAGCAGGAGCAAAGGCTCGTCGCCGACCAGCGCGGGCGGGCTGGCTGCCTGCACTTCGGTGGCGGCGGTGTGTTGCCCGCCGTAGCCGCGCGACACGATTCCAGGGCGCAGGCCGCGCGCGCGCAGGTGGGCGACTACTCCGAGCACAGTGGGCGTTTTACCTGCCCCGCCGGCAACCACGTTACCCACCACGATCACCGGAACCGGCAGCCGGTGCACGCGCAGCAAGCCGATTGCATACCCCCAGCGGTGCGCAGCACTCAGGCAGGCAATCAGCCAAGCTAAAGGCAGCAGGGCCGTGCTCAGCGGGCCGCGGCGCTGCCAGGCACGGGTGAGGGCGGGCTGCAGCACCGGCAAATGGCCTTACTTGCCGGAGTTGCCGGTGGCTTGTGTGGCAAAGGTGATTTGGTTCAGCCCCGCGCGGCGGGCCGCCTCCATCACCGTGACCACGGCCTGATGGCGGGCGCTTGCGTCGGCGCTGATGATGATTACCGTGTCCTTGCCGGCCTTGGCGTTCTCGGTGAGGGCGGCGGCCACGTTTTCCACACTGCGGCCTGTCAGCAGTTGCCGGTTGATGCTGTAGCCGCCATCGGCCCCGATGGCCACGATCAGCTCCTTGGGGTAGTCGCGCTGCGCATCGGCGTCGGCCACCGGCAGGGTGAGCTGCAGCTCGGTGAATTTGCTGTAGGTGGTGGACAGCATCAAGAAGATGAGGACTACCAGCAACACGTCGATGAACGGAATCAGGTTGATTTCGGGTTCGTCGCGCCCGCGGCGGCGGAAGTTCATGGCCATGGCTTAGCGGCGCAAAGACTTGAGATGCCGCACCAGCTGCTCGGCGCTGAGCTCAAGGGTGAGCAGGTAAGCGTCGACCCGGCCGCGGAAATAGCGCCAGAAGATGAGCGACGGAATCGCCACCACCAGCCCGAATGCGGTGTTGTAGAGCGCTATAGAGATG
>NZ_CAMCVG010000142.1 GCF_945881795.1 Rhodoferax sp. OV413
ACCAGCGCGCCCAACCCGGCCGCATCAGGATGCGACGCGTCAAGTACAAAGAATTCCACACACAAAACGCCGACGTAGTCCAAGCCATCTGCTATCGATTTCGCAGCAGCTACCGCAGTCCGGGAAAGCTCCGGCGGCAGATTTCCTTCATAAACCTCTGTCACCGCGAGAATACCGTCGCGGTGCAGATTGCGCTGCACCGGCAGGTTCACGCAGCTGCCATCGGAGCCGCGGGCCACGATCACGCTGCACTCCATCTCCAGGGGCAGCATCTTCTCGAGCACGCAGGGCACTTCCTTGAGCTCGCGCCAGGCGGCTTGCAGTTCGGCAAGGGTGGAAACGCGCACCTGCCCCTTGCCGTCGTAACCCATGCGGGCGGTCTTCAGAATGCCGGGCAGGAGTGAGGCTCCCGCAACGGCGGCCAGCTGTTCAGGAGTTTCAATCACCGCGTAGGGGGCGCAGGGCACGCCGCAGCGCACAAAGTGGGCCTTCTCTGCCGCGCGGTCCTGCGCAATGGCCACCGCGGCGGCGGCGGGCGAGACCGGCCGGGTGCGGGCCAACGCGGTAAGCGCCTCGGCCGGCACGTTTTCAAACTCGGTGGTGATAGCTACCGACAACTCCGCCAGACGGGCCAGCCCTTCGGGGTCGGTGTAGCTGGTTTGCACATGGTGGTGGCTGATGCGCCCGGCCGGGCTGCTGGCGTCGGGATCCAGCACGGCGGTGAAAAAACCCATCTGCTGCGCGGCATGGGCGAACATCCGGCCCAACTGGCCGCCGCCCATGACCCCTAGGGTCATCTCCTTGGAACCGCCAAGGGTCATTTTCTTGGAACCGCCCAGCGTCGCGTCCGAGCCAACCATCACGGCTCGCTGCCGGTTACCGGCAGGGTCATCGCGCGTGCCGATTCGGTCTGGTCCACACGGAAGGCGTCCAGCTGTGTGCGCAGGTCGGGGTTGGCGGTGGCCAGAATGGAGATGGCAAACAGCGCCGCGTTGGCCGCGCCGGCGCTGCCAATGGCAAAGGTGGCCACCGGAACACCCTTAGGCATTTGCACGATGCTGTGCAAGGAGTCGACCCCGCTGAGTGCCTTGCTCTGCACCGGCACACCGAGCACCGGCAGCGTGGTTTTGGCAGCCAGCATGCCCGGCAGGTGGGCCGCACCGCCGGCGCCGGCGATGAGGGCCTTCAGCCCGCGGGCCGCGGCGGTTTCGGCGTAGCGGAACATATCGTCGGGCATGCGGTGGGCGGAAATGACGCGCGCCTCGAAGCCGATACCAAACTGTTGGAGAATCTGGACTGCGTGCTGCATGGTGTCCCAGTCGGAACTGGAGCCCATCACGACGCCGATTTGAATTGATTTCATCGCAGGATTTTACTTTTTCATCACTCGCCAAGGCCCCATGATCGACGTCACCATCGAAAACTTTGAAACCGAAGTCATTGCCGCCTCGCACCAGACGCCGGTGCTGGTCGATTTTTGGGCGCCCTGGTGCGGCCCCTGCAAGAGCCTGGGCCCGCTGCTCGAAAAAGTAGAAGAGGACTACGGCGGGCGCTTCAAGCTGGTAAAAATTGACTCTGACCAGGAGCAGCAACTCGCGCAGGCCTTCGGCATCCGCAGCATCCCGACCTGCGTGCTCATGATCAACGGCAAGCCGGCCGACGGCTTCATGGGCGCCGTGCCCGAGGGCAAGCTCAAAGAGTTTCTGGACAAGCATGTGCCCTCAGAGGACGTGCTGGAAGCCGCGTCCGACGCCGAAGACGCGCAGGCCCTGGCTGCCGCCGGCGACCCGCGCGCTGCGCTCAACAAGCTGCATGAGGCGCTGACGCTGAACCCCGGCAACGACGACGCCCGCTATGACTACGTGAAGCTGCTCATTGAAAACGACCTGATCGAAGAGGCCGGGGCCGCGCTGCAACCCGCGCTGGCCGCCATACCGCGGCAGATCCGGTTTGAGGCGCTGGGCCAGTTTCTGGATGCCATCCGGTTCGCCCTGACCGACGACCGCGGCCTGTGGACGCCCGAGCAGTTTGACGCCTTGATTGCCTCCAACAAGCGCGATTTCGACACCCGGCTGGCCAAGGCAAGGGTGCTGATGGTGGGCGGCGACTGGACCGTCGCGATGGACGAGTTGCTGGAAATCATCATGCGCGACAAGGCCTGGGGCAGCGAGGTGCCGCGCAAGACCTTTGTGGCTATCCTGGAGCTGCTCACCCCACCCAAGCCCAAAGCGGCGTCCGCAACCCCGGGCAAAGCCGCCGGCGGCATCGAGGTGCTGGGCAAAGTGGTAGCCGAAGAAGACCCGCAGGCCCAGCTGGTCGCCAGCTACCGCCGCAAGCTCAGCATGGCGCTGAACTAAGGAGCTGAGGGGCCGAGAGGCTAAGGGGCCAAGGCATTCAAGCCGTCAGGCGCGCCAGGGCTTCGCGGTATTTGTCGGCGGTTTTCTCGATCACCTCGCGCGGTACGCGCGGAGCTGGGGGCGTTTTGTCCCAGGGCTTGCCGTCCACCAGCGCCTGCTCCAGCCAGTCGCGCACGAACTGCTTGTCGTAGCTGGGCGGGTTGGTACCCATTTGGTAACTTTCTACCGGCCAGTAGCGCGATGAGTCGGGCGTAAGCACTTCGTCCATCAGCGTGAGCGTGCCGTCCTTGTCCAGGCCGAACTCAAATTTGGTGTCGGCAATGATGATGCCTTTGGTCAGTGCGAACTCAGCGGCAACCTGGTAGATGCGGATGCTGATATCGCGGATGCGGCTGGCCAGATCCATGCCAATCATCTCCACGGTTTGCTCGAAGGTGATGTTCTCGTCGTGGTCGCCGACGGCGGCTTTGGCAGCGGGGGTGTAAATGGGTTCGGGCAGCTTGCTCGCGTTCTGCAAGCCCGCGGGCAAAGCCACGCCGCACACCGCGCCGCCTTGCTGGTACTCCTTCCAGCCACTGCCGGCCAGATAACCGCGCACCACCGCCTCCACCGGCAGGGGTTTGAGCCGCTTCACCAGCATGGAACGGCCTGCAACCTGCGCCACCTCGGCGGGAGTCACTACACTTTCAGGAGCATCGCCGGTCAGATGATTCGGGCAGATATCGGCGCCGTTTTTGCCCAGCTTGTCGAACCAGAAAAGCGCCATTTGCGTGAGCAGCGCACCTTTGCCGGGGATGGGCTCGCCCATGATGACGTCAAAGGCGGAGAGCCGGTCGCTGGCCACCATCAGGATGCGATCTTCGCCCACCGCGTAGTTGTCGCGCACCTTGCCGCGGGCCAGCAAGGGGAGTGACAAGGCGGAGGTGTGCAAAGCGTGGGTCATGGCGTCCAACAAAGTAAAAAGGCCCCGCCTGCAAGGGCTGGCGGGGCGTCGGATTATCGCAAGTTCGCTGCGCCCTGCGGCGCAGTCACTCAGGCTCAGACTGCGATGTCTTGCACCTTTTGGGCGAGTTCACCTTTTTCGTAACGCGCGGCCACGACCTGCAAGCTGTTTCCCTTGAAGCTGGCGGCCTGACCTTCGCAACCGAATTCGATGTAACGCTGCTTGCAGAGCTGCTTGGCGGCTTCGCGGGCGGGCTTGAGCCATTCGCGGGCGTCGAACTTTTCGGGGTTCTCAAACAGGAACTTGCGCACCGCGGCGGTCATGGCCATGCGGATGTCGGTGTCGATATTGACCTTGCGCACGCCGAACTGGATGGC
>NZ_CAMCVG010000143.1 GCF_945881795.1 Rhodoferax sp. OV413
CCTTTCAAGAAGACGAAGCGATGCTTCAAGAGCAACAGCGATCCCTGGGCGAAGCATCGGGCACGGCTTTTCCTGTGGCGCTTAAAACCGATGTGGGCCCCATTCAAGCTCGCCGCTTGTTGGCTAGGCTTATTGCAGAGGAGCAGTCAATTGGTGCGAAGGTTGAGTAAGTCACTCAACGATTAGGCAGCTCTAACCACTCACCTCTCCAAAAACCATGCCATTGATATCAGTTGTAGCAAGCGCTATGTCGATTTTTGAGCTGATATTGAGCCGATCTCAGCCGATTCTCTGGCTTCATCAAGTAGCCAGTCCCTAAATCGCAGCACGAACACATCCCCCGCGAGCCGATTTGGGTAAATCAGATAAAACGCGTCACCCGAATTGACCCGATGCGCAAACGGCTCGACCAGCCTGCCGGCCTTCAGATCGGCCGCGACCAGGGCACGCTGGCCCATAGCCACGCCCGCACCCTCTAGAGCCATTTGATACGCAAGACTCACACTTTCAAAGGTGATACCGCGCTCGGGATTGAGGTCGGGCGCGCCAGACGTGTCCAGCCACAAGCGCCAGTAGTTGGGCCGGGCGGCAGACTGAAGCAGCGTGGTGCGGGTGAGGTCCGCCGCGTTTCGGAACGGGCCCAACCGCTTCAGCAACGCAGGACTGCACACCGGCGTGAGCTCGATGTCCACCAGACGGTGACACACGCAACCGGGCCAATCACCGCGGCCGATGCGGATCGCCACACCCGTGGCTTGCGCATCGAAATTCACCGTACCGAGCGAGGTGATGAACACCACGTCCCGATCAGGCTGAGACGCGCGAAACACCGGCAGGCGCGGCACCAACCAACGCATGCCGAACGTCATGGGGCACCAGATGCGCAGCGGATCGCGCCCCTTGGTCGACTTGATTTCTTCGGTGGCTTGGCTCAAGGCCAGAAGAACATCGCTCACGCGCGCAAGATACCGTTTGCCGCTGGCCGTAAGTGCCAACGCGCGGTGCGAGCGAGTGAACAGCGGCGTGCCTAGGTGTCCTTCGAGCAACGCCAACTGCCGGCTCACCGCGCCCGGCGTGACGAACAACTCCTCGGCCGCCTGTTTTACGCTGCCGCGCCGTCCAACGGCCTCGAACACGCGCAGGGCGTTGAGTGGGGGCAGGCTCATGGGATTTTCATGGTCTTTTCGATTTCTAAAAACTCAATCAAAGCGCAGTTTAAATCGGTTGAGCACGATGACTGTGGCGCTCAGAATTCAACTGATCCTTTCATTTTCATCAAGAGACAAGCCCAGTACCATGAGCAACAACCCACCCCGCCTCACCGGCAAGATTCACCCGTCCCGCATTCGCAAATTTGCGGTACCCCGCGCGGCGCCAGGGCTGTTGGAGCGCTACCGCGCGCTCGGCGATGCCAGCGGCGTGCTCTCCGACGTGATGGACCGCCTCGGCATCCCCGGTGTCGTCGGTGCTTCCACGCTCAAGCCCACGATGCCTGGCAAAGTTATCGCCGGCACCGCGCTCACCGTACGCAACGCCTTGCAGCCCGGCGACGGTTATGCGAACGCCCGCGTGCCGACCAACAAGATGGCCGAGTTTGAAGCGCACAACCTCGCCTTGCCCGGCGACGTGGTCGTGATCCAGGGCGTGGCCGGTGTGTCCAACATGGGTGGCATCTCGGCGCAGACCGCCAAGCGCCAGGGGGAGGTCGGCGCGATCATCGAAGGAGGCATTCGCGACGTAGCGCATTCACGCTCGGTCGACTTCCCCATCTGGGCTTCCGAGATCACTCCAATCACCGGCAAATGGCGCCTCGAAACCATGGAAATAAATGGTGATATCGACATTGCCGGCATGCGCGTGTCGTGCGGCGACATCGTGTTTGCCGACGACACCGGCGTGTGCTTCGTGCCGATAGCACGCGCCGAAGAAGTGCTGTTGTGGACCGAGAGGATCGTGCGCGCCGAGGTGATCAAATGCGACGCGATCGATGCGGGAATGCACATCGCCGATCTGCCCAAGACCGAGTGACAGTTCATGACCCCTTCAACTTTCCGCATCGCCCGCCGCACTGCCTGCGCAGCGCTGGCACTTCTCGCCACCGCACCGCTAGCCTGCTTTGCACAGTCGACGTATCCATCGCGCCCAATCAAACTCATCGTGCCCTTCGCGCCGGGCGGCGGCGTGGACAGCATCGCGCGCCTGCTCGGCGAAAAGTTGTCTCAGCGCCTAGGCCAACCCATTGTGGTCGAGAACAAACCGGGCGCGGGTACCACCATAGGCACCCAGCTCGTGGCGCGTTCGGCGCCCGATGGCTACACGCTGTTGATGGCCAGCTCGTCGTTCACCACTGGTCCCGGCCTGTCTCGCTCACTGCCCTACAACATCGAGCGCGATTTCGCGCCCGTGATCATCGTGGCCAACTCGCCCGCTGTGCTGGTGGTGAATGTGAAGTCGGATGCCAACACCCTGCCGCAACTCGTGGCCAAGGCCAAGATCAAGCCCGGCGCGTTGACGTCGGCCACCTACGGCAGTGGCTCGACGCCGCACCTGGTGTCGGAGTTGTTCCAGCAGTTGTCGGGCACGAAATTTTTGAGCGTGCCGTACAGCGGTGGCGGGCCCGCCATGCTGTCGACGCTGTCGGGCGAAACCGACATGGTATTTCCCACCGTGTTGCCCTCGCTGCCGCATGTGAAGTCGGGCAAGGTCAAGGTGCTGGCCATTGCGTCGGCCAAGCGCTCGGCGCTGCTGCCCGATGTGCAGACCTTCCAGGAGCAGGGCGTGCCGTTGGTGACCGGCACGTGGTTCGGTGTGGTGGCGCCTGCCAGCACGCCGGCCGCCATCGTCGAGCGCTTGAACAGCGAAGTGCTGGCCATCGCCAAAGAGGACGCCGCCTTCATCAAAAAGCTGAACGACGAAGGCGCTGAATTTGCGGGTGGCACGCCGGGCGAATTCGGCGCCTTCATCAAGGCGGATCAGGAGCGCTGGCGCAAGGTGATTGCGGAGTCCGGCATCAAGGCCGATTAAGTAAGAGAGAGAAGATCGAGATGAAAAACGAAGAATTCCTCAATGATCTGGAGAAAGACCTTACGGAGAAAGGCTGTAAGTTCGTGGTATTTGTTTAATTGATAGAGCAAGACAGCGAGATCAACAACACCGGGATCGTGAATGTGTCCCTCCGCTACGCCAAAATGTATGTAGTGCGCCCTCAGTTTTTTCATCCCGATCATCACGCTGCTAAGCAATGAGACTAAGAACTCCTTGGGCAGGGGCTTTTAGGGTCTAAAGTGGCCTGTATCGGACTACTTAAAACCAGTTACTGGCGGAGAAGGCGGGATTCGAACCCGCGGTGGGTTTTACCCCACGCACGCTTTCCAGGCGTGTGACTTAAACCACTCATCCACCTCTCCAGTAGCCGAGGATTCTAACCGTTGCGAACCGGTTAAATCAAAGAGCGGCAAGAGTCAGGGCGCAGTATTGGGCTCTGGCGGCAACTCTGAGGTTTGGTCCGAGTACTTCAGGGCGTCTTCTACAGACTTTTGCACCATGTCTTGCAGCTCCAAGCGCAACTTGGACTCCAGGCCCGAGACTTCGTTTTGGAACCGTTCTTTAAAAGACTCCAAAGCCATATGTTGAGCTTCTTGGGCAATGCGCAGCG
>NZ_CAMCVG010000144.1 GCF_945881795.1 Rhodoferax sp. OV413
GCGAATAGCGCTCGGCGGTAATCTTCAGACGGGCCATGGTGGCTGCGGGCGATTCCATCTGGCGGTTGCGCACCACGCTCAGCACCTTGTTGAGCCGGGTCACCGCGTCATCATGCGAGAAGGGCTTGATCAGGAAGCCTGTCACTTGCAGCGACATGGCCTTTTTAATGGTTTCAGGGTCATTGGCCGAGGTGATCAGGCAGACTGGCAGATCGCGGGTCTTCGGTTCGCCACGAACCTTCTCCAGGAACTCAAGCCCCGTCATCTCGGGCATGCGCACATCGCAGCACACCAGCGCAGGCAGCGTGGCCGCGGTTTGCAAGCGGGCCCAGGCCTCAACAGCGCCGTCGAACTCAATCAGCTCTGCGCCTGCGCCGACGATGGGCTGAACAATGTCCAGCAGCGCCATCCGGCTGATCATGTCGTCGTCAATGCAATAAATTTCCATACGTCTTCCCCTTCTTAAATTCGTGCCTGAGCCGAAATCAACCCACGCAACGATTTGAATTCTTCCAGCAGGTAGCGCCCTAACTCTTCGAGCGCATCGTCCTCCGGGTCGTGCAGCCAGACCACTTCCACGTCCACGCCGGCGGCGGCCTCTGCATCGAGGCAGGCCAGCACGTTCTGTAGCGCCTTGGTGCCCATGGTGTTGACGTAATGGATGTCAATTTGTGCTCTAAAGCGCTGGACTCCGCCCTTGGCGAAGTGTCGTTTCAGCCGGTCTAGCAGGGGCCCGAAAAAATCGAGCGCATTGTCCGGATAGCACTCGCCGACGATGCGCAGCGTGTTCTCCGCAAGATCAAAAATCACCTCCGGCGTATCCGCCGTGGCATGGGCTCGGATTAAGCGCACCGCATCAACCCCCGGTGTCTTCTGAGCCTGCGGAAACATGCCGGCGGTGCATCACCACATGGGTGAAGTCTTCCATCAGTTCGGCGCCAAGGTCTTCCAGCGCATCGTCCTCGGGGTCGTAGGCCCAGAAGACTTCAATGGCAGTGCCGGCAGCACCCGCATCATTGAGCACGCTGATGATGTTCTGCAGGCCCTTGGTGGAGGCGCTATTGACGTAATGCAAGTGAAAGTGCGCCTCAAAACGAGCGGGACTGGCCTGCGCAAAATGCGCTTTGAGCGCGCTGACGATGGGCGCAAAGAAGGGAAGCGAATTTTCGGGGTAGCACTCGCCGAGCAACTCAAAGCGGTTTGTGTCCAGGGACAGCGCGACCGACGGGGTCGACGTTGTGCGTGCGGCGTAGATGTCGGGCATGGCGATTTTGTTGTGATGATGAGGTGCGGCTAGGCCGTCAAATCACCGCTTTGACGGAGAAGAAACTAAATTTCCCGTCCCCGGCCGGGTCGGTGGTGAAGCTGTAGTCCAGCGGCTGCCGCGCGTCCCGCGCCACGGTGAGCCAGCCCAGACCAGCGCCCTTGGAGAGTGCGTCTTCCTCTGAGTGCGCGTTATTGTGAAGCTGCTCTCTGTAGGCCTTTTTGATTTCTTCCAGGCTCATGGAGCGCACCTGATCGAGCTTCTCACTGATACGCGGAATTTGGTCGGCATCGATGCGATTGACACAAATCACCGCGTAGTCGTTACCGCTTTTTACGATCGTGATAGTGCCCGCCCCCACTGGCGGCTGGACACCGGAATCGGGCTCGGGGGCGGCGTAGTGATGAATGTTTTGCGCCATCTCTACAAAAGTAGAAAACAACTTGCGCGTTATCGGACCGGAAACGCCGGACTCCTGCAAGCGGCCTTTTAGCGCCTCGGCAGCACCAGCAATCACGGGGCTGGTGAATTCGCCCTTTTGATAGAACACTACGCCGGCAGAGAGTGCCTGGTCGTGAAAGGCTTGGAATTCAGAGAGGTTCATGGAGGTAGCGCTCATGGACAAATGCTCTGCTCATGCTGGGGTGCGAAAGGCCAGCATCGTGACGTCATCACGCCGCTTTTGTCTGCCCTGCCAGGCGGTGAAGTTTTCATCAAAATCGGAGAGCCATGCTGCCACCCGGGCATCGCGGTTTTCTTGCAGGAACCGCACCAAGCGCTTCTTACCATGGGCAATGCGTTTGGCCTCGCCAATCTGGTCAATCACGCCATCGGTGGGGATTACCACCAGGCAGTCCGGCCCCAGCGTCACTTCGTGGGTCGGCCAGCGGCTGGCTAACAGCGTGTCGGAGTAGCCAATGGCTATGCGCTCACCATCGATTTGCACTACATCAGAGCCGTCTTTTCGGGCCAGCAGCAAGACCAGCTTGGCAGACGCAAAACGCATGGACTGCTGATCGGCGGAGAGCACGAACATGGCGGCGTCCAAGCCATCATTCGAACTTTTTTCACCCCTAGCCATGTCGCTGGCGTGCCGGTCGGGCTGGCGCAGCACGCGCTTGATATAGGCATTGAGTTGGGCCAGCAACTCGCCGGGCTGAATGCCGGTGGTCCCGGGATGAACCTGCTGCTCCAGAAAGGACAACACGATCAGCGTCATAAAGGCGCCGGGAACGCCGTGCCCCGTGCAGTCAAACACGCAGCCGAACACGCCGTCTCCAACCTTGCGAAAAAAATACGCGTCGCCGCCCACCACATCGCGGGGCTGCCACATCAGCGCGTAGGCCCCAATGTCGTTGCGCAAAACCTGATCCGACTCCACCAAATGACTGCGCTGAATCAGCGATGCGTAACTGATGGACGACATCAACTGGCGGGTCTTTTCAGCCTCAATCTCCGACATCGCTTTGATGAGGTCAAAGCCCGAGCCGATGCCAGCGTAGTCGCCATGCTGGGTGGTGATGTACCCATCGGTGAGCACCTTGCCACCGGACTCGACAGCGGCTCTGACCAAGGTCTCCACCGGGGTGCCGACATCCACAATCAGCGGCTTGGCGTCCATAAAATGAACGCAGGACTTGCTGCCGTAAAGTTCGCGCGCGTAGGGGCGAGCGTACTGCTCCATGAAGGTGTTGCGGTTAACCATGCCGATAGGCCGGCGGTCCTCAACCACCACGACCGATGACATGCCAACATGCTCGGTGAATTTGAGCCGCAATTCCTCAGAGGTGACATGCTGAGACACGGGCTCCTGCGACCGCGTAAGCTGCTCTGCCCGGGTGATGAGGGTGGACTTCCCATCCCCGCTGTGGGCAAACGACGAAGCCAGCGACTCGTACAGGCTCTCTACATTCAGCATTGGCTCTTTCTGCTCTTTATATTCCTACTTCTAGCTGACTGAATTCACAAAAGCTTAACGATTTGTGACTGTTGGACTGCGCGTTGTTCGATGGAGACAACGCACTGCCTCGCAAAAAAACAGCCTGCGCAACGCATCGACCTGCCGCCCATATTGACCAGAACTGCTATTGTCAGGCCTGCCCATGCACATTGATGATCTCAACCCATTGGTCCGGGCCCGCGCGCAGTGGCGCTGGCGCGGCCAGGACCGTCCACCGTTTGCCGACGTCCCCGCACCGGGGCAAGT
>NZ_CAMCVG010000145.1 GCF_945881795.1 Rhodoferax sp. OV413
ACCTTGTCGCCCAGCTTGACCTTGATCTCCTTGATCACACCGCCGGCGCTGGCCGGAATCTCCATGGAGGCCTTGTCAGACTCCACGGTGATCAGGCTTTGCTCGGGCTTGATGGTGTCGCCCACTTTGACCAGCAGCTCGATGACCGAGACCTCGTCGAAGTCGCCAATGTCCGGAACCTTGATATCTACGATTGCCATGATCTGGTTCCTGTCTTAAAGCAACACGCGGCGGAAGTCACCCAGGATCTGGCCCAGGTACACGTTAAAGCGGGCCGCAGCGGCGCCGTCAATCACGCGGTGGTCCCAAGTCAGGCTCAGGGGTAGCATCAGGCGTGGCACAAACTCTTTGCCGTTCCATACGGGCTCCATCTGGCTCTTGCAGACGCCGAGGATGGCGACTTCCGGCGCATTGATGATGGGCGTGAAGTAACGCCCGCCAATGCCGCCCAGGCTGGAGATGGTGAAGCTCGCGCCGCTCATGTCGGCCGGGCCCAGCTTGCCTTCGCGGGCCTTTTTGGCCAGATCGCCCATCTCGGCGCTGATCTGGAAGATGCCTTTTTTATCGGCGTCTTTGATCACGGGCACCACCAGGCCGTTGGGCGTGTCGGCGGCAAAGCCGATGTGGAAATACTGCTTGTAGATCAGCGCATCGCCATCGAGCGAGCTGTTGAACTCAGGGAACTTCTTGAGCGCGGCCACGCAAGCCTTGATCAGGAACGCCAGCATGGTGACCTTGACAACATTGCCTCCGGATTTCGCGGCCTTCTCGGTCTCTAGGTTGGTGGAGACGCGGAAGTCTTCGAGGTCGGTGATGTCGGCATCGTCGTGGTTGGTGACTGCCGGAATCATGACCGCATTGCGCAGCAGGTTGGCACCGCTGATCTTCTTGATGCGGGACATCTCCTTGCGCTCGATGGGGCCGAACTTGGCAAAGTCCACCTTGGGCCAGGGAATCAGGCCCAAGCCGGCGCCGTCGTTGGCGGCGGGCTTGGCCTGCGCCGCAATCGCGGCGGTTTGCACCGAGCCGCTCATCACCGCGCGGGTAAAGGCCTGCACGTCCGCCTCGGTGATGCGGCCCTTCAGGCCGCTGCCCTTGACTTCGTGGAGCGGCACACCCAGCTCGCGCGCAAACTTGCGCACCGAGGGCGACGCATGGGGCAAACCCAGCGTGGCGCCGCCGGGCGTATGCGCTGGAACTACCAAGGCAGCAGGCGCTGACACAGAGGCTGCTGGCGCGGGCGCTGCAACGGCTTGGACCGAGGCTTGTGCGGAAGCTTGTGCGGTAGGTGCCACTGCACCAGCAGGAGCCGCCTGCACAGCTGAAGGAGCCGTAGCTGGAACGCCGCCGACAGCGCCTTCCAGCACCACCACTAGGTCACCGATGTTGACGGTGTCACCCAGCTTGACCTTGATTTCCTTCACCACACCGGCGTGGCTGGCCGGAATTTCCATGGACGCCTTGTCGGACTCGACGGTGATCAGGCTTTGCTCCACCTTGACCGTGTCACCCACCTTGACCAGCAGCTCGATCACCGAAACGTCTTTAAAGTCCCCGATGTCGGGCACGCGCACCTCCACCGGGCCGGATGCAGCGGGGGCCGCCACCGGAGCCGGCGCAGCTGCTACAGAAACAGGAGCTGCCGGCGCAGATACGGCGGGAGCTGGAGCCGCTTTTGCCTCCAAAACCGGGGCTGCAGCTGCACCCGCCGCCTCCACCATCACCACCACCGAACCTTCTTTGACCTTGTCTCCCAAGGCGACCTTGATTTCCTTGACCACGCCTACGGTGCTCGAGGGAATTTCCATGGAAGCCTTGTCGCTCTCCACGGTGATCAGGCTCTGCTCCACCTTCACGGTGTCGCCCACCTTGACCAGCAGCTCGATGACCGCGACTTCGTCGAAATCACCGATATCCGGAACTTTTACTTCTACCAATGCCATGTTATGCCTCCGGAATTTTTATGCGTACAGCGGATTAACTTTGTCGGTCTTGATGCCGTACTTGGCAATGGCTTCCGCCACCTTGGCCACCGGAACGACACCGTCTTCGCTCAGGGCCTTGAGAGCTGCCAGCACGACATAGTGGCGGTTGATCTCAAAGTGTTCGCGCAGCTTGCCGCGGAAGTCGGAGCGGCCAAAGCCGTCGGTGCCCAGCACCTTGTAGTTGCGCCCGCCCTTGCCCGCCACTTGCACGTAGGGGCGGATTTGCTCCGCATAGGCCTTCATGTAGTCGGTAGACGCAATCACCGGGCCGGTGGAGTTGCCCAACTGCTGCGCCACAAACGACACCCGCGGCGTCTCCAGCGGATGGAGCAGGTTCCAGCGGTCGGCGTCCTGGCCGTCACGGGTCAGTTCGTTGAAGCTCGGGCAGCTCCATACAGCGGCGCCCACGCCCCAGTCCTTCTCCAGCAGCTCCTGCGCGGCAATGCTTTCGCGCAGGATGGTGCCGGAGCCCAGCAGCTGCACGCGGGGAGCCTTCTTGGTCAGTGCGGCTCCCGGCTTGCAGAGATACATGCCCTTGATGATCTGTTCCTCGGTGCCCGGAATCAAGCCGGGCATAGGGTAGTTTTCATTCAGCAGGGTCAGGTAGTAGAAGACGTTGTCTTGCTTCTCCACCATGCGCTTCAAGCCGTGATGCAGGATCACGCCCACCTCGTGGGCATAGGTCGGGTCATAGCTTACGCAGTTCGGGATGGTGCCGGCCATGATGTGGCTGTGACCGTCTTCGTGCTGCAGGCCTTCGCCGTTGAGTGTCGTGCGACCTGATGTGCCGCCCAGCAGGAAGCCGCGGGCTTGCATATCGCCTGCGGCCCAGGCCAAGTCGCCGATGCGCTGGAAGCCGAACATCGAGTAGTACACGTAGAACGGCACCATGATGCGGTTGCTGGTGGAGTAGCTGGTGGCGGCGGCAATCCAGCTGCTCATGCCGCCGGCTTCGTTAATGCCTTCCTGCAGAATCTGCCCGGCCTTGTCTTCCTTGTAGTACATGACCTGGTCTTTGTCGACCGGGGTGTACTGCTGGCCTGCGGGGTTGTAGATGCCGATCTGGCGGAACAGGCCTTCCATGCCGAAGGTGCGCGCCTCGTCCACCAGGATGGGCACCACGCGCGGACCCAGCGCCTGATCGCGCAGCAGCTGGGTCAGAAAGCGCACATAGGCTTGTGTGGTGCTGATCTCGCGGCCTTCAGCGGTCGGCTCCATCACGCTCTTGAAGGTGTCGATGGCGGGCACGGTGAAGCTCTCGTCGGCCTTGACGCGGCGCTTGGGCAGGTAGCCGCCCAGGGCCAGGCGCCGCTCGTGCAAGTACTTCATCTCGGGCGGGTCGTCGGCCGGC
>NZ_CAMCVG010000146.1 GCF_945881795.1 Rhodoferax sp. OV413
ACATAAATCAGGCGCGGGTCGAGCTTGCTGAGCGAGGCGTAGTCCAGCCCCAGCTTTTGCATGGTCTGGATTTTGAAGTTTTCGCTCACGATATCGGCAGTGGCAATCAGCTTGAGCACGATCTCGCGGCCCTTTACGCTTTTGAGGTCTACCGCGATGCTCTTCTTATTGCGGTTGAAAAGCGGGAAAAACCCCGCCCCGCTGCCCAGGAGCGTGCGCGTGCTGTCGCCCGCCAGGGGCTCGACCTTGATCACGTCCGCGCCCAAATCACCCAAAGTCATGCCGCAGGTGGGGCCCATCACCATGTGGGTGAATTCGACAACGCGGATGCCGGCCAGCGGCAGGTCGCGCCGCGCCAGATCCGGGTCGCTCGCCGTGGGTTCTTGGGAGTCACGCATGAACTACGCTAGTAAAAGTCATGAATTGATTGATGTTCTTCCATATAGTAATGCGCAAAGTATGGAATACAGTCCCCCCACAGCCTGGGCGTCGCTCCGGCGACTTTTTTTGTTGACCGCTCCTTCCTTTGAAAGGCCCCCATGACGACCTCAAACCCCCGCTCCAACGATCGCATCCAGGAGCACCGCCTCCAGGTAGCCGCTGTGTTGCACAGCTTTATTCAAGACAAAGTGCTGCCTGGCACCGGCATTGCGCCGGCCGCCTTCTGGAAGGGGTTTGACGCCATCGTCGCCGACCTCGCGCCCAAGAACATCGCGCTGCTGGCCGAACGCGACCGCCTGCAAACCGAGCTCGACACCTGGCACAAGGCCAACCCTGGCCCCATCGGCGACATGAACGCTTACAAGGCCTTGCTGGAAAAGATCGGCTACCTCGTGCCATCTCCCGCCAAGGTGAAAATCACCACCAAAAACGTGGACGCCGAACTGGCCACCCAGGCCGGCCCGCAGCTGGTGGTGCCGGTGCTCAATGCCCGCTATGCGCTCAATGCGGCCAACGCCCGCTGGGGCTCTCTCTATGACGCGCTGTACGGAACAGACGTCATCAGCGAAGACAAGGGCTGCGAGAAAGTGGCCCAGAAGAATGGGAAAGTCGTGGGCTACAACCCCAAGCGCGGCAAGAAAGTCGTCGAATACGCACGCCATGTGCTGGACCGCTGCGCGCCCTTGAAGAAGGGCTCACACCTGGGCTCCACCGGCTACGCCGTCAAGGGTGGCGAGCTCGTGGTCACACTCAAGGACGGCAGCACGACCAAGCTGGAAGACAAAGCCCAGTTCGTCGGCTTTCAGGGCGCCGCCAAGAGCCCCAGCAGCGTGCTGGTGATCCACAACGGCCTGCATCTGGACATCATCATCAACCGCACCACCCCAATCGGCAAGACCGACCCAGCGGGCGTGAGCGATCTGGTGGTCGAAGCCGCTCTGTCCACCATCCTGGACCTGGAAGACTCGGTAGCCGTGGTGGACGCGGACGACAAGGTGCTGGCCTACAGCAACTGGCTGGGCATTCTGCAAGGCACACTGGTGGAGCATTTTGAAAAAGGCGGCAAGACCCTATCCCGTGGCCTGAACGCGGACCGGGTGTACACCGCTGCCGGACAAGGCGCAGACGGCACGAAGGAAGTCAAGCTGCACGGCCGCAGCCTGATGTTCCTGCGCAATGTGGGCCACCTGATGACCAACCCGGCCATCCACTACACCGCAGCTGATGGCAGCACCCGCGAAATCCCCGAAGGCATTCTGGACGCGGTGGTCACCACCACCATCGCCCTGCACGACCTGCAAAAAACCAAGAAGGACGCCATCCGCAACTCGCGCAAGGGCTCGGTCTACATCGTCAAGCCCAAGATGCACGGCCCGGCCGAAGTCGCCTTTGCCGCCGAGCTGTTCAGCCGCGTTGAACAGATGCTGGGCCTGCCCGACAGCACGGTGAAGCTGGGCATCATGGACGAAGAACGCCGCACCAGCGTGAACCTGAAGGCCTGCATTGCCGCAGCCCTGAGCCGCGTGGCTTTCATCAACACCGGCTTCCTGGACCGCACCGGCGACGAGATGCACACCGCCATGCAGGCCGGCCCGATGATCCGCAAGGCGGACATGAAGAGCAGCGCCTGGATTGCCGCCTACGAGAAGAACAACGTGCTAGTGGGCCTCTCGTCCGGGCTGCGCGGCAAGGCGCAAATCGGCAAGGGCATGTGGGCCATGCCCGACCTGATGAAGGCGATGCTGGACCAGAAAATCGGCCACCCCAAGGCCGGCGCCAACACCGCCTGGGTGCCCAGCCCCACCGGCGCCACCTTGCACGCCCTGCACTACCACCAGCTGCTGGTCAGCGACGTGCAAAAGGAACTGGAAAAAACCAACTACGAAAAAGTGCGTGGCGAGCTGCTCAACGGCCTGCTCACCATCCCCGTGACCACCACCCCCAACTGGACCGCTGCTGAAAAGCAAGCCGAGTTGGACAACAACGCCCAAGGCATTCTGGGCTACGTGGTGCGCTGGGTGGATCAGGGCGTGGGCTGCTCCAAAGTGCCCGACATCAACGACATCGGCCTGATGGAAGACCGCGCAACGCTGCGCATCAGCAGCCAGCACATGGCCAACTGGTTGCAGCATGGGGTGGTCACCAAAGCACAGGTGGAGGAAACCTTCCAACGCATGGCCGCCAAGGTGGACAAGCAAAACGCCGGCGACAAGCTCTACACCCCGATGGTGGGCAACTTCAAGGGTGCGGCGTATCAGGCGGCCTGTGACCTCGTGTTCAAAGGCATGGCGCAACCCAGCGGTTACACCGAGCCCTTGTTGCATGCGTGGCGCCTGAAGGTGAAGGCGGCGTAAGCCGATCACTATTAATTTAGGAGCTGCTCACGCAGACCCCACGGGCGTCCGGTGCCAATTTGGCATGGAATCCCCAGTCAGTAACGGCACCCTCGGGTGCCGTTTTTCTTGTGGGGCCGCGTCTACCGCACCTCAGCGCAGTGCGGTGATGAGGGCGTCCAGAAGTGGCCCGCCCAATCTGGACAGCGCGGCCAATTGGATGATGTGGGCATCAAGCCGGGCCATGGTAGGTCTGGCAAGGGGTCCAATATGGGCAAGAAGGCCTCGGCACGTCGTACGCGGCGCGTCTTCAATTCCGAGTTCAAGGCCAAGGTGGCGCTGGCGGCGTTGCGCGAAGACAAGACCGTGGCACAGCTGTGCCAGCAGTACGAACTTCACCCCAAAGCAGCATCTAGCCATGGCTGCATAAACGTTCTACTTTTAGGTCCTGTGAAAATCGGGGGGATTACCGGCTGCAGGAGGTCACGGCTCAGGTCCGCAACGGCGTGAGCGCTTGGGTACAGGACGGTCTTGCGGCAGGA
>NZ_CAMCVG010000147.1 GCF_945881795.1 Rhodoferax sp. OV413
CAGGTGATTGCGCCTGTTCTGGCGCGCGGTGAGGTGGTCTTGTGCGACCGTTTTTCCGATGCCAGTTTTGCCTACCAGGGTGCCGGCAGGGGCTTTGACTGGAGCATTCTGGAAACGCTGGAAAACTGGGTTCAGGGCGATGCAAGCCCCCGGGCACTTGGCCTGAGCGCGCCGGCGCACTCCGGCGGCTTGCTCTTGCCGCAGCTCACCATCTGGTTCGATTTACCACCGGCGGTGGCAGCCGTGCGGCTGGCCGGCGCGCGGGTGCCTGACAAGTTTGAGGCCCAGCCACAAGCATTCTTTGAGCAGGTAGCCTCCGGTTACGCCCGTCGTGCCAGCGCTGCGCCCCAGCGTTTTGCCCGCATCAACGCCGACCAGCTCCCTGAGCAGGTGCGGCAGGATGTCATGGCGGCGCTGCGCGAACGCGGCTGGTTGGCGGCATGAGCGAGGCCCCGCAGTTCGTGGCGGCGCCCTGGATTCAGCGGCAAACGCGAATCTTGCTCGCTCAGCGCGGCCATGCCTGGCTGCTGCAGGGGCCTTCAGGTCTCGGGCATTACCAGCTTGCCCTGGCCCTGGCGCGGGCTTGGCTGTGCGACATGCCGTCTCCGATGGGCGCCTGCGGAGCCTGCCCGAGCTGCCATGCGGTGGACGTGCGGACCCATGCAGATCTATGCGTTTTGATGCCAGAGACCATCATGCTGGAGCTGGGCTGGCCCCTGTCGGAGAAGGCGCAGAGCGACATCGACGAGAAAAAGCGCAAGCCGAGCAAGGAAATCCGGATCGACGCCATGCGCGACGCGGTGGAGTTCGCGCAGCGCACCAGCGCGCGGGGCGCCGGCAAGGTGGTGCTGGTGTTTCCTGCCGAGAACATGAACAACGTCACCGCCAACGCACTCCTCAAGACCCTCGAAGAACCGGCCGGCAACCTGCGGTTTGTACTAGCCACCGAGTCGGCGCACCAGCTCTTACCCACCATCCGCAGCCGCTGTATCAGCCACACCATGCAGTGGCCCGCGGGAGACGAAGCCACCCAATGGTTGGCGCAGCAGGGGGTTGACTCAGCTGCCATCGCTCCGGCGTTGCAGGCTGCAGGCGGACGGCCGGATATGGCGCTGTCCATGGCCGGCATCGCCCTGCAGGTCTGGCCACAGGTGCCGCAGGCCTTTGCGCAGGGGCAGGTGGCTGCATTCAAAGATTGGACCGCGCCGCAGCTGCTGGATGCGGCCCATAAGCTCTGCCATGACCTGATGGTGATGGACGCGGGCGCCGCACCGCGGTTTTTTCAAGCTGCGGCCTTGAAGGGGTTGCATCCAGCCCTTGGAGATCTGGCAGCTTGGGCAAAGCAACTGGCGGAGGCCATGAAAACTGTGGACCATCCCTTTAACGCCGGTTTGATGAGTGAGGCGCTTGTCTCTCAGGCGCAAACCGTCCTAAACTCCGGCAACTCGAGAAAATTATGAGCAGCCCACCCACATCCAGCGCGCGCCCCAGCGTGATTCAGCTCTCCATCAAGGAAAAAGCGGCCCTGTACTCCGCCTACATCCCGATGTTTACCGATGGCGGCGTGTTTATTCCCACCACGCGGGAATACGCTTTGGGCGACGATGTCTATGTGTTGCTCTCTTTGCCGGAAGACCCGCAGCGTCATCCGGTGGCAGGCCGCGTGGCCTGGGTCACGCCGGCCAAGGCGGCGGGCGGACGCACCCAGGGGGTGGGTGTGCAGTTTCCAACCGACGAGAAGTCGCGGGGCCTGAAAATCAAAATCGAAGAAATTCTGGGCGCCCACCTGAACTCCGACCGTCCGACCCAGACCGTTTAGGCCCATCTTGTTTATCAGGGCCTGCGCAGACCTTGCCTGCCGCGTCGGCCCTAACCTCGCCGGTTATTCATGTTCACAGATTCTCATTGCCACTTGACCTTTCCTGAGCTGGCCGGCAACTGGCCCGCCATCGCTCAGGCTATGGCAGACGCGAATGTCACCCGCGCCCTGTGTATTTGCACTACCTTGGAAGAGTTTGAAACCGTCCACACCTTTGCCCAGGGCGCTGATTACCTCTGGGCCAGCGCTGGAGTGCACCCTGACAACGAGGGCGTGATGGAGCCCGATCTGCCAACCCTGCTCGAGATTGGTAGCCGGCCCAAGGTCATTGCCATTGGCGAGACCGGCTTGGATTACTACCGTTTGGGCGTGCGTACGGTGGCCGATATGGAGTGGCAGCGTAATCGCTTCAGGCTGCATATCCGGGCCGCGCGCGCGCTGCAGAAGCCTTTGGTGATTCACACCCGCAACGCTTCCGAAGACACGCTGCGCATCCTGCGAGAGGAGGGCGAGTGTGCGGATTCGCAAAGTGCAGGCGGCGTTTTCCATTGTTTTACCGAGGATGCCGATGTGGCCAGGCAGGCGCTCGATTTGGGCTTTTTTATCTCTTTTTCGGGAATTTTGACCTTCAAGTCGGCGCAGTCCATTCGCGATGTGGCGCGCATGGTCCCCATGGACCGTCTGTTGATTGAGACTGACAGCCCGTATCTCGCTCCGGTTCCGTACCGGGGCAAAACCAATAACCCGTCGTATGTGCCCTTCGTTGCACAAGCGTTGGCGGAGCTCAAGGACAGCAATGTGGAAGAGATGGCAATACTTACCAGCCGCAATTTCGACACACTATTTGGGGTTGCACCGTGCGTCTGAGTCGTCGCGTAGTGTCTGCCGCCTTGCTGTTGGTCTTCGCGCTGCCGGGCCAGGCCGGTTCTTATGAGGATTTTTTCACTGCCATTGAGAAGGACGATGTAGCCGTCTTGCAGCAATTATTGGCACGCGGCTTTGACCCGAACACGATTAACCCCAAGGGCGTGCCAGCTTTGATGGTGGCTATTCGTGTTCCTGCGCCCAAGTCGGTTCAGCTGTTGTTGCGCCAGCGCGGCATCAAGGTCGAAGCCCGCAATCCGCAGGATGAGAGCGCTCTGATGTTGGCCGCGTTTGTCGGGAATTTGGAGCTGTGCAGGCAGCTCATTGGTTTGGATGCGGATGTCAACAAGCCAGGATGGGCGCCTTTGCACTATGCAGCGACCAATAGCCACACAGCGGTCATGCAGTTTTTACTGGACAACTTTGCCTATATCGATGCGGCGTCTCCCAACGCCACCACGCCTTTAATGATGGCTGCGATGTATGGCAACGCATCGGGCGTCAAGTTGCTGCTGGAAGCCGGCGCTGACCCTACGCTGAAAAACGACAAGGACCTGAGCGCAACGGATTTCGCCCGTCAGGCCGGCAAGTTGGAGTCCGAGCAGATCAT
>NZ_CAMCVG010000148.1 GCF_945881795.1 Rhodoferax sp. OV413
TCATGATCATGGGTGACAAGTGCACCCGCCGCTGCCCGTTTTGCGATGTGGGTCACGGCAGGCCTGATCCGCTGGATGTGAACGAACCGGACAACCTGGCCAAGACCATTGCCCAGCTCAAGCTGAACTATGTGGTCATCACCAGCGTAGACCGCGATGACCTGCGCGATGGCGGCGCAGGCCACTTTGTGGAGTGCATCCGCAAGACGCGCGAGCTCTCGCCCGCAACGCAGATCGAGGTGCTGGTGCCAGACTTCCGCGGCCGTGACGACCGGGCGCTGGAAATTTTGAAGTCAGCGCCGCCCGACGTGATGAACCACAACATGGAGACCATTCCCCGCCTCTACAAAGAAGCGCGGCCCGGCTCCGACTACCAGTTCAGCCTGAACTTGCTGAAAAAATTCAAGGCGCTGTTCCCCGACGTTCCCACCAAGAGCGGCTTGATGGTCGGGCTGGGCGAAACCGATGAAGAGATCCTGGAAGTCATGCGCGACATGCGCGAGCACGACATCGAAATGCTGACCATCGGCCAGTACCTCGCGCCCAGCACCAGCCACCTGCCGGTGCGCCGCTATGTCCACCCCGACACCTTCAAGATGTTCGAAGCCGAAGCCTACAAAATGGGCTTCAAGCATGCGGCGGTGGGCGCCATGGTTCGCTCGAGTTACCACGCCGATGTGCAGGCGGGGCACGCGCTCGGCCACAGCACCCGCTGAAGATCCGCCCTCTGGGCCAGCCCCACAATTGCGGCCAGAAATACAGTCCGGTGTTTTGACCCTACCGGCCGTCGTTCATGTTCACCCCCCCTGGAGATCGCACCATGCACCAAGCAGCACCGGGCCGTTATGACGGTCGCGTTCCCTACCGCTACTGCGGCAAAAGCGGCCTCCAACTGCCCGCGGTGTCGCTGGGGCTGTGGCACAACTTCGGCGATGCCACGCCGTTTCAAACCCAGCGTGACATGCTGCGCACTGCGTTTGACCTCGGCATCAACCACTTTGATCTGGCCAACAACTACGGCCCGCCCCACGGCAGTGCGGAAACCAACTTCGGCGAACACATGCGCCGCGACTTCCGGCCCTACCGCGATGAGCTGATCATCTCCAGCAAGGCCGGCTACGACATGTGGCCCGGCCCCTACGGCCAGGGCGGCGGCTCGCGCAAATACCTGCTGGCCAGCCTGGACCAGAGCCTGAAGCGCATGGACCTCGACTATGTGGACATCTTCTACAGCCACCGCTTTGACCCCGACACCCCGCTGGAAGAAACCATGGGCGCGCTGGCCACCGCGGTGCAGCAAGGCAAAGCGCTATATGCCGGCATCAGCAGCTATTCGGCCACCAAAACGCGCGAGGCGGTGGCAATTTTGAAAAGCATGGGCGTTCCCATGCTGATTCACCAGCCCTCCTACAGCCTGCTGAACCGCTGGGTCGAGGAAGAGCTGCTCGACGCGCTGCAGGACACTGGCGTGGGCTGCATTGCCTTCAGCCCCCTGGCTCAGGGCCTTTTGACCGACAAGTACCTGCAGGGCGTGCCGGCCGATGCCCGTATGAACCGTCCGGGTGGTGGTTCTTTCCTGCCTGATCACTTGAACGAGCAAAATCTGGCGCACGTGCGCGCGCTCCATGAAATTGCCCAATCACGCGGCCAAAGCCTGGCGCAGATGGCCATTGCCTGGGTGCTGCGCGATGCGCGCGTCACCACCGCCCTGATTGGCGCGAGCCGCCCTGCGCACATTGTGGAGCTGGTGGGCGCGCTGAGCCGGCTGGATTTCAGCGCCGACGAGCTGGCCGCGATTGACGCCCACGCGGTGGAAGGCGGCATCAACCTCTGGAAGCGGCCTTCCACCGACCAACGTCTGGCCTGAGGCTGCTACAACATGACGTTGCGTGCTGCTCCGCGGGCCGTATCGCTGCCCAACGGACTGGCACTGGGGGCCATCGTGTTGTGGGGCAGCTTGGCGCCCCTGGGCGTGGCGCTCCAGCATGTGCCGCCTTTCCTGCTCACCGGCATCGGATTGCTGGTCGGGAGCCTGATTGGCATTCCGCTCTCGGGCTGGAGGCTTAGCAGCTGGAAGGTGCCCATGGGCACGCTGGTCCTGGGCGTGTACGGGCTGTTTGGTTTTCACTTTCTGCTTTTCATCGCGCTACGGCACGCGCCGCCGGTGCAGGCAAATTTGGTGAATTACCTCTGGCCGTTGGGCATTGTGCTGATGGCCCCGTTGTTTTTGCCCGGGATGCGGCTGCAGGTGCTGCATGTGGCGGCTGCGTTGTTGGGCTTTGCAGGCGCGGCCCTTGCCATTACGGGCGGGCGCGATTTCGGGGGCGAAGGCCTTGGAGTTTGGGCCTGGGGCTATCTGCCGGCCTTGGCATCGGCGTTTGTGTGGGCGAGTTACTCGCTGCTGACGCAGCGGGTGCGCGCTTTTCCAAGTGCGGCGATTGGTTTATTCGGCTTGGTATCGGGCACCCTGTCGCTGGCGTGTCACTGGTTGTTGGAGCCGGCGGTGAGTCTGAGCGGGGGCGACTGGCAGCTTCTGATCGCGCTGGGTCTGGGCCCGCTGGGTGCTGCCTTCTATTTGTGGGATGCGGCGCTCAAGCGGGGTGATGCGCGCAGCATCGGTCTGCTGTCTTTCCTCACGCCGCTGCTCTCCACGCTGGGGCTGTTGTGGCTGCGCGGAGAGTGGCCGAGCCTGCATGTGGCGGTTGCGGCGGCCTTGATTGTGGGCGCTGCGGTGCTGGGTTCTCGCGCCAGAGTCTGAAATTTAAAGCCAAATCGGGCTCTAACCCACACTGGTATTGCGCGAGCAGCTATTAAAAATATAGCGACTGACGCGTTTCGGCAGGCTCAGAGTTGGGCGCTGGCGATTTCGAGGGCCGGCTCCTCCGCGGTGCTCACGCGGCGCGCCCAGTCGGTCAGCTTGCTGGTGTCAGCGCGCAAAATTTCCTGCTTGACCGCCAGAATTTGTGCCGGATGCATCGAAAAGCTGCGCAAGCCCAAGCCCAGCAAAAGCCGTGTGAGGCTCACGTCGCCAGCCATCTCGCCACACACGCTCACGTCTTTGCCCTGCGCGCGGCACTCCGCAATGGTGTCGGCCACCAGTCGCAGCACGGCAGGGTGCAGCGGGTCGTACAAATGCGCCACCGACTCGTCGGCGCGGTCGATGGCCAGGGTGTACTGGATCAGGTCGTTGGTACCAATCGACAGAAAGTCGAAGTACTTCAAAAACAAC